>JAJZRK010000010.1 GCA_021802745.1 bacterium
GATCTGTCGTTGACGCCGGGCGGCGACTCGTAGATGAGCCCGCTCGTCGAGTCGCGGTCCATGGTGCCGATGGTCGAGGCCTGCACGCTCCCCTGCCCCGTGCGGTCGCCGGCGATGCCGGTGATGGCGCGGTCGGCGCGCTTGAGCCACGAGGCGCCGGTGAGCCGGAACTGCGCGATGGGAATCTGCGTGAAGCCGTCGTCGTGCGCGCCGACGCCGCTCACCATGGTCAGGCGCAGGGCGCGCATGCGGCGAATCGCCGGCCCGCCGCCGATGGTGTCGAACGGGGTGTTGAACGGCAGGCGGAAGAAGACCCAGCAGAGCGTGTTGTTCTCGACGCCGCCTCCCGAGGTGTCCACCTGCGTCACCTCGCACTTGCCGACGCGGGTGTACGCCTTGGGATCCGACATGTCGACCACGTAGCGCAGCACGCGCTCGCTCTCGCGCTGCGACGACACGAAGTTGAGCGTGTTGTCGAGGTCAATGTCGTTCTCGTCGAGCCGCCCGTTGCGCACGGTGCAGTTGGTCTTGGCGTCGCCCAGCCGGTTGAGCTTGATGTCGCCGCGCTGGCACATCGGGTAGTCGCGCAGCACGCCGGACGAGTCGGGCGAGGTGAACTGGAGCGTCGGCACGACGTCGCCGGGAAGCCCCTTGTCGTCGCGTTCCTGGTTGAAGGAGCGCGAGAAGGCGTCGCGCTCGGAGTGCAGCGAGTCGAGGCCGACGACGGCCCGCCCTGAATAGAGCGAGTCCACGGCGGTGCCGTCGCGGGAGACGACGAGCTTCGTCGGCGCCACGGCGACCGCATTCTCGGAGACGTCGCCAAAGTCGAGCACGAGGGTGGGATTGCGCGTGCGATGCGCGGCGGTGGTGTCAATCAACGTCCAGAACTGGATGTTCTCCACGCGCGACAGGTCGGTGCCCGAGGCGTTCAACACCGTGCGGATGGAGCGCCAGTGCCGGCCGAGCGGCGTGTTGTTGATCTGCCACTGGTACCTCTTGGTCGCGTCGCTGTACGCGCCGCCGACACTCAGGGGATAGAGCGTGAGCCAGAGCATCTGCTCCGGCTGCTGCAGCCCTGAGCCGATGATGTTCACCAGCGGGTCAATCTGCTGCAGCGTGAACGTGATGGTCTGTCCGGCGGCGCTGAGCCCGTTGTTCTGCCAGGCGATCGTCGCCGCGCGCGACAAGTCGAGGCTCGCGGCGCCGCCGATCTTCGCGGGGAGCGCGAGGCCAAGGGCCGGCTGGCTGCTGTTGAGCCAGGCCGGGTCGGAGAGGTTCACGAGCGTCCCTCCCTCGCCCTCGAAGCTCTCGATGTACGCCTGCCCCGCGCTGTTCGCCTGCGGGCGGCTGGTGGCCACCTCGGCGTCGAGGTGCACGCGCGACGGCGTCGTGGTCTGCACGAACGGCAGCCGCTGCAGGGCGCGCGTGAGCGGCGCGGCATTGAAGTCGAAGGTGCCGCTCACCCCGGCGAGGAACGACGATTGCGGCTCGTAGCCGAGCGGCGGGCGCGTGAAGGTGGTGCGCTGGTTCTGCGCGATGGCCATCACGTTGATCTCGCCCACGTCGAGCGGGAACTGCGACGCAAAACCGAGAATGCTCTTCGGCGCCGCCGCGAACAGCGGGTTCTCCTCGAACCGCACCGAGACCTGCCTGGCGCTGGGGAAGAGCGTGTCGGGGCGCAGGAAGGAGACGCGGCCCAGGTCGTAGTCCATCTTGTAGTCCACGTCGCGCTGCAGCAGCCGCCCATCGAGCGTCAGGCGCTCGGAGTTCGGGCGCACCTGCGTGGCGCCGAGCATCAGCGTCCCCGCGTCGCCGCCCCCCTCGGCGTCGTAGCGCAGGCGGATGCGGTACGTGGACTGCGGGTGCTGCGTGGAGTAGAGGTATTCGCCCGGCGTGGTGTAGATCGCCTCGCTTGACGGATTGCCCGCCGGCTGCGCGAGCCCGGCGCGCGAGAAGGGGCGCAGCGATGGGAAGACGAGAAAGACGTCGCGCAGGATCCGGGTGCCGGCCGCGCCGCCCATGGCGACGTTCGGGTCGCCCGGGCGCGGGAAGAGCCGGTTGTCAATGTCGAACGTCGCGCTGTTCCCCGACTGCGCGAGGCCGAAGAGCTGCAGCCAGGTTTCGCTGGCGCCCGCGACGGGCTTCTCCTGGTCGCCCGACGCGCCCGTCACGATGCGCGCGGTCACCGTCTGTCGCCGCACGTCCTCGCCGCCCACGCGGTAGACCGAGCGGATCTCGCGGTCGAAGGCGGCATCGGTGGGGCGCACCTGCGGGTCCCACAGCAGGTTGGCGTACTGGTCGCGCGCCGTGTACTCGAAGTCCGGCGTGCCGCCGGTGGACGCGAGCGTCGTGTCCTTGCCGTTGAGGCGCACCGTGTACGCCACGACGAGCCGCTCGTTGTTCAGGTTGAGCGGGCGCACGAGCGCCACCCAGAGCAGCGACGGATCGGTGTAGTAGTCCACGTTCTCGCGCAGCAGCTCGTAGATCTGGCCGCGGCGCGAGGATGGGTCGCCGATCAGCGTGAACTGCGGCCCGTTGGGATTGGGCGGCTGGCCGCCGATGAGGAGGCGATAGAGGTAGATGCGCGACGGCCGCACCGAGTCGGGGAGTGCCGCGGCGAGCCGCTGCATCTGCGTCACGTTCAGGAGGTCAATGTTCGGGAAGTCGGCAAAGCGGTGCGGGTCCACCGTGAAGAAGAAACGCCGCGGCTCGACCTGGTAATCCTCGATCTCCCGGTCCACCGCCTGCACCGTGCGATCGCCTACGGTGAAGACGCGGTCCTTGGTGACGTTGCCCTTCTGCTGCGCGACGATCGTGCGGAAGCGCATCGGGCCCAGCTGGCCGATGGCCTGCAGGCCGTAGTTGCCGCTCGGGATGCCGCCCGTGATGAAGCGGCTGGCCGGCGGCTGGAACGTGACGTTGCCGACCTCGAGGCGCTGGATCAGCTCGTCGGTCTTCCCCTGGTAGTAGACCGAGATGTTGTTGGACGCGTCGAACTCCCGCTTGCTGTCGTAGTCCACGTCGAGGTGCACGCGGTCGGCGACCACGCCGCCCGTGCGCACGTCGAACTGGAAATCGAAGAGGGGCTGGAACGTCCCCTTGCACTGCGACGACACGCTGAAGAGCTGGCTGCTGATGCAGCGCTCGTTCTTGGTGCGGTTCAGCTTGCTCTCGAGGCGTCCATTGAGGACGAGGCCGAGGTCGGCGTACTGCCCGAACAGATCGGCCGCCTGCTGGCGCAGGGTGGTGTCCGCTTTCGCCGGAAGCGTGGCCGCAGTGGCCACCCCCGCCCCCCGCCCCGTCCCCTGCAGCGACAGCCGCACCGCCGTGCGCCACTGCTCCTCGAGGCTCTGCTGGGCCCGCTGCTGCGCCGCCGCCGCCACGCGGCGCGCGATCTCACTGGCACTCAGGCGGTCGCGCGCAAGGCTGCCGCCCGGGGCGAGCGCCGGCGGCGGGACGAAGGCCAGCCGGAAGGGGACAAGAACGGACGGCTCGCTCCGCGCCGGCGGCGCCCCCTGGGACTGGGCCGCCAGCGGCACTGCGATCAGGCAGGCGGCGAAGTAGCGGAGAGCGCGCACGAAGACGGTTAGGCGGGGTATGAGGAGCCGATAATGAAGACGGTGGACGGTAGACGGTTGACGGTAGACTGCAGACGGGAGACGGAGCGTGTCCATCCTTCGAATTCCAGGCGACCTCCGTCCGTCGTCCGCTCTCCGTGTGCCGCTCTCGACCGTCCACCGTCTACCGTCTATCGTCTACGTCTCCAGCATTCACCGTATCGCATCGCATCCATACACCTTGCATCTGAGCGGTCGGCAGGTGGAATATACGGACGGTCCGACACCCTACAACCCTCGGCGTGACTGGCAGTTCCGCCCTTCCTGCGCCCCGGGATCGCCCTCTTGAAGATCACCTCCAAGTACATCCTGAGAGAGCACGTCGGCCCGCTCGTGTTTGCGCTCTCCGCGCTCACGTCGCTGCTGCTGCTGAACTATGTCGCCAAGAAGTTCGGCGATCTCGTGGGGAAGGGGCTGCCGGTCCGGGCGATCGTCGAGTTCTTCGCCCTCTCGATTCCGTTCACCGTCGCCATGACGCTGCCGATGGCGATCCTGGTGGCGACGCTGCACGCGTTCAGCCGGCTCGCGTCGGAGAACGAGATCACCGCGTACAAGGCGAGCGGCGTCTCGATGCACCGCCTCGTCGCGCCGGTGCTCGTGGCCGCACTCGGCTTCACGGTCTTCATGATCTGGTTCAACGACCAGGTCCTGCCGCGCGCCAACCACCGGCTGGCGTCGCTCACGAGCGACATTTCGCGCAAGAAGCCGACGGTCGCGTTCAAGGAACAGATCATCAACGAGGTGTCGCCAAGCCGCCTCTACCTGCGCGCCGTGCACATTGACCGCGCCACCAGCATGATGCGCGACGTCACCATCTACGACCTGTCGCCGCCCCAGAAGCGCCGCACCATCCATGCCGACAGCGGCCTGCTGGAGCTTTCGACCAACCAGTCGGACCTCCTCCTGACGCTCTACAGCGGCTCGATGACCGAGGTCTCGCTGCAGGAGCCGGCGCGGCTGCAGCGCAACTTCTTCAACACCGACTTCATCAAGGTGCAGGGCGTCGGCAACCAGTTCGAGAACGAGTCGCCCGACAGCGCGTACAAGAGCGACCGCGAGATGACCATCTGCGAGCTGCAGTCGCGGGTGGACCGGGCGGCGCGCACACGCGACAGCACGTGGAAGCTGCTGTACCGGTACGACCGGAAGACGGCGACACCCATCCAGCCGCAGGTCTTGCGGCCGGGCATCGGCTCCGCGTACTGCCGGATGCTCTCGGCGCTGGGGATCCGGACGGCGGCGGCCGCCACCGTGCCGCAGGACACGTCGAAGAAGCCGGTGGCCGTCACGACAGCACAGGACACGGCGAAGAAGCCGGCGGCCGTCGCGGAAACACAGGACCCATCGAAGAAGCCGGCGGCCCTCGCCGCTACGCAGGATACCGGCAGCCCGGCGCCGGCGGCTCAGGCACCCGCCCCGGTCCCGCAGCCGCACGCGGCCGGCGTGCCACCGACGTATGGGCAGGTCGTGCCGGCGGGCGATTCGTTGTCCCCGACGACCACCACGGTGATCGTCGAAGGCCTGAAGATCGAGTTCGCCAACGCCGCCAACATCGTGGACGGCCACTCGGTGGAGATCGAGAAGAAGTTCGCCATCGCCGTGGCCTGCTTCATCTTTGTCCTCCTCGGCGCTCCCATCGCGCTGCGCTTTCCGCGCGGCGGCGTCGGCATGACCATCGGCGTCTCGCTGACCGTGTTCGGGCTGTATTACGTGGGCCTCATCGTCGGCGAGACGATGGCGGACCGCGACTACATGACGCCGTTCTGGGGGATGTGGGCGGCCAACATCATTCTCGGCACCATCGGGCTCGCCCTCACCGTGCGCCTTGGCCACGAGGGCACGACCAATCGCGGCAGCGAGACCACCGAGCTGCTCGACCGCGCCCGGCGCCGCGTCCTGCGCCTTGTGCGGCGGAGGCGGTAATGCGACTGGTCAAGCCGCTCGACCGCTACGTGCTCGCCGAATGGGTAAAGATCTTCTCCGGTACCGCGCTCGGCTTTCCGCTGCTCGTGATCATCATTGACCTCACCGAGAAGCTCGACAAGTACCTGAACCGCGACTTGTCGCCACGGGACATCGCGCTCGCGTACCTGTACGGGGTGCCGGACACGATGTTCCTCGTCATGCCGGCGGCGGTGCTCTTTGCGACGGTCTTTTCGGTCGGGGCGTTCACGCGCCACTCCGAGATCACGGCCGCCAAGGCGAGCGGCATCAGCTTCTACCGCTTCATCCTGCCGATGGCGTTCGGGGCGCTCCTCGCCACGGGGGTGGGACTGGGCATCGGCGCCGTGTCGCCCTATACGAATGCGCGACGCGTGGAGCTGCTCAAGGAGCGGCAGTTCTCCAACCGCTCCACCCGGTTCAACTTCACGTTCGCCGCCGAGGGCGGGCGCGTCTACACCATCGCGGGCGCCGACGTGGACCAGCGGGCGCTCGACCAGGTGGTGGTGGAGCGGAAGGGCAAGGACGCGGCGTATCCGACCTACTTCGTGACCGCGCGCGCGGGCAAGTACGATGCGCGACACAAGCGCTGGACGCTCACCAACGGTGTCATGCACATCCTCCCCACCGACTCGGTGAATATCAGCATCGCGTTCGATTCGCTGCGCGACCGCCGGATGACGGAGGAGCCGCGGGCGCTGATGGCCAGTTCGAAGGTGCCCGACGAGATGACGTTCTCCGAACTCAGCAGCTTCATCCGCAATCTCGAGCGGTCGGGGAGCGACGTCGGGGCGCTGAAGGTGGGGCGCATGCTGAAGATCGCGATCCCGGTCACGTGCCTGATCATCATGCTGTTTGGCGCGCCGCTCGCGACGAGCACGCAGCGCGGCGGCACCGCGTTCGGGGTCGGAATCAGCCTTGGCACGACGGTGATCTTCCTGATGCTCGTGCAGCTGACGCAGGCGATCGGATCGAAGGGGCTGGTGCCGCCGAACCTGGCGGCGTGGCTGCCGGGAATAGTGTTTGGGACGGTGGGGGTGGTGTTGCTGGCGAGAGTCCGGACTTAAGAGAAACAACAGAGAGACAACAGAGAAACAACAGAGAGACAACAGACGAACAGCATTTGCGATCAAGGGATTGGACCAGCATGGCTTTGGTGACGCACGGGGGCTCGGGGCGAGCTACCGTGCGTTTATGCATCAGTATGAACAGCTGATGGTCTGGCAGCGGTCCATGGCGCTCGCGGCTTTGCTGCACGCGGAGGCGCGGCGGGCGAACTCGTATCTCGATCGGACGGCGTGGAGCCAGATCGTGCGCGCGGCCACGAGCGTGCCGGCGAACATCGCGGAAGGAGCGATGCGCTCAAGCGCCCGCGATTTCGCGAACTTCCTGTCCATTGCCATCGGTTCCGCCGCCGAACTGCACGCGCTGCTCCTCATCGCCGCCGACAGCGGCCTCGTGGCCGCCGAGCGCGCACGCAGCGCCGCCACCGAGGCGCGTGACCTGCGCCGGATGCTCGTCGCACTCCGAGCCCGAATCCTCGGCCAAGCAAGGCAGCGCCCCCCACGCGGCGCCCCAGGCTGATGCTCCACAAAGCAGAACCCGGGAGCCTCGCGGCCCCCGGGTTCTGTTGTCTCTCTGTTGTCTCTCTGTTGTCTCTCTGTTGTCTCTCTCTAAAACGCGTATCGCACCGACAACTGCATCCGGTAGTTCGACGTGATGCTCTGCGTATTGAACATCGTGTACGTCGGGCTGAACGTGAACTTCGGACGCGCCGCAACGCCGGCCGCGCCGACCATCGACCCGGCTTCCTTGGTCGAGTAGTTGAGCGGGCCCGTCAGCGCCGAGTTGTCGCCGGCCGAGTAGACCTTGCCCCAGTTCTTGTTGAGGAAGTTCGCCAGGTTGAAGATGTCGAGGCTCACCGTCACGTTGTTGAGCGCCGGCGCGTGGAGCCCGTTCGACAGCCCCAGCTTGCCCAGGCTCTGGCGGACCGTGAGGTTGACGAAGTTGCGGAACGGTTCGCGGCAGCTGTGGCGCTCCATGATCCTGCCGCGCTGCTCGTTGAGGCACTTGTTGCCCGAGATGAACTTCTCGAACGCGTCGGCCTGCATCTGCGGCGTGCTGCTGCCGCTCTGCACGAAGATGATCTCGTTCTGGTCGGTCACGTTCTTCGGGATGTACATCAGGTCGTTGCCGATGCCGTCGCCGTTCACGTCACCGAAGCTGGAGCCACCGATGAGATAGTGGAACGGCATGCCCGACTCGCCGATGTAGATGAGCGACAGGTCCGTCCCGGTCTTCTGGAACGCATACGACCCGTTGGCGACGACGCGGTGCGGCTGCTCGAACATCGAGTGCGTCAGCTTCGTGGACTCCTGCGGCAGGTAGCCCGCCGAACGGCCGAAGCGGTACTGCGAGAAGGCGGTGGACGACCCGAGGCTCTGGATGTCATACGCCTGGGCGTAGGTGTAGAACACGGAGCCTTCCCAGTTGTTGCGCCAGCGGCGCTGCAGGCCGGCGGTGAGCTGGTAGCTGTAATCCTTGTTCTGGTTGGTGACGTCGAGCACCGTGTTGCGTCCCGCGTAGCGGAGGTTCGGCGTCAGCGGCGCGGTGCCGTACATCAGGCGGCCGTGCGGGTCGGTGCCGAGCGGCGCGCCGAGCGCGATGTTCTGGTAGAACAGGGTGTTGATGCCCTTGGTGTACATCGCCTCGAACGTCGCGACGATGCCGTCCATCAACTCGCGATCGTAGCCGATGTTCGCACGCAGGTTCTGCGGGAACTTGAGGTCCTTGCTGAGCAGGTCCACCTCGGCGGTGGCCGAGAGCGACGCTGTGCCTCCCGTCGCGCACGACTGCGGCGGGCTGCCAACGCCCGCAGCCGTCAGCGTCGGGGCGGCCGTATTGTTGCATGTGAGCAGGGCGACCCCTGACAGACCGGAGTTCTGGAACGAGTTCGACAGCCAGACGTAGGCCGGACGGCCGGCAAAGACGCCAACGCCGCCGCGCAACTGGTTCTTCTGGTCACCCGTCACGTCCCAATTGAAACCGACGCGCGGCGAGACCGTCATGTTGCCGGTCGGGATGTCGGCCGTGTTGCGGCCGAACTGCGTCACGATCGTCGGATTCGTCGGCGGCTTGTCGCCAAACGCCGGCGCGTCGACGCGAACGCCAGCCGTGACGGCCAGCCGCGGCGTCACGTTGAACTCGTCCTGCACATAGGCGCCGAACAGGCTCGCATTGAAGCGGACGGCGCCATCCGTCCCCGCGGGGAGCGGCACGCCGACGATGTACTGACTGGGCTTGCCGATCGCGAAGTCGTCGAGCGAGTTGAAGTTCCACACGCCGAAGATGGACTGCGCAAAGAGGTTGCGGACCTTGTACGTCGAGTAGGTCGCACCCACCGTGAAGCGGTGCGAGCCGACCGGGATCTGCAGGTTGTCGGTCAGCTCGAGGATGTCCTGGTCAAGTTCGTTGCCGTGGCTGAAGCGCTCGGCGCCCGACACGATGGTGAAGCCGGTCGTCGACCGCGCCTGGAACTGCGGCACGCCACCGGTCTCCGGCTTGCGGCGGTCGCGGATGGTGGTCAGGCCGGCGAAGATCTCGTTGTACCAGCCGTTGGAGAAGGCCGAACGCAGCTGCGCCACGGTCGCGCCCTTGTCCGACTTGAACTGGTAGGCGTTGTTGAGCAACCGGAACGTCGTGCCGGTGAACGAGCGGCTGAAGACGTCGTCCTGCGCCTTGCCATAGTTGTGGCGCAGCACGAGCGACGAGTTGAACGGCAGCCCCTGGATGTCAAAGCGGACGAAGATGTTCGTCAGCGGGTTCTCGTTCATGCGCGGACCGCCGGTCGAGGTCGGCAGGCCGTACTGCGACGCGATCGCGTTGAAGCGGTCAATATCGGCCACGCTCGGCAGGTTCGTCGCCCCCGCCAAGCCGACGTACGGTCCCGATGCCGGCGCCTTCTGCGACTGGAACTCCGGATTCAGGAAGAAGTGCACCTTATCCTTGAGGATCGGGCCGCCCAGCGAGAAGCCGGTCTGCGTCTGGCGGAAGTCGTTCAGGTACGGCTGCGAGCGGGTGATTTCCTGGTCGCGGAAATACCAGTACGCCGACCCCTTGAAGTCGTTGGTGCCGCTCTTGGTGACCGCGTTGATGAGGGCGCCGGCGAAGTTGCCGTAGCGCACGTCGTACGGGGAGAGGAGCACCTGGTATTGCTTCACCGACTCGAGGCCGATGGACTTGCCGCGCGCCTGGCCGCCGGGCTGGCCGGTGGAGCCGAGGCCGAAGAGGTCCGACTCGGTGGAGCCGTCAATCTGGATGCTGTTGTAGCGGTTGTTCACGCCGCCGCCGGAAAGGCCCGGGCCGGAGTTCGAGATCTGCGGCGTCAACGCCACAAAGTCCGTGAAGTTGCGGCCGAGGGACGGCAGGCGGATCAGCGCCGAGTCCGACACGGTGGACCCCGTGCCCGTCTTGGAGGAGGCGATGATCGGATCGATCTCCGTGCTGACCGTCACGGCCGCGAGCGTCGTGGCCGCCTGCGAGATCTGCAGATCCACGCGGGCCACCTGCCCGATGGAGATGTTGATGTTGTTGCGCGTGACCGGAGTGAAGCCAATGCGGCGGACGGTCACGGAATATCCGTCGCCGATTTCGAGGCCGGGGACGCGATAGCGGCCGTCGGCGTTCGTCATCGCACCGCGGCTCAGGCCAGTGGTGACCTGGCGCACCTGCACCTGGGCGCCCTCAACGGGCGCCCCAGCGGCATCGGTCACGCGGCCGGCGACGGCGCCGGTCGTGACCTGGGCAAATGATGCGTTGGCCGCCAGGAACAGCAGCGCGGCCGCCGCACCGAGATAGGCCCTCAGACGAGAGAGGTTCATAAGCTGGAGGGGTCCTTGGAATTGGGGGTGAACATGCGCCCGACTCCCAACGGGAGCCAGGTTCAGCATTCGAGAAAGATGGCGCTCCCGGAGACATCGGTCAACGCGGAATTGCGTCACTTTCTGGTCACGTGACGCGCGTGCGGAAACGCGGGTAATTGACCGCGTGCTCCGCCCGTCCGCACATCGGCTAGCGGCCTCGACGGCCGACCGTCAGATAGTAGACCGGTACGCCGGCCAACAGCACGCCGAACACCGAGGCCGTCATCCAGCGGCTCTCCGGGTTCACGAACCCATTGACGAGCAGGTAGACCACCGAAACGACAAACAGGATGGGCACCACGGGATAGCCCGGCACGCGAAACGACGGGGCATAGCCAGGCCGCTTGCGCAGACGGAAGATCGCTGCCACCGCGAGCGCATAGAACGGGAGAAAGGCGGTCACGAACGCGTCGGCAAGCTGCTCGAACGAGCGCAGCAGCACGAAGACCGCACCCAGCCCCGCCGTCAGCGTGATGGCCACCCACGGCGTGCCGAAACGCGGATGCACCTTCGCGACCGAGGGGAAGAAGAGCTTGTCGTCCGCCATCGCGAAGAAGATGCGCGGCGTGGTGAACAGCGAGGCGTTCAGCGTGCCGAACGTGGACAGCATGACCGTCACCGCCACGAACACGACGCCTGCCGGCCCGATGAGCCGCTGGGCCACGTCGGCCGCCACCAGCTTCGACGTGCGGATTTCCTCGATCGGCATCACGGCCAGGTAGGCGACGTTGGCCAGCAGGTAGATGACGATGACGAGCAGGGTGCCGCCAATGAGCGCCCGCGGCAGGATGCGCCGGGGATCCTTGACCTCGCCCGCGGCATAGCTCAGGTCGGCCCACCCGTCGAACGCCCACAGCGTCGAAACGAGCGCCAGCCCGAACGCGGTGGTCGTCACGCTCCCGGCGGGAATCGCCGGCGTGAAATGACCGCCGCTCTGCGGCAGCCCAATGGCAAAGGCGATCAGGACGATGAACAGGAGGCCGCCGTACTTCGCCACCACGGTGAGGTTGGTGACCGCCGCCCCGAGCCGAACTCCGAGCGCGTTGAAGGTGCCGGTCAGGAGAATGGCGGCGGCCGCCCCCAGCCGCACCTGCATCGCGTGCTCGGGCGCCACGGGATCAATGCCAAGCACCCGGTGGAAATACTCGGAGAAGGTGATGGCGATGGCGCCGAGCGACGCGGCGCGGATCATCACGAGCTGGCCCCATCCCAGCAGGAAGGCGGCGAGCCGCCCCCACCCGTCCCGCACAAACACATAGATGCCGCCCGTCTGCGGCAGCGCGCTCGCCACCTCGGCGAGCGTCAGCGCACCACAGAGGGCGAAGATCCCGCCCATCACCCAGACCGAGAGCATCGGGAGCGGCCCCGGCAGCTTGTCCGCGATGCCGGCCGGTGACCGGAAGATCCCGGAGCCGATGGTCGAGCCGATGACGACCGAAATGGCCGTCCACAGGCCGAGGCTGCGCTGGAGCGTTCGGGGCGGCGGCGCCGGCGAGGGAGCGGGGGGCGGGGGTGCGTGCATCGCGCTAGTGTAGCGACGGCACCGCGCGAGCGCCACAGGGCACGGCGCGCCCTTGGCCCTGACCGCGCCGTTGAATTGGCCGTCGGACGGGGCGAACTTTCCTCTCTGCGCCGCGCGCCGCACCGTGCCCGAGTTCCGTCCCCCGTTCCCTGCACCGCCCCGTGCCCTCTCCACTCACTCCGCTCTTCTGGCTCGCCGTCATCCTCGTGGCCGTCAGCCAGGTGATGATCCTGCGCTCGACCGTGCGCGCCATGCGGTCGGCCACCTCCGATCAGGCCCGGCGCGGGATCGAGTGGGCCTACGCCGTGGTGCCCGCCATCGCGCTTGTCGTGACGCTCGCCGCCACCTGGCAGGCGTCGCGCGACCACGCCGTGCGCCTCGACCTGGAAGCACGGGCCAGCCAGACGGTGGCGCCGTGACCGCCCCGGCCGCCGCGCTCCGCCAACCATCGCTCGCCCGGGACCTGATTGCGCTGACCAAGCCGCGCATCATCTCCCTGCTGCTGCTGACCACGCTCGCCCCGATGTACGTCGCGGGGACGCCCTCGTGGAGCGTCATCCTGTGGACGGGAATCGGCGGCTACCTGATGGCGGGCGGGGCGAACGCCGTGAACATGTACCTCGACCAGGACATTGACCACGTCATGGCGCGCACGAAGCTGCGCCCCATCCCGAGCGGCCGCATGACGGCGCGCGCCGTGCTCGCGTTCGGCATTGCCATCGCGACGGCGGCCACCTGGCTGCTCGGGCACTATGTGAACGTGCTCACGTCGGCGCTCGCGCTGTCGGGCTTCTATTTCTATGTCTTCGTGTACACCCGCTGGCTCAAGCGCACCACGCCGCAGAACATCGTGCTGGGAGGAGCCGCGGGCGCCTTTCCGCCGCTCGTCGGGTGGGCCTCCGTCACGGGCCGCGTGGAACTCGCCTCGCTCTACCTCTTCCTGATCGTCTTCTACTGGACGCCGCCGCACTTCTGGGCGCTCGCCCTGCTCAAGCAGCGCGACTACGGCAAGGCGGGCGTGCCGATGGCGCCAAACATCTGGGGCGAACGCGAGACCATTGACCAGATGCTCTGGTATACGCTGCTGCTCATCGGGCTCAGCGTGCTGCCGGTCACGTTCGGCATCTTCGGCTATTTCTACCTGGCCGCCGCCCTCGTCCTCGGCGGCATCCTGCTGCGCGGGGTGTGGAAGATCCGGGCGCTCGACGCGCGCGGCGAGAGCTGGATTCCGGTGGCCTGGAAAGTCTACAAGTACTCGCTGCTGTACCTGGCGCTGCTGTTCGTGGCGATGGCGGTGGACAGGCACATCTGAGACGATTGAGGATTGGGCATCCGGATTGGGACCTGGGATCGCGACTCCGGACCTCGACTCGCGATGGCACCGCGTGATCGCAAATCGCGATCCTGAATCGTGGTCCCGAGTCCCGATCCGGATTCCCAATCCTCAGTCGCGTCGTCTCGCGAGCATCCAGATACCCGCCCCCACGCCCAGCAATCCCGTGCCGAACAGCGACATCTTCAGTTCGCTGACATACGCGCTGACGATGCCAACCACTCCCGCCGCCACGAAGAAGGCAGGGAGCCACGGGTAGCCGAGCGCGCGATACGGACGCTCGGCATCGGGCCGCAGCGCCCGCAGCCGAAAGACCGACGCGGCGCCGAGGGCGAAGAAAATCCAGTCGGCGAAGACGACGCCGCCAAGCAAGGTGCCGATGCTCCCCCGCGTCGCGAGCAGGAGCGCGAGCGACCAGCCGCCGAGCATCACGAGGGCGACCCACGGCGAGCCGAACCGTGCATGCACGCGTCCGGCGGCATTCAGGACGGGGACGTCGGAGCCGAGGGCAAAGACGACGCGCGCGTTGGTGAGGAGCGCGACGTTCACGAAGCCGAGGATGGAGAGCATCGCCGCAACCGTGAAGGCGGTCGCGGCCGCGGCGCCGCCAAGCCGGGCGGCCGTGTCGGCGGCCGGGGCGGCACTGCCGGCGAGTCCGTCGCGGCCGAGCGCTCCGAGATAGGCGCCGGTGACGCCGAGGTAGACGGCGATGACGATGGCGATGCCGATGCCGAGCGCCCGGGGGATGTTGCGCGCCGGATCACGGATTTCTCCGGCGATCATGTTCATCTGCTGCCAGCCGCCGATGGTGAAGAGCACCGCAACGAAGGCGGAGGCGAAGCCGCGCGCGAGCGGCGGCGCCGCCGGGGCGGCGGCAACCGCCGCCGACGCGGCGCCGCCTGACCCGAACACGAGCACCAGGCCGCCGACGATCAACCCGGCGAGCGCGGCGATCTTGGCGATCGTCAGCACGTTCTGCACCGCCACGCCCGGCTTGATGCCAAGGATGTTGGTGGCGGTTAGCGCGACGATCGTGATGGCGGCCGCGCCAATCGGCCCGCCAACCGCGCCGAGCGGGACAAAGCGGCTGAGGTAGCCGGCGAACCCCATGGCGACGGCGGCGATGGCGCCACTCGAGATGAGGCCGGCGTTCATCCAGGCCGAGAGGAAGGCGGGAAGCGGCCCGAACGCTTCGCGGATGTAGACGTAGGCGCCGCCCGCCTCGGGGAGCATGGCGCCGAGTTCGGCATAGGTGAGCGCGCCAGCGAGCGCCACAACGCCGCCCAGCGCCCAGACGAAGACCACCCACGACGCCGACGGCAGCGCCGCGGCGGTGGCTGCCGGCGTGAAGAAGATGCCCGAGCCGATGATCCCGCCGACCACGACGAGCGCCGCGGAGAAGAGGCCCAGCTCGCGTTTCAGTGCCATGGGCGGGAAAGCTGGCACATCGGGCGGGGTTGCACCACGCTGGACGTTTTCATCACGGAGACCGGAGGACACGGAGGTTCACGGAGGCTGTTACCATCTGGGTGACGACAGCGCGCCACGCGAGGATCTGCGTGGCGCGCGCCGTTCCCCCAAGAAGTGGAAGTCTCCGTGAACCTCCGTGCTCTCCGGTCTCCGTGATGAAGAAGGCCGGAGCGCCGCGCCGAGCTACACGATGAACAGATCCACCTGCGGTTCCTTGGGCGTCACCACAAGTTCCTTGCCGAGCACGTACGCGTTCACCTCGGTGCGCATCCCGATCTCGCCGGCGATGTAGATGCCGGGCTCGATGGAGAAGCCGCTGCCGCTGAGCAGCACGCGCTCCTCGCGCGTTTCGAGGTTGTCGAGATGCGCGCCCGAGCCGTGCAGGCCGCTCGCGTCAATGCTGTGGCCGGTGCGGTGGGTGAAGTACTTGCCGTACCCCCGCGCGACGATCACCGCACGCGCCGCGTCATCGGCCTCGCCGCCGCGGACCGGCTTGCCGGTGGCCAGCTTCGTGCGCAGCAGGGTGATGGCCGCATCGCGTGCGTCGCGCACCGCGTTCCACACCTCCACCGCCTTGGCGCTCGGCTCGCCGATGCTCGCCATGTAGGTCTGGTCGGCCCACATCCCGTCCGGCGCCTTGGCCCAGAGGTCAATGAGGATGATGTCGCCGACCTTGAGGTGCCGCGGCGCGTCGGGCGACGGATCGTAGTGCGGAAGCGCCGCATTCTCGGTGGCCGACACGTTCGGACCATGGTCGGTCCAGAGCCCAAGGCGGTTGAACTCGCCGCGCATCCACTCCGTGAGCTCCCATTCGGTGATCGGCGCGCCCGCGCGTGCGGCGGCGCCCGCCTTCCGGAAGGCCGCGTACGCGATCTCCTTCAGCTGCTCGGCGGCAATGCCGTGCGTGCGCCGGTCGTTGTCGTTCCAGACGGCGAGGCAGCGCGTGACGAGATCGCCGGAGCATTCCACCGTCGCGCCCGCGGCGCGCACCATCTCGAGGATGCCGGCCGGCACGTAGTCCACGTACGGCACTGCGTCGCCCGGCGAGTACTCCATGACGATGCGCTTCCCCTTCACGCAGCGCGCCACCTCGGCCTCGAGCGCCTGCCAGGCGACGTACTGCCGGTTCTCCCAGGCGGCCGGCCAGTCATGCCACGGGTTCTGCTCGATGACGTGCGTGATGGCGACGGGCGTGCCCTGCGTGGGCACCCACACGAACCAGCGGCGCGACACGAAGCCCTTGATGCCGACAAGTCCACTGGCAATCGCGTTGATGCCGCGGAAGTCGTAGAGCAGCCAGCCATCAACCCGTGCGTCGCGCAGGGCGGACTGGAGCGTAGCAACGAACGTTGGATTGAGCATGCGTTCAGCCCTTGCCGCGGAGCGGACGCCACTCGGCGCGCCACTCGCAGCTGCCTTCGCCACGCGACGCGCAGCGGACATGGTCAACGGCGCCCACTCCGCCGACCATCAGTTGGATGAGCTCGCGGAGCGCCGATTCGTAATAGGCGCAGCCGCCGAGCTTGGGCGCGGCATCTCGGGTCACCGACCCGGACACGTCCAATATGATGCTGCCGCCCATGCGCCGGGCCGTGCCGTGCATGTACCGCCTCGCCACGCGGCGCACGTGCCGCAGGGCGAGGGGGCGCGTGAGCAGCGCGGGAAGCGTGCGCATCAGCTTGCGCGTGAGCGGCGAGATGGTGCCGTAGACCTGTCGTGCAAACTTGCGCCCCGCCTCGCGGAAGACCGCCTCGGCGTCGGGGCGGCGCCCGATCAGGCGGGCGATGCCCACCGCTTCCGCATAATCGGTGCGCTGCTTGCGGCGCACCGCCTCGGAGAAGCGCTTGATCTGCGCGAAGACGGTGTCGGACAGCCCGAAGCGCTTGTTGCGGAGTTCATGCACGAACTCCGCCTCGAGATCGTTGTCGGGGAGGTCCACGGTGCGGACCGCCTCGAGGAGGCTCAACGGAATGAGGGGATCGACAGGTCCGGGCATCGGTGACGCAAGCTAACGCGTCGCTGTATGGCGGAACAAGCGACACACTGAGTACGTTCACCGCTTGCGCGCCGCCGTGGCGCCTTCGAATATCCGAACGGCCTTCCTCCGGGTTTCCTGCCGCCCGTGTTCATGGACTTCATTCCGCGCATGCTCATTGGCGGCACGCTCGCGGGCGTGGCGGCCGGCCAGGCCGCGCGCCGGCGGCAGCTCACGCTCGGCGGGGAGTACGCGGCATTCGCCGTGGGGACCGCGGCAGCCATCGGCGGCCTTGGGTGGCTCGCCGCGCTGGCCGTGTTCTTCTACAGTTCGGCGCAACTGACGCGGTGGCGCGCGGGAGACAAGCGGCGCCGGTCGCTGTCCATACTACCGGATTCCCGGGCGCGCGACGCGTGGCAAGTGCTGGCCAACGGCGGGCTCTTTGCCGTCGCCGCGGTGGTGTGGACCTTCACCGGCGCCTGGCAAGCCGGTCTCCTCGGATTCGGCGCGCTCGCCGCGGCGACGGCCGATACCTGGGCCACAGAAGTCGGCATGGCCCTCAAGGCAGCGCCGCGGTCCATCCTCGGGTGGCAGCCGGTCCCGACCGGCACGTCGGGCGGCGTGAGCGCCTCCGGCATGGCCGCCGCGGTGGTCGGCGCCTTCACCATGGCGCTGTGCGCCGTGGCGTCGTTCACCGTGCCATTCGACATCCCGCGCCTCGAGGCGGTCTTCGTGGGCGGGGTCGCCGGCGCGCTCACCGATTCGGTGCTCGGCGCCGCCGTGCAGTCGCGCCGCTGGTGTGAGACATGCCGCGAGTGGACGGAGCGCCGCGTCCACACATGCGGGTATCGCACCCATCACCGCCACGGCCTCCGCTGGATGACGAACGACGTGGTCAACCTGCTCGCGACGTGTGTCGGCGGCGTCGTGGCGGTGGCGGCATGGCTGCCGTGACGCCCGTGGACGCTGCCACCTTCCGCGCCGCGCTCGCCCGCTTCGCCTCGGGCGTCACCGTGCTGACGGTGCGCGACGCGGAGGGCGCCGATCGCGGCATGACAGTGAGTGCCTTTGCGTCGTTGTCGCTCGAGCCGCCGCTCGTGCTGGCCTGCCTCGACCTCGGCGCGACCGTGCTGCCGCATGTGCGCGCCGCCCGCCTGTTCGGCGTGAGCATCCTCTCCGCGGGTCAACAAGAGATCTCGGCGCGCTTCGCCGAGCAGGGCGTGGTGCGGTTCGACGGCGTCGGCATCACGCACGCGAGCGACGGGCCGGCGTTGATTGACGACGCCGTGGCGCACCTCGTCTGCCGCCGCGTGGCGGAGTCTCCGGGCGGCGATCACGTGATTGTCGTGGGCGAAGTGCTGTCGGCGCGCGTGCACGGCGAAGATCCGCTCGTCTATGCGCTGCGCCGCTACGGCCGGTTCGCACCCGGCGCGGAGCGCTGACACCGGACCAGCCGCCGGCGGGGTGGCCGGTCGCTGCCGTGCCTCCTAGCTTCGCTGCAGGCCCCGTCCTCCGACGACCTTCCACCGGACCCCGCCATGCGCGATTCCGCTCGTCACTTCCTGTCCGAGTTCATCGGCACGTTCGCCCTGACCTTCATCGGCAGCGGGGCCATCATGCAGGCGACGCAGGGCGGCGGCAATGTCGTCGCGGTCGCGTTGGCCACGGGGCTCGTGCTCGCCGTCTTCGTCTCGGCGTTCATGCACATCGGGGCGCATTTCAACCCCGCGGTCACCATCGGCATGCTGGTGGTTCGCCGCATCGAGCCGGTCATGGCTGGCCTATATGTCGTGGCCCAGGTGGCCGGGGCCACCGCCGCCGCGCTCGCGCTGAAGTTCGCCTTTCCGGCCGCGCTGTATGCCGCCACGCGTGGCGGCGGCCAGCAGGTTTCGCTCGACGTGACGTCGGGGCAGGCGTTCGTGCTCGAGATGGTCGGCACCATGTTCCTCGTCTGGGCGATCTTCGGCACGGCGGTGGACCACCGCGCCCCGCGCGTCGGCGGCTTCGCCATCGGGCTCACGATGACCGCCGTCATTCTCGCGTTCGGCGGCCTCACCGGCGCCTCGGTGAACCCGGCGCGATCGTTCGGCCCGGCGTTCGCGAGCGGCATTTACGAGGCGCAGGGGATCTACTGGCTCGCGCCCATCACCGGCGCGATCCTCGCGGCGCTGCTCTACGAGAAGCTGCTGCTCACCGACGACCCGGAGCCGGCGGATCACGGGGCGATTGGGTCGCAGCCGTAGGCGGCCGGGTGACAGATTGAGGATTGGGAATCCGGAGTGGGACTTGTGAATCCGATTCGGAATTGCGACGTACGATTCCCTGTCGGGGGCGCCGTCGCGAGTCGTCGTCCAAGGTCGCTGTCCCATTTCCAGCTCCGGATTCTCGATCCTCAATCAGTCCTTCCGTGTCCCTTGAACTCGAACGCGAACACACCGTCCAGACGCTCTGTGCTCACTACGCGCAGGACCACCTGACGACGCAGGAACTCGAGACGCGCTTCGAGTCCGTCTACCGCGCGGCGTCGCTCGAGGAACTGCGCGCTTTGACGTTCGGCCTGCCGGTCCTCGCGCCGACGGTGGCCGCACCGGCGCCGCTCCCGATGTACTCGGTGGCCGCGCCGTCGGAGGCGAGGCTGGAGAAGCGCTTCCTCGCCATCATGGCGGAGGTGCGGCGACAGGGACTGTGGATCGTGCCCTCCCGGGTGAAGGCCTCCTGCTGGATGGGCACCATCCGCATTGACCTGCGCGAGGCGCAGATCCCCGAGGGCGGCGTGGACATTGATGCCACGGCGGTGATGGGCGAGGTGCGCATCATCCTGCCCCCCGGCCTGCATGCGGACGTGGACGGATTGGCCGTCATGGGCGAGTTCTCCGACCGCACTGCTGGCACCGCGAGCACCCTCGCCGCGCCGGCCGTGCGCGTGCGCGGCGAGGCCGTGATGGGCGCGGTGCGGGTGGAGACGCGGCTGCCCAACGAGAATGCGCTCGCGGCGTGGAAGCGGCGCATGCTGGGACGCTGAGCTTCGTCGCCCTGGACTCCGGCGGCGGATTCCGGGACGCCGATCAGTGCGTCACGTTCGGCTGCCCGCGCTTCGCGTCGTATCGCACCATGGACTCGCTGATCACCTGCATCGCCTCCTCGCTCTTCCCCCAGCCGACGATCTCGCAGCGCTTCCCCTCGAGATCCTTGTAGATGTGGAAGAAGTGCTCGATCTCCAGCAGGTAGTGCTGCGGCATGTCGGCGATGTCGAAGTGCTCCTCGTGGTGCGGCGAGTTGATCGGCACGGCGAGAATCTTGTCGTCGGGCTCGCCGCGGTCGCGCAGCCTCAGCACGCCGATGGGGCGCACGTCAATGAGGCAGCCCACGAAGGTGGGTTCGTTGATGCGCACCAGCACGTCCAGCGGATCGCCGTCCTCGTGGAGCGTGCGCGGGATGAGGCCGTAGTCCCCCGGATAGTGCACGGCGCTGTACAGCACGCGGTCGAGCTTGAAGAGCCCCGACGCCTTGTCGAGTTCGTACTTGTTGCGGCTGCCGCGCGGAATCTCGATGACCGCGGTGACGGTTTCCGGCGGATGGGCGCCGGTGGGAAGGTCGTGCCAGGGGTGAAGCATGCCAAAGCCGATTGAGGATTGGGAATTCGGAACGGGATTAATGATAACGATTCAGGACTGCGACTGGCGATGTCGCACGCCGCGATCGCACGCCGCGATCGCACGTCGCGATCGCACGTCGCAATCGCACGCCGCGATCGCACGTCGCGATCGCACGTCGCAATCGCACGTCGCGATCGCACGTCGCAATCGCACGTCGCAATCGCACGTCGCAATCGCACGTCGCAATCGCATGTCGCAATCGCACGTCGCAATCGCACGTCGCAATCGCACGTCGCAATCGCACGTCGCAATCCCGAGTCGCCGTCCTGAATCCCGTTCCGAATTCCCAATCCTCAATCCGTCCTTCGGTCAGTATCCCATCGCCGCGCCATCCCGCCGCGGATCGGCGACGCCGATCAGCTTGCCCTTCACCACCGCAATGGCGTGCACGCCACCGAACATGATGTCGCCGACGCGCGACAGCGGGCTGTAGCCCTTGGCGCGCAGCGCGGCGTAGACCTCGGGCGCAAACCCGGCTTCCACCTCGACGTTGCGCCCCTGCGCCGGCTGGAGCCGCGGCGACGCGATGGCCGTCCATGGATCCTCGCCGAGCGCGAGATGCCGCCACGCCACCTGGGTCGTGGACGTCGGGATGTACTGGGAGCCCGCCGCGCCAACCACCATCCGCACGTCGTTGCCCTTCAGGATGATCGTCGGGTTGATGGTCGAGCTGGCATACCGGTTGGGGCCGCGCGTCGAGTTGTCGAGGTTGGCCGCCCCGGAGTTGAGGAAGAAGCCGTTGACGTACACCCCCGAACCGAACAGCACGCCGACCGTGAACGTCATCGAGACCGCGTTGCGGTCGCCGTCCACCACGCTGAAGTGCGTGGTGTTGGATCCGCCCCAGGCCGACGCATCGTCTTCGCCCGGGCGCGGCGCCCGCGGCGCGGCCACCTTGTCGGGGCCGAGCGTGCTCGCGCCCCAGGCATCGAGCGTCGCACAGGCACCCGACGGCGCCACGGCATCATCGGACCACGGGTCGCCCGGCTCCGGCGCACTGCCCCCCTCAAGAGACGCTACCGCCGCCACGCGCTTGGCGGCGAAGGCCGGGCTGACAAGACCGCGCGCCGGCACGCCGAAGTACGCCGGATCGCCGCGGAAGCGCCCCGCATCGGCCGACGCGACGCGCAGCGCGTTGACGATCTGCACGGCGGCCGCCCCCTGTGTGGTGGGCGAGCCGAGCGGCACGGCATTGGTGGCGGCGAGGAGGTTGAGCGCGGCGAGCGGCACGGCGCCACCCAGCGGCGGCGGCGCGGAGAGCAGCGTGTACCCCATCCAGGGGGTGCAGAGCGGACGCTCGATCGCCACCGGATAACCCTTGAAATCGGCGACCGTGGCGGGGCTGCCAAACGCCCGCATTCTGGCGACGGTGCGTTCGGCGATCGGGCCTTCGTAGAAGGCGGCTCGCCCATCACGCGCGATTGCCTCGAGCGTCTGGGCCAGCTGCGCCTGCACCAACCGGTCGCCCGGCCGGTGGGCGACGCCGCCGGGAAGGAAGATCGCGGCGGCGGCGCTGTCGGCCGCGAGCTTGGCGCGGGACGCCTCGGAGGTGCGCGCCAGCAGGGGCGAGACAATGAAGCCGTCGCGCGCCAGCGCGATGGCGGGCGCCATCACCTGCGCGCGCGGCAGGCGGCCCCACTTGGCGTGGGCTTCGAGCAAGCCGGCGACCGCCCCTGGAATTCCCGCCGCCCGGCCGTTGATCGGCGCGCGCATTGACGCGGTGTCCACCCGCGACCAATCGGGGTCGGCGCCGGTGCGCGAGTAGAACTCCAGCGCGTCGGCGTGCGCGCCGCCACGCGTCCAGACGAGCATGCCGCCGCCAGCGCCGAGCCCCGTCTGCGACGGATCCACGACAGCGAGCGCGAAGGCCGTGGCCACCGCGGCGTCCACGGCATTGCCCCCCTCACGCAGGATTCGCGCGCCGGCGGCCGCGGCATCGGCATGCGACGCCGTCACCATCCCGCGCGCTGACTCGGCGCGCTTGGCGTACATCGGTGGCGAGGCGGTCTGCGGCGGCTGCAGTCCGCATGAGGTGAGCAGGGCGGCGCCCAGTACGAGGGCGCGCGAGCGGATGGCACGAGGGATGGTCATGGCAGGTCCAGAGAAGCGAGAACCGGACCCGGCCGATGTGGCCGGATCCGGTAGGATAACGCCGCCGGGACGCGAGACGCTGGTGGGGGCCGGGGTCATCCCGCTGGCTTACTCCTCGAACTCGAAGAGCCCCTCGAGCTGCGTCAGGTGCAGCAAGTGCCGCACGGTGGGCGGCGTGTGCGTCAGGCAGGTGGAGAGGTGCTGCTCGCGCGCCCGCTTCTGCAGCAGCACCAGGACGCCGAGGCCGCTCGCATCCACTTCCCGAGTGTCGCGCAGGTCGATCATCAGGCGCTTCGCACCACTCGACGCGGCCTTGGACAGCCGTTCGAGGGCGTCGCGGCGGAAGTCGAGCCGGTGTTCCGACACGAGGCGTTCCGGCGCCTGAAGGACAACCTTGTCAGCCTCACTCAGCGGGTACATGGTGCGCTCCTCGCTGCAACCGATTGTTCTCATCCGCATCCTGCCTCTGGTGTCATCGCGCAGCCCATTCGGACCTCGCTCACCTTCGGCAGCCGGACAATCTCAGCATCGAGATTCCTGGCTTTGCGGCTCCGCCTCGCGACGGGTGTGCTCTTGTCGGGTGATGCAGCGTTCAGTTGTTGCCCGTGAGTAGTGCGAGAAACGTGCCAAACTTTGGTGACAGCTAACATGTTGTTATAGAAGGAGTTACACGACTATCACATCGTGACGGAGACCCTCCGCCCTGCTTCCCGCACGTCGAACGGCAAGCCGCTGGACACCGTCACTTTCGGTTATAGTCACGATGCGACAGGCAAGCATCACTTCGGGTGCGGCCTCGCACACGACCGTGCGGCGGCGTTGCTGTCGAGAGGCGGCACCGCTATCCTCTGTCGCACTCCCCAGGGTGCACCGGCCTCCCACGTTCGGGATCACCTCCCGCATTCATTACATCGCCCCTCCATGTCAGATCTCGACACCCTCCTGACCGAGAACCGCTCGTTCCCGCCGTCCGAGCATTTCCGTCATCATGCGCTGGTCCGTGACGACGCGCTGCACGCCGAGGCGGCGCGCGACTATGAGGAGTTCTGGGCGCGGCACGCGCGCGAACTCGAATGGATGGTGCCCTTCACCGAGACGCTCGAATGGGCGCCGCCGCACGCGAAGTGGTTCCGCGGCGGCCGCCTCAACGTTTCGGTGAACTGTATTGACCGCTGGGTGCGCGGCGCGCACCGCAACAAGGCGGCGATCGTGTGGGAGGGGGAACCGGGCGACTCCCGCGTCCTCACCTATTGGGACCTGTATCGCGAGGTGCAGAAGTTCGCCAACGTGCTCAAGTCGCTCGGCGTCGAGCGCGGCGACCGGGTGGGGATCTACCTGCCGCTCGTACCCGAGGCGGCCATCGCCATGCTCGCCTGCGCGCGCATCGGCGCCATCCATAACGTGGTGTTTGGCGGCTTCTCACCAGAGTCGCTCCGCGACCGCATGAACGACGCGCAGGCCAAGGTGCTGATCACCGCCGACGGCGGGTATCGCCGCGGCCAGGTCACGGCGCTGAAGCGCAACGCCGACAAGGCGCTGGAGGATGCGCCAACGGTGAAGCACGTCGTGGTGGTGCAGCGCCGCCCGGGGGGCATGGGGGACGAGTCGTTCGCCCAGATGAAGGAGGGGCGCGACCACTGGTGGCACCGCCTCATGCAGACCGCGAAGGCGGAGTGCCCCCCCGAGGCGATGGACGCCGAGGACGTGCTCTTCATCCTCTACACCTCGGGCACGACGGGAAAGCCGAAGGGGATCGTGCACACCACCGGAGGCTACCTGACCGGCGTGACGGCGACGACCAAGTACGTCTTTGACCTGAAGGAAGACGACGTCTTCTGGTGCACCGCCGACGTGGGCTGGATCACGGGGCACTCGTACCTCGTGTACGGCCCGCTGGCCAACGGCACGACGTGCGTGATGTATGAGGGCGCGCCCGACTGGCCGGAGCGAAACCGCTTCTGGGAGATCTGCGAGAAGTACGGCGTCTCCGTCTTCTACACGGCGCCGACGGCGATTCGCGCCTTCATGAAGTGGGGCGAGCAGCACCCGGCGCGGCACGACCTGTCGCGGCTGCGACTGCTCGGCACCGTGGGAGAACCGATCAATCCGGAGGCGTGGATCTGGTACCACAAGGTGATTGGCGGCCTGCGCTGCCCGATCGTGGACACGTGGTGGCAGACGGAGACGGGGGCGATCGTGATCTCCCCGCTGCCGGGGCTGACGTCCACCAAGCCGGGCAGCGCCACCCAGCCGCTGCCGGGGTACTTCGCGGCGCTGCTCGACTCCCGGGCAAGTGAGATTTCGGTGGGCGGCGGCCTGCTCGCGCTCACGCGGCCGTGGCCGTCCATGCTGCGCACCATCTGGGGCGACGATGAGCGCTACGTGCAGACGTACTTCACCAAGTGGCCGGGCCGCCTGGACCTCTACTTTCCGGGGGACGGCGCCAAGCGCGACGACGACGGCTTCTATTGGATCATGGGGCGCGTGGACGACGTGCTGAACGTGGCCGGGCACCGCATCGGGACGATGGAAGTGGAGAGCGCGCTCGTGGAGCATCCGGCGGTCGCCGAGGCGGCCGTCGTGGGCAAGGCGCACGAACTCAAGGGACAGTCCATCGCGGCCTTCGTGACGCTCCGCGACGGATTCCACCACAGTCCCGCGCTGCGCGACGAGCTGCGCGAGTTCGTCGCCGAGAAGATCGGGGCGATCGCCCGCCCGGACGACGTGCTGTTCAGCGCCGACCTGCCGAAGACGCGCTCGGGCAAGATCATGCGCCGCCTGCTGCGCGACATCGCCGAAGGACGCGCCCTGGGCGACACCACCACACTGGCGGATCCGTCCGTCGTGGCGTCGCTGAAGGACCAATACGAGGCTGAGGAAAGCTGATTGAGGATTGGGAATCCGGATTTCGATTCGGCATGGCGATTCCGGACGACGATTGGCGATTGACGCCGGCGATGCTGCCGGCGGGTCCCCACGCGGGTGAGGTGACTGATGACCGCCGACTTGCGCGCCGCGCTGCAGCATTCGCTCGCCGCCGACTATGTCCTCGAGGACGAACTCCCGCGCGGCGGGATGTCGCGCGTCTTCCTGGCCGTGGAGAAGTCGCTGAATCGCCGCGTCGTGCTCAAGGTGCTCGACCCGGAGCTGGCGGCGACGCTCAGCGCGGAGCGCTTCAAGCGGGAGATCGCGCTCGCCGCGCGGTTGCAGCATCCGCACATCGTGCCGCTGCTGCACGCCGGAGCGGTGGACGGCAACCTGTTCTATTCCATGCCGTTCGTCGAAGGCGAGTCGCTGCGCGAGCTGATGATGCGGGAACGGCCGATGAGCATTGACCGGATCACCGAGATCCTCGTCGAGGTGGCGGGCGCGCTCGACTTTGCGCATGCGCAGGGGGTGGTGCACCGCGACATCAAGCCCGAGAACGTGATGCTCTTTCACGGGCAGGCGGTGGTGCTCGACTTCGGCATCGCCAAGGCGGTGAGCGAGTCCACGCACACCGGCACGAACGTCCCGAGCGCGCCGCGGCTGACGCTGCAGGGGACGAGTCTGGGCACGCCGACGTACATCGCCCCCGAGCAGGCAGCGGGCGACCCCGCGCTCGATCATCGCGCCGACATCTACAGCGTGGGGTGCGTGGCGTACGAGATGCTCACGGGACATCCGCCGTTCCGCGGCAAGACCCCGCAAGCGGTGATGATCGCGCATGCCAATGAGGTCCCCGAGCCGCTCGGCAAGCGGCGGCCCGATGCCCCGCCGGCGCTGGCGAAACTCGTCATGCGATGCCTGGCGAAGTCGCCGGACGGCCGGCCGCGGCGCGCGCAGGAACTCGTCGCCGCGCTGCGGCGGGAACCGGCCACCGGGGGCGTTCGCGGCATGCTGCAGCGCACCCCGTGGTGGCTGCCGTGGCTTCTCGCCGCCCTGTCCACCGCGGCCGCCATTGGCATCGCGGTCGGGCGCGGCCTGTAACCTTCGACATCCCTGGCTCGTTATTCAATCATGCTGGAGCATCTCCTTCCCGAAGCGCTCTTTCCCCGCAAGCTGCCGGCCGCCGCCGAGCGGCGGATGCGGCTTGCCCAGGCGCGCGCGGATGAGGCCCTGGTGCGCACGCACGTCGAGAACGCCCTGACGTTCGTGGACGCGCTCGCCGAGGAACTCCCGTTCGATCGCGCCATTGACACCTATATCCGCGAGATGGCGGTGGCGGAGCCGTTGGCGTCGGTGGTCGTCACCCGCGTGCTCGTGGTGCTCGGCCGCGAACTGCTCCCGGTGCGGCGCGCCGAGCAGGGCGACGAGCTGCGGCCGCGCCTGCGGTTGAGCGAGGCGTCGGGGGCGAAGCGGGACGAGATTCGGCGCGCCTAGCGCTCAGCGCCGCGCGTCGAGCGCCCAGCGCCGCGCGCCGCACGCCTAATTCTTGACCGCTCGCCGTTCCAGCAGCGCCAGCGCAAACATGACTACGACGATGATGGCGCTGATCA
>JAJZRK010000011.1 GCA_021802745.1 bacterium
CCCTCGCGGAGCGCCCGCATCTGCTCGGCGAAGAACTCCTGCGCCTCCTCGCGCGACGTGGGTCCGTAGGGTTCGATGCGAAGGCCGAGCGGGCCCACGGCGCCCGCCACCAGGGCCTGCTCGCCGGCCGCCTCGCGGGCGAGTCGCGCCGCCGCGAGGTTGAACTCGCGCACCTGCCCCTCGAGACCATAGTGCTGGAGTTTCGGGCGGTTCGCCCCGAACGAATTGGTCTCGAGCAGTTCGGCGCCGGCGCGCACGTAGTCGGCATGGATGCCGCGCACCAAGTCCGGCTGGCGGACATTCAGCTCGTCGTAGCACTGGTTGATGAAGACGCCCTTGCTGTACAGCACCGTTCCCATGGCGCCGTCGGCGATGACAACCTGCTCGGGGTCCACCAGACGCCGCCGCAGCTCCGCGCGCGTCGCGCTCATACGCCCGCCTCCGCCGCGGTGCGCACCGCGTAGTATTTGCACTCCGGATGGTGCAGGACGATGGCGGCCGTGCTCTGCTCGGGAATGAGCTGGAACGACTCAGTGAGCGTCATGCCGAGCGCCTGCTTGGCGGGAAGCACCTTGAAGAGCTGCCCATGGTCGTCAAGATCGGGGCAGGCGCCGTAGCCCCACGAGTAGCGCTTCCCCTGCTCGGAGGTGAGGCCAAGTTCGCACCGGATGCGCGCGTGCATCCACTGCGCCGTGGCTTCGGCGGCCTCGACGGCGAGGCCATGCACGAGAAACGCCTCGCTGTACTCGCCGGCCGCCTGCAGCTGCGCAAAGCGCTCCGATGCCGAGGGGCCCACCGTCACGATCTGCAGGGCAATCACGTCCATCTCGTCGCTGGCCACCGGGCGCACGTAGTCGGCAAGGCAGAGCCGCTCGCGCCCGGCCTGCCGCGGGAAGGCGAAGCGCGCGATCTCACGCCGCGCCCCGCCGTCGCTCTCGAACGCGGCCGGGTCGTACACCACGATCGCATTGCCGTCGGCCTGGGCGGGGAAGTACCCGTACACCGCGCGCGGCTGCAGCCAGCCCTCGCGCGCCGCCGCGGCTTCCAGCCGCAGGCGCGTCGGCTCGAACTCGGTGCGCACGAGCGCGGCGAACGCGTCGCCCGACCCGCGGCCGCCCCACTGCAGGCGGTAGAGCTCGTCGAGGTCGAGCAGGTCGAACACCTCGCGCAGCGGGATGTCGTGCGCCACGCGGCTGCCAAAGAACGGCGCCCGCGGCACTGCCACGTCCGTGCGCACGGCGCTGCGTTCGCCGCCCGATTCGCCGGCGCGAATGTCCTTACCGACGTTCGTGTGCAGGAAGACGTCGCTGCGCGCGTCGGCCATCAACTGCGCGGTGAAGGGCCGGCGGGCGGCGGGATCCTGCAGGCGGTCCATCGTCTCGAGCCCCTCGAACGCATCCTTGCAGTAGAAGACGCCGGGTTCGTACGCCCGCGCACCGTCCACGAACATCGCGCGGCGGCCGAAGCGCCGGTTGATGGCCGCGCCGCCAATGAGCACCGGCAGCGTCAGGCCGCGCCGGTCCAGCTCCTGCACGCAGAGCGGCATCTGCTTGGACGTGCTCACGAGCAGCGCGCTGAGCCCAATGGCGTCGGCCTTCAGTTCGATGGCCTTGTCCACGATCGTGTTCACCGGCACCTGCTTGCCGAGGTCGTGCACCGTGTAGCCGTTGTTGGCGAGGATGGTGTTCACCAGCGACTTGCCGATGTCGTGCACGTCGCCGTAGACCGTGGCGAGCACCACCGTCCCCTTGGTGTAGCCTTCCTGGCGCTCGAGGAATTGCTCGAGGTGCTTCACGGCGCGCTTCATGACCTCGGCGCTCTGGAGCACGAAGGGGAGAATCAGCTCGCCGGCGCCGAACTTGTCCCCGACCTCCTTCATCGCCGGCAGGAGCACCTCGTTGAGCACGCGCACCGGCTGTTCGCGCACACCGGCGGTGTCGAGCGCCTCCTCGATCCCCTCCTTCTTGCGATGCACCACCATCCAGTGCACGCGCTGCTCGGGCGTCATCCCCTCGGTGGGATCGGCCTTGTCCACCGTCAACCGTCCACCGTCTGCCGTCTGTGAGAAGTGCTCGATGAGCTTCTGCAGGGCGTCAGGCCTCCGATTGAAGATCAGATCGTCTGCGAGCCCCCGTTCCACCTCGGGGATTTCGGCGTACGGCGTGACGTGCGCGGGATTCACGATGGCCGCGTCGAGTCCGGCCTGCACGCAGTGGTGCAGGAAGACCGAGTTGAGCACGCCGCGCGCGTCCGGGGCGAGGCCGAACGAGACGTTGCTGACGCCGAGGATCGTGAGCACCCCCGGCAGCGCTCCCTTGATGGCGCGAATCCCGTCTATCGTCTCGTGCGCCGAGTCAATCCACTCGGCGTCGCCGGTGGCGAGCGTGAACGTGAGCGCGTCGAAGACCAGGTCGTCCGGCGCCATACCGTACTCGCCGACCACGATGTCGTGGATCTTGCGCGCCACCTCGAGCTTGCGCGCGGCGGTGCGCGCCATGCCCTGCTCGTCAATGGTCAACGCCACGAGGGCGGCGCCGTGGCGTTTGGCGAGCGGCACCACCGCCTCGATGCGCTTGCGGCCGTTCTCCATGTTGATGGAGTTCACGAGCGCGCGCCCCGGCACGTGCTCCAGCGCGCGGGCAATGACATCGGGCTCGGTGGAGTCGATCATGAGCGGCGTCTCCACCGACTGCGACAACAGCCGCACGACCTTCTCCATCTGGTCGGCTTCGTCGCCGCGTTCCGTCACGGCCACGCAGACGTCGAGCACGTGCGCGCCGCCGTCCACCTGCTCGCGGGCGACTTCGAGGATGCCCTCGTAGTCCTCGGCGAGGAGCAGGCGCTTCACCTTGCGCGACCCCTGCGCGTTGACGCGTTCGCCAACGAGGAGCGGGGCCGGGTCCTGGTGCATCGTGATGGCGCGCATCGCCGAGGAAACGCGGGGCACGGGGCGGGCGCGCGGAACGAACGCCGCCGCCGAGGGCATCGTCGCGCTTCCCGCGGCACCAGGCGCCGCGGCGCCGCGCACCGCGCGCACCACCGCCTCCAGGTGCGCCGGCGTCGTGCCGCAGCAGCCGCCGACGATGCGCACGCCGAACTGGTGCACGAACTCGCCGAGCGCGTCGGCCATCGGCGCCGGCTCGAGCGGGTAGACGGCGTCGCCCGTGCCGGTGTTGAGCGGCAGCCCGGCGTTGGGAATGCAGCTCACCGGGCGAGTGGCGTGCTCGGTGAGGTAGCGCACCGGCTCGCGCATGTGCTCGGGGCCGGTGGAGCAGTTGAGCCCGATCACGTGCACGGGGAGCGACTCGAGCGTCGTCATCGCGCTCGCGATGTCGGTGCCGAGGAGCATGCGCCCGCTGGTGTCGAGCGTCACCTGCGCCTGCACGGGGAGGCGAAGTCCTGTTTCGGCGAACAGCTGTTCAAAGCCGGCGATCGCCGCTTTCACCTCGAGGATGTCCTGCGAGGTCTCGACGAGCAGCACGTCCACGCCGCCCTCGGCGAGGTACTTCGCCTGCAGGTAGTACTGTTCGGCCAGCGCGTCGAACGTGATGGCCGACAGCGCCGGGTCGCTGGAACTGGGCAGCATGCCCGTGGGGCCAATGGAACCGGCGACGAATCGCGGCTGCTCGAGCGTGGCGAACTTGTCGCAGGCTGCGCGGGCGATGCGCGCTGCGGCCACGTTGATGTCACGGGCCTTCTCCTTCAGCCCCCACTCGCCCAGCCGCCGCGGCGTGCTCTGGAACGTGCACGTCTCCACCACATCGCAGCCCACTGCCAGGAACGACTCGTGAATGGACTGGATGACGTCGGGGCGCGTGAGCACCAGGTGGTCGTTGCACCCCTCGAGCGCCGCGCCGCCGTAGTCCTCGGCGCTCAGGTGGAACCGCTGGATACTCGTCCCCATCGCGCCGTCGTACACGAGCACGCGCTCGCCGAGGGCGGACAAATAGGATGACTCGAGCGTCGGCGGGGTGTGGGGCAAGGGTGCAGGGGCTTGGTGAAGAGGTAGGAGTGGAGCGCGGAGGGAAGGGAGATGAAAAACGCCCTCGGCGACGGGGCGCCCAGGGCTGGCGCTTTAGCGAAGGATTAGCGTGGCCGCAATTTGCCCAAAATCGCCACGTGATTCAGTTGTCCTTCTAATGATCGCAGTCCCTGACGGCGAATTGCAAGGTTGCGGCCAGGCTGGGATCCTGGGGCGTGAATACGGCGCTCCACGGATGGCACGGATACCGGCCGGATGCACACGGAGCAAACAACAAGAAGAACGACAGCCTGCGCGGCGCGCGCTCGATCCTGCCCAGCACCGATGCGATCTGCGACCATCCGGCGGTTATCCGTGCAATCCGTGGCTGCAGTTGCAGTGCCGCCGACTCGGAATCGAACCCGCCCTACACGCCCGGCCGCGGTTCGGGAGGAGTCGGCATCGTCGCGCCGCGCCCCGTGCGCTGGGCGCGCGCCTCCACGTGGGCGACGAGCGCGAGGAGGCGCGCACGTTCGAGGGGCAGGCGCAGTTCGGCCAGCACCGTGCGGCGCACCGGACCCGCGACGGGCGTGGCGGGATCGCCGAAGACCATCAAGGCGCCGCCCGGCGACAGCCCCAGGCTGCGGACATCGCTGGCCGTCGCCAGCAGCGCGCGGTCAACGACGGCAATCAGCGGCGGCGCGGCGGCGGCGGCGAACGACGCCTCGGCGACCGTCCGCGCGGCCAGGACGTGATGGCCGGCGGCGACGAACGCCTGGGCGATGCCCTCGAGAAGCGCCGCATCGGCGCCGACAAGCAGGATGGAAGCCACGGTCAGTGGGAAAGGTGGCGAGGAGTCATGATCGCTGGGAGAGCAGCCGCTCGGTGGCGGCGGAGGCGTCAATGCCGTCAACATCCACGAGCTTCTGGCGGCTGGAGTGGCCGGCCGCTATGCGCACCGTGCGCGCCGGCACCCCGAGCGCCGCGGCGATCACCGCGATGACGGCGTCGTTGGCGGCGCCCTCGACCGGCGGCGCCTGCACGCGCACGCGCAGCGCATCGCCGTGCGTGCCGTCAATGCCCGGCTTCCTCGCGCGCGGCTGCACGTGCACGGCAAATCGCACGCCGGCGTCGCGGGGGCTCACGGTGAAGGCCATCAGATGAGCTGCACCAGGAAGCCCTGCACGAGGCCGAGCAGGACATAGGCCACGATGGGCGTGATGTCCATCATCATCACGAGCGGGATGAAACCGCGCAGCGGATGCAGCATCCACTCGGTGAGCGCGTAGGACCACCGCACGTACCAGGCAAACGGCGACGGCCGGATCCACGACACGATGACGCGGACGATCACGGCGAAGCGCAGCACCTCGAACGTCCAGGCGACAACGAGACGGAGCGCCCCGCGCGGACCGCCGGCCAGCATGCCCGCCGCCATCGCCAGCTGGCCGCGCGCGAAGGTGAGCAGCTCGAGCACGAGGATGCCGGCGACCACGACGACGACCAGCGTCCACCACGGTGCCGCGGCCGGGGTGCCGCCGGAGCGCACGACCTTGCGCTCGACCGGCGCGATGAACGGACGGATGTTCGTGCGCAGGAAGGCGGCGAACGGACCAAACGGGTTGATGCGCCGCACGCGCACCAGCCAGTCGAGCACGCAGTAGACGGCGACGGCGAGCGCGAAGGCGAGGAAGGCCCCGCGCAGTGCGTTGATCAGGTAGTCGAGGCCGAACAGCAGCGCGCTCACGCAAAAAAACTTGCGTGAGCGCGCTGCGATCAACAAGCCATCGTCAGACCTTGCGTTCCGGCCGGAACACCAGTCGCAGCACCGTGGGCAGCGCGCGCAGCGTGTCGAGCAGCGACACCCCGTGGGCGGCCACGAGGAAGGCGTTGATCTCCTCGCGATGCGCGGCGCCGTAGCCAAACCACCACGGCTGGCGCCACGCCTGGAACCAGTCCACGGCGATCGCCTTCGTGCGCACGCACTCCTGCAGGCCCAGCTCGCCGTGCACCTTGCCGAGCCCGCTCGCCTTGAAGCCGCCGTGCGGGACGTCGCTCACGCCCGCCGAGGTGCAGGCGTCGTTGATGAGCACCGAGCCCGCCTGCAGGCGCTGCGCCACCGCGACGCCGCGCGTGACGTCGCCGGTCCACACACTGGCGGAGAGCCCCTGCGTGGTGTCGTTGGCGCGGGCGATCGCTTCTTCCACGTCGCGAACCTTCGTGACCGGCAGGAGCGGCCCGAACGTCTCCTCGGTCATTACACGGCTGTCGGCCGGCACGTCGGTGAGAATGGTCGGCGGGAAATAGCAGTCGCCGTCCGGCGCGTCGAGGCGCAGCGCCTCCCGGGCGCCGCGCGCCATCGCGTCGGCGTGCTGGGCGGCGATGAGCGAGCGCTGCTCGGGCCGGATCATGGGGCCGATGTCGGTGGCATCGTCCGTGCCGGGGCCCACCTTGAGCCGGCTGACCGCTTGCGTGAGCAACGTGAGAAACTCGTCGTAAACGCTCGCCTCGACGAAGACGCGCTTTGCGGCCACGCAGGTCTGCCCGGCGTTGGAGAAGCGCGCCCAGGCGATTCCGCTTGCGGCGTGCGCGAGGTCGGCGTCGGCGAGCACGATGGCGGGGTCGCTCCCCCCCAGTTCCAGGGCGCACGGAATCAGGCGTTGCGCGCATGCCATGGCGACCTTGCGTCCGGTGGCCTCCGAACCCGTGAAGAAGATCTTTTCCACCTCGCCGCACAGCGCCGCGCCCGTGGCGCCGGCGCCGTGCACCACCTGATAGATGTCGGCGGGGATCCCCGCGTCGTGCAGGCATTCCTGCACGAGTTCCGCGACCCCGGGCGTCCACTCGCTTGGCTTGTTCACCACCGCGTTGCCGCAGAGCAGGGCGGGGAGCGCCGAGCTGAGCGGCAGGAACATGGGGTAGTTCCATGGCGAGATGACGCCGACGACGCCGTAGGGCTCCTTGACGAGCGTCACGCGCTTGCGCCACGCGGCGAGCATCGCGCTGCGGCGCCAGCGCGCGCGCAGGAAGCGCGGTGCGGCGACGGCAAAATGATCGGCGAGCGCGAGGGTCACGCCGACATCCACGCCCAGCGCCTCGCCGACCGGCTTGCCGTTCTCGCGGGCCACGAGGAGCGCCGCTTCCTCGCGCCGAGCGAGGAGCCGCTGCGCGAAGCGCTGCACCATCACCGAACGGACCGTGACCGGGAGCGCCGCCCAGGCTGGCTGCGCCCGGCGGGCGCGGGCGACGGCGGCACGGACCGCCTCGCGATCGGCCACGGGATAGCGCTTCCAGACTTCGCCGGTCGCTGGATCTCGTGATTCGGGAAGTCGGTCGGTGGCCGGAGCTTGCGCGTTGGTTGGGGCGACGTCGAGGGAGGTCACGAACGATTCCCGGTCGGGAGGTGTCTCACAGAATGTTACGGCGCCGTGACGGCCGCCAGCGTGCAATGAATGTGACGCCGGAAAGAGCCTGCGGGTATGTGAAGATGAGGGGTTGCAGCGCGGATGCCAGTGTGTTGCAGCCGTTTGCGGTGAACATAAGTGGTTGAGTAACAATAGTTTAGCAGTTTCAGTCCACGTGTGTGGCGGGGCAATCGGGGCATGGCGGCTACGGTGCACCGAATCACCCGCGGCAAACGGAGTGTGATGGGATCGCGATCACGGCGGGCGGAGGCGGTAGCGAGGGAGGAGGCGCCCGGGGTATTGTGGGCTATCCAACCCGCGAACCCGATGCCCGTGCGAGAGAACTCCGATATCGATCCCGTCATTCCGCTGCGCGCACGCAACGGCGACACGGAAGCGTTCGCGGAGCTCGTGGAGTTCTTCCACGTGCGCTGTCTCCGCTACGCGCGGTACATGCTGGGTGACGAGGAGGATGCGGAAGAGGCGGTGCAGGACACGTTCGTGCGCGTCTACGATCATCTTGGGCAATTTCGCCCGGACGCGCGGTTCGAGCCCTGGCTGTTCCGGATCCTCGCCAATCGGTGCCGGACGACGCGCGAGCGCCGCCGTCGGAGGGAGTCGCTCGTGGTGACGGGCGAGCTGCCCGCCGTCGCGGCGGCGGTGGAGGCGCCCGAGGTGCCGCGGGACGTGATGGAAGAGGTGGAAGCGGCGCTGGAGTGTCTTCCCAGTGAGCAGCGGGAAGCGTTCCTGCTGCGGCATGTGGAAGACCTGTCGTACGAAGACATGGCGGTCATTACGGGAGTGCGGCTGTCCGCGCTCCGGATGCGGGTGAAGCGCGCGTGCGACGCGTTGCGCACCCTGCTGCAAGAGGAGAGGTGACATGTGGGACGCACATGACGAACTGATTGAACGGGCCGCCGCGTCGTTGCGGCGCCGGCAGGCGCCGAGTCCGCGGGTGGTCTCGCGGATTCTCGGGACGGTCGAGGGGCGGCCGCGTCGTTGGTGGCGCGCGCTGACCTGGCCGTCGGCGCCGTTCTCGCTGGCAGCCACCGCGACGCTGGCGGCGGCTGGGCTGCTGCTTGGTTTCCTGTCGTCCGAAGCCACTGACGCCGCCGCCAACCGGCGGACGATGGTTGCTGCCCCGGGGGCGCAGGTGCTCCCGGTCGTCCCCGCCGCGCTGCATGCCGGCGAGGCCTTGCCGGTGCCGGTGCAGTTCACGCTGCGCGGTGTGCGCGCGTCGCAGGTGGCGCTGGTGGGCGATTTCAATGGCTGGTCGCAGGCCACGACGCTGCTCGAGCCCGGCACGGAGCCGGGCACCTGGAGCGTGACGGTTCCGCTGTCGTCGGGCCGGCACGTCTACGCGTTCGTGGTGGATGGCCGCACCTGGATGACCGATCCGCGGGCCCAGACGGCTCGAGATCTGGACTTCGGGCGTGCAAACTCCGTACTTATCGTGCAGGCACCGTGATGACACTTCGCCGACTGTTCCTCATTTCGCTTGCGTCGCTCGCCGCCACCACGGCGGCGTCGGCGCAGGCGGCGCGTCTCGATGCGTCCGCCGACCTCGGTCTGCGGCGCGCCGTCGAGCGTGAGCTCGTGGCCGCGCGCGCCATTGGGCTTCCCGAAGGCCTGCTCGTCGCCAAGGCCAACGAGGGCATCGCCAAGCGCGCCACGCCGAAGCGCATCACGGACGCCGTCGCCGCCCTTGGAAAGCGGCTGCAGATTGCGCGCGACCAGCTCGCGCCCAATCCGAGCGAGGATGAGATTGCTGCCGGCGCCGACGCGTTGTACGTCGGCGTTCCCGCGCCCATGCTGAAGAAGATGCGCGCGGCCTGGCCCAACCGGTCGCTGGCCCTCCCTCTTGGCGTGCTCACCGAGCTCGTCGCAAAGGGACTGCCCGCCGACCGGGCCGCGCAGGTCGTCACGGACCTGATGAAGCGTGGGGCCACGAACGTGCAGCTGTACGCGCTCGCGCAGTCGGTCCAAGGCGACGTCGCCGCCGGCTGGGCGCCGGAAGCTGCACTGGATCTTCGCGCCCGCGGGGTGATGTCGCTCCTGCCACCTGCCCCCGCCGCGTCCGCGTTCGCCAATCCGCTCTCGCGGAGGCCGTGACGTCCATGCGATGAGGGGTCTTGCCGCCGCTTGCTTGCTCATCGCCGCCTTTCAGGGTGCGGCGGCGCAGGCCCCTGATGAGATTCGCGTGGAGGCGGGCGCCGCCGAGGTGCGCCAGGCCGGCAACCGGTCGCGCACGGCGGCGTTGCTGGGCGTCACCTGGCGTCGCACGCAAGAACGCTTCGTGACCACCGCCAGCGGCTCGGTGACGGCCGCCCTCGATTCCATTGACACGGCGCAGGGACTGCTCGCCCTGCGCTATCAGTTTGCGAAGTTCCCGCACTGGCGCGTGGAGTCCGGCGTGGCGGGCGCGATCTTCGGCCTGAGTTCGCTCTCCGGCGGCGGCAATGGCGCGCTCTTCTCCCGCGTCCAACGCGCGCAGGGCCGGCACGGGGCGTGGGCCGGCGCCTCCGGCGGGCTGACCAACCGGATGGGGAGCAACATGCAGTCGTCCGCCTTCGACGTGGGGGCGTGGGGGGAGTACCGACGCACCTCGGCAACGATCGCCGGCGTCATGACCCGGTCGTACGACACCGACCTGCTGGCGGCCAGCAGCCTGCCCTCGCGGCGTCCGGTCGGACCGTACGTCGTGCGCGACGCGACCGTGACGCTCCAGCAGACCTTCTCGGCCTTCGACCTGGCGGCCGTCGGCACGATACGCGCGGGCGAAGGCGTGGCCACCCGGGTGAACGACCGGGCGTTCATGCTGGCGGCGGCGCTCTATCTCACGCCCGTCGTTGCGCTGACCGTGTCGGGCGGCCGCCAGCTCGCCGATCCACTGCGCGCGCTGCCCGACGCGAAGTTTCTCTCGGCCTCCGTGCGCGTGCTCTTCCTGCGCCGCGATCCCGCCGTGCTGAAGATTGACCGGTATGGCGCCATCGCCCTCATGCGGGCCGACCCGGAGGGCGGCGCCACCCTCACCCTGCGCGTGCTGGCGAATTCCTCCGCGCGGGTGGAAGCGTACGGCACCTTCAGCGGCTGGCAGCCGGTGCCCATGCACTGGGTGCTCGACGCGTGGGAGCTGCAGGTGCACCTGCCGCCGGGGCCGCAGCGCGTGGCCGTGCGCGTCAACGGCAGCGAGTGGCGCGCCCCGGCCAACCTGACGAAGGTCACGGACGAGTTTGGGGGGGAGGCGGGGATGGTGGTGGTGCCGTAGGGGCAAACGGTAGACGGTAGACGGTAGACGGTAGACGGTGGACGGTGAACGGTGGACGGTAGACGGTGGACGGCACACCGAGGATGCGGCTTGGCTGGCGCATCGCGTCCCGACTCGCATATTTGCCCCGACGTGAGCTGTCGTCGCGCGTCTACCGTCTACCGTCTACCGTCAACCATCTGCCCCCATGGAACGCCGCCGCTTCCTAGCCGGCCTCGCCGCCGCCGGTGTCACGCTTCCCGCGTTCCGCGCGAACGCCATGGAGCAGCTCTTCAAGGCCAACGTCATCGCCGGCAGCCGCGCGCCGAACGCGCTGGCCGACGACGAGTTGTACTGGGCGCAGATCCAGCGCGCCTTCGACGCCGACCGGACGATGATCAACCTGAACAACGGGGGGATCTCGCCGACGCCGAGTCACGTGCTCGAGCAGATGATCCGCGACCTGCGGTTCACCAACGAGCTCCCCGTCGAGCACATGTGGCGCGTGCTCGAGCCGCGCATGGAGAGCACGCGCCGCGACCTCGCCCGCAACTTCGGCTGCGACCCGGAGGAGATGGCCGTCGTGCGCAATGCGTCCGAGGCGCTGGAGACCATGATCTTCGGCATTGACCTCAAGCGCGGCGACGAGGTGGTGGTCACGAACCAGAACTACCCGCGCATGATCACCTCGTGGCAGCAGCGCGAGCGCCGCGAGGGAATCGTCCTGAAGCAGATCTCCTTCAAGGTGCCGCCGCCGAGCGACGAGTACATCGTCGAGCAGTTCCGCAAGGCGATCACGCCGCGCACGAAGGTCATCGAGGTCACGCACATCACCAACCTCACCGGCCAGATCCTTCCGGTGCGCGAGATCGTGCAGATGGCCCGCCCGCTCGGCATCGAGGTCTTCGTGGACGGGGCGCACGCCTTCAACCACTTCCCGTTCACACGCGACGAGCTCGACGTGGACTACTACGGCACGTCGCTCCACAAGTGGACGCACGCCCCCATCGGCACGGGATTCCTGTATGTGCGCAAGGCGAAGATCCCGCAGCTCTGGTCGCTGATGGGCTCCACCACCGGCAACCAGGCGAACATCCGCAAGTATGAGGAGATCGGCACCCATCCGCAGGCGAACTTCAACGCCGTCTCGGCGGCGCTGGCGTTCAGCCGCGGCATCGGCGCCGACCGCAAGATTGCCCGACTGCGCTATCTCCGCGACCGCTGGGCGAAGCGGCTGCTCGCGTCGAGCGATCGCGTGACGGTGCTCACGCCGCTCGACAATGACCGCGCCGGCGCCATCTGCCTGTTCAGCGTGGACGGCATTGACCCGGGCAAGCTCGGCGGCTGGCTGCTCAGCAATTATCGCATCGTCACCACGCCCATCGGCCATCCAGAGTTCAGCGGCATCCGCATCACGCCGAGCGTGTATACGAGCATTGACGAGGTGGACGTCTTTGGCGACGCGGTGCTCAAGGCGATCGCGAAGGGCATCGCATAGGCGCGTGGCACGCACTTCACCGCCGTGAGCCGGCGCCCTCGACCTGCCCCCGGAGGGGCTGCCGCATGACGCCCCCGGTCCCCGGAGTGCGCGCGAGTCGCCTGCTGCTTGTTGACGACAGCGACTTCGACCGCAAGCTGATTGCCACCGTGCTCGCGCATGAGGGCTACGACATCGCGAACGCCGGATCCGGCGTGGAATGTCTTGCCGTGGTGGCGAGCTTCGACCCGGACCTCATCGTGCTCGACGTGATGATGCCGGACATGGACGGCTATGCGGTATGCCGCCGCCTGCGGGCGAACCCGCTGCGCGCGAAGATTCCCGTCCTGATGGTCACGGGACTCGCCGACGCCGAGTCCATGGTGCAGGGGCTCGAGGCCGGCGCCGACGACTTCCTCACCAAGCCGTTCAACAAGTGGGAGCTGCGGGCCCGCGTCGCGTCGCTCATCCGGCTCGGCGTGCAGCAGCGCGCGCTCGCCGACCATGAACGGTTTTACTGGGCGGTGGAGCACGCCGATGATGGCTTCGTGCTCGTGGACCGCGCCGATCGCATTCTCCACTGCAATGCGACGGGGCGCCGCTTCCTCGGCTTCGGGGCGCACGATCCGGTGGAGGGGCTGTTCGTCGAGCGCCTCGCCCGCGACTGCGTCGCCTATCCCGCCGATGCGTGGGAACGTTGGGGCGATTCCGACGGACGGAACAAGCCGTTTCACCTGGTGCGCAGCGTGCCCGGCGGGCGTCTCAAGGAATGGGTGCTGGTTACCCCACACCAGAATCCCGACGACCCCGATGGCATGGTCGTGGTGAGCCTGCGGGACGTCAGCCAGCAGGTGGAGCGCCAGATGCGGCAGTTCGAGTTTCATGAGCTCGTGTCGCACAAGCTCCGCACCCCGCTGGCCGGCATCGTCGGCGCCGTGGACCGCCTCGCGGTCGTGCGCGACGAACTCCCCGGGGAGCGCGAGCGGCAGATGCTCGACATCGTGGTGCGCTCCACAGGCCGCCTGCGCGAGGCGGTGCAGGACGTGCTCGACTTCGTGGGCGAGGGCGTGCAGCAGGAGACGCCGACGCCGGTGGCACAACTCGCGTCGCTGGTGCGCGCGGTGGCGGCGGAGGAGCACGTCGCGACGCTCGACCTCGACGCGCCCGAGGAGACGGCCGGCCTTGTTGTCTCGCTCGGCGAGGTGTCGGTGCGCGCCATCCTGCGCGAGCTGATGCAGAACTCGGTGCGATTCCACCCGGCGCGCAGCCCCAGCGTGACCGTGCACATCGTGCGTGTCGGCGACGGCATCCTGCGCATCGAAGTCGAGGACGATGGCATCGGCCTGACGCCTCGCCAGATCAAGCGCGCGTTCGAACCGTACGTGCAGGGCGATCCGGAACTGACGGGCGAGGTGCCCGGCATGGGGCTGGGTCTCTCGACGGTGGCGACGCGTGTGTGGGGCGTCGGTGGGCGCTGCGCGATCGAGAATTGCGGCGACCACACCGGCGTGCGCGTGCGGCTCGAGCTGCCGCTCGCGACGGCCTTGCGGGGCCAACGGCGCCACGCGGTCCACCGCACGGCGTCATGACAGGCGGCGGCGCCCGGCGTGCAGTAGTTTTGCCCGACGGATTCTCTCTCACCCGCCAGCCATGGCCGCCAAGAAGACCTCAACGAAGCGCGCCGCGCCGCCTGTCGGTGCGAAGCGCGTGCCCGCAAAAGCAAAGCGTGCGCCCGCAAAGGCAACCCGTACGCCCGCACAAGCAACCCGTGCTCCCGCAAGAGCAGAACGTGCACCCGCCGGACCAAACGATGGGCCGTGGGCCGCCGTCTTCGCACCGCGCGCGAAAGGTGAACGTCGCTATTGGCTCGTGAAGTCGGAGCCCGAGGCGTTCGCGTGGGACGACCTTATGGCGTTGCCGGACCGCACCACCCACTGGGACGGCGTGCGCAATCATGCCGCGCGCAACTTCCTGCGCGACGGAATGCGGCACGGCGACCTGGTCTTCTTCTACCACTCGAGCGCGGATCCCTCGGCGATCGTCGGCATCTGCGAGGTGGTGCACGAGGCGTATCCGGATCACACGGCCTTCGACCCGGCGCACGCCGGCTTCGACGCAGATTCGTCGCCGGCCAAGCCCACGTGGTACATGGTTGACCTGCGCGCCGTCGAGTCGCTGGCGTCGCCGGTGACGCTGGCGATGATCAAGCGAGCCAAGGCGCTGGCCCAGATGGCACTGTTGCGGGTCGGACGGTTGTCGGTGACGCCGGTGACGGCGGCCGAGTGGAAGGCGGTGCTCGGCCTCGCCCGCGGCTGAGTCCGATGGACGCACGGCGCGCCTCGCTCCTGACGACGCTGCCGCTGGCGGCAGCGTGTGCGCTGGGAACGTGTGCGCTGGCGACATTGGCGGCGCGGCCGCTCGCGTCGCAGGGCCAGGCGGTGGCGACTGAACGCCCGTGGATGGATGCGCGGCGTCCCGTCGGTGAACGAGCGCAACTGCTGCTCGCGCGCATGACGCTCGAGTAGAAGTTCTGGCAGTTGTACATGACGCCTGGCGATCCGGTGCACGACAGCGCCGTGTTTGCGCATGGCGCGTACGGAGTGCAGCTGCTCGACCTGCGGCAGGCGATCGTGCGCGTGGTGCGACTGGCCGAGCACATCGAGGACGATCAGCAGGTGGCGCGCTACCGTGTGGACGGCGACGCCGGCGACGGCACGTGGCGCCCGCTCTCCACGGGGCAGACCATCGGCTACTGCAAGCTCGATCGAGTTGCCGAACGGGCGCGGCTCACGCGCGTGCGCGTGGTCATCGAGGAGTTTGCCGACCGCATCGCCGCGGTCGAAGTGCGCGTTTTCGCGGAATAGGCGTAAGTTCAAGGCATCCCGGCCGCCCGCTGCGTTTCACCCATGACCGCGCTCGCGCATGGGCGGCGGTGTTCACCAGAACCGGTTTTCGATCATGACCTCGCGTACCATCGGATTCCTCGCGGCGGCGCTGCTGCTCGCCGCCTCGTCCGCCGCCGCGCAGCGCGGCGCCCCGCGCAACGAGGGTCCCTCGGGCCCGCCCAAGGTGCTCGTCGTGCCGGGCGTGCGCACCGGCCCCAGCGCCTTTGCGCTCACCAACTATGAACAGGTGAAGCCGCTCGTCGCCGGCCAGATGGACTTCAGGCACTACCACACCAGCGCCGAGATCGAGGACTGGGTGCGGAAGTGGGCGAAGGAGCATCCGGACTTCGTGGAGCTGTACTCGGTGGGCAAGAGCTTTGGCGGGCGCGACATCTGGCAGATGACGCTGACCGACAAGAAGTCGGGCAAGGACACCGACAAGCCGGCGGCCTTCTTCGAGGGCGGACGCCATTCAGGGGAGATCACCGCGACCGAGAGCGCGCTCTACCTCGCGTGGTACCTGGTCGAGAACTACGGCACGAACCCCGAGGTCACCAAGCTGCTGCAGACGAAGGCCGTGTATATCAAGCCGATGAACAACCCGGACGGCTCGGACATGTACCGGCTGACGGCGCAGGCCAACCGTAGCTCGGTGCGCCCGTACGACGACGACGGCGACGGCCTGCTCGACGAGGATCCGCCCGAGGATCTCGACGGTGACGGCTTCATCAGGCAGCTCCGCAAGTACGTGGGCGCCGGCAAGGGCGACGCGGTGGTAGACACGCTGGACAAGCAGGGGCGCCTGATGCGCCGGGTCGGCGCCGGCAAGGGCGACTACCTGCTCATGCAGGAAGGAACAGACAACGATGGCGACGGCCGCGTGAACGAAGACGGCATCGGCGGCCTCGACCTGCACCGCAACTATCCGGAGAACTGGCGTCCGATGCGCGAGGCCACCGGCCGCGGCTGGACGCAGGGCGGGGCGGGCGAGTTCCCGCTCTCCGAGCCCGAGACCCGCGCCGTCGTGCTCTTCCTCCTCACGCACCCGAATGTCAGCGTCGCCAACTCCATGGACACGGCGGTGCCGATGATGCTGCGCGCGCCGTCCACGTGCGAGGAGACGGAATGCATGTATTCCACCGACCTGAAGTTCTACCAGCACTTCGATTCGGTGGGGATCGCCAAGACGAACTACCCCTGGGCGGGCGACGTCTATCGCGTCTACAACACCCGCATGGGCATCAACCCCTTCACGGGCGACTCGGCGCGCCCGGCGCCGCTCTTTGGGCACGGGCCCGACTTTGGCTACTTCCAGTTCGGCGCCATCTGGTACGGCGACGAGTTGTGGAATGGCGGGCGGGAGAAGGACTACAACAAGGACGGGCGCGTCGACGAGTATGAAGTGCTGCGCTTCTGCGACGAGGAGTATGGTGGCAAGTGCTTCAAGCCGTGGACGAAGTTCAACGCCGGCGGCACGCTGGGCGAGGTGGAGGCCGGCGGCATGAACCCGAAGTTCTGGTCGCAGAACGCGCCGCCCGAGTGGCTCGAGAAGTGGGCGCGCAACGAGGCAATGTTCAACCTCTACATGACGATGGCGCTGCCGCACGTCGAGATCGTGAGCGTGACGTCGGCGCCAGTGAAGCCGGCCAAGGGCGCCAAGGCGCCCGCCGATTCGGCGACCCACGAAGTGAAGATCACGCTGCGCAACGACGGGCGGCTGCCCACGGCGCTCGACATGGCCAAGCGCGTGAAGATCGTGCGCCCCGACATGATCCTGCTGCGGGGCGCCGGGGCGAACACGCGCGTCATCGGTCGCGTGCCGGAGTTCTGGGTGAATGGCGGCGAGACGAAGACGATTGCGTTGCGCGTGAAGGCCGGCACGGCGGAGCCGGATCGCAAGCTGAACATCCGCTACCTGAGCACGCGCGGCGGCGTCGCGGAGACCACACACCAGATCGCGCCGTAGCCACGAGCGCGTGGTTGGCGGACCGCTATCCACGGATGGCACGGATTGGACGGATTTCACAAATCAGGCAATTGAAGAACGAGGATGTGTGGCACCATGCAATCGTCCTCACACACCCGCAGTTCGTTTGATCCGTGTCCATCCGTGCCTCATCCGTGTGATCCGTGGTAAGCAGTTCGCCTCCAGCGGATCGGCACCGGCCTACCCGCGCATCTCCCGCTCGATCGCCAATGCCAGCGGCACAATCCCGTCCGCGAACCGCTCCAGGTCTTCCCACCGCGTGCGATGGTTCGTGATACACGTGCGGATCACGTACCGGCCGCGCATCATCGAGCCGCTGGGCACCGCCAGCCCGCTCTCCTGGATGCGCAGCAGCAGCTCCCGATTGAGCGCGTCGCATTGGTCGTCCGTGAAGCCCGCCGGCACCCAGCGCCAGACGGCAATGTTGAGCGCCACCGGCGCGCTGATCTCGATGCCCGGCACCTGCGCAATGCGCTCCGCGAACGCCCGCGCCTGCATCACGTTTTGCTCGACGATCGCGCCGATGGCGTCCACCCCGTGCGCCTTGAACGACATCCACGCCTTCAGCGCCTTGAAGCCGCGCGTCAACTCCGGCCCGCGCTCCGCGAACGTCAGCCCGCCGGCAATCACGCCGCGCCCCTCGTCGCGCAGGTAGCTCGGTGTCAGCGAGAAGGCGGCGCGCTGCGCCTCGGCGTCCCGCACGAGCACGCACGCGATCTCGAACGGGAGAAAGCCCCACTTGTGCAGGTCAAGCGCGATGGAGTCGGCGCGCTCCATGCCGGCGACGATCGGCGCGAGCGCCGGCGACAGGCGGGCGAGCGCGCCGAACGCCCCGTCCACGTGAAACCAGAGATCCTCGTCTCGCGCAAGATCGGCGAGCGCGCCGAGGTCGTCGGTGGCGCCGCTGTTGACCGTGCCCGCCGTGCCGATCACGGCAATCGGTCGCATGCCGGCGGCGCGATCGGCCGCGATCATCGCGCGCATCGCCTCCACGTCCACCCGGAACGCCTCGTCCACCGGCGCCTTGCGCAGCGAGTCGTGGCCCAGCCCCAGCAGTTCGAGGCACTTCTGCGCCCAGCTGTGCACCTCGGACGACGCATAGACGGTAAGCCGGGGCCCGCCGAGCGCGCCGTGCATGCGGATGTCGAACCCCGCGCGCGCGTGGCGGGCGACCGCAAGGCCCATGTAGTTCGCCATTGTGCCGCCGCTCATCAGCAAGCCGCTACTCGCGACGGGCAGTCCCATGAGTTCGGCGAGCCACGCGATGACGCGCTCCTCCACGAGGCGCGGCGCGTCATTGAACCCGGCCAGGTGCGCGTTCATGCCAGCGGCGAGCATGTCGGCCATCATGCCGAGCGGCGTGCCGTTGCCCTGCACCCAGCCGAAGAAACGCGGGCTGCGCGAGCCGCTGGTGTACGGGAGCACCTGCTCCACGAATTGGCCGTACACCGCCGCGTCGCCCTGCGGCGCGCACGGGAGCGGCTCGTTGGACAGGGCGGCGGCTATTTCGCCCGGCACCGGCGACCACGCCGGCCGATCCGGCAGCGTGCGCAGGAAGTCAATGGAGTCGTCCACCATCTGGTGGGCGAGCGTGCGGAACGCGTCCCAGTCTTCCGGGTCGAGCGTCGCGTCGGTCGTGGCAGTCACGGGCGCTTTGGGCATGTCGGGAGATTAGCGACGCGAAGCGCGTGACGCATGGTCTAGCGCCGCTGTGCCCTGCGTCACGCGACTAACGAGCATGGCAATGTGGCGTCTACGGAACAGAACAGCGAACTCAAACGGAGTCTCCGGGAGCATCGCAACCGATGCGTATTCAGCGAATGAGAGTGGTGGCCGCGAGTGTTACGTTGTTCGCCGCCGCGTGCGGCGACAACGCGTCGACCGCGCCTTCCGCACCCGACACGCCGGCCCCCAGCGCGCCCATCGTGCCCCTGTTGATGGACTGCGTGGCCACGAACCCCTCATGCCCCGAGCTCGTCCCCGTCGGCGACGCGCCGTACGTGCTGCCCAACGGGAATCCGGCGAATGCGCGCGGCTTCGCCGATCCTGCGATCCGCCGCGATCCGTCCACCGGCGTCCTCTGGATGGCCTACTCGTGGCCCGCGATGTCATTCCTCTCCGCCTCGGAGGGCGCCGTCACCGTCAGCAATCACCTCGCGCGCAGCGTGGACGGCGGCGCCACCTGGCAGTTTGTGCAGGAGCTGTGGACGTCCAGCGCCGCCACCAACGCCAGTGGCGACGCCGGCTTCATGAATCAGGAGGCCGTTTCGATTGCACCGCGTGCCACCTCCGCCGGGACCGTCTGGTACTCGGCGCGCCTGCAGTACTTCACGTCGCCCGCCGACGGTCCCGACGCGTCGAGCTTTGTCACTCGGGTGGCGTCGGCCTCGTCGCCCGCACTGCTCGCCGGCGCCGCCGACGCCGCGCTCGGCGGCGCGGCGACCGCCACGTACTGGCACGCGGACGCCAACCTCTCCGCGTTGTCACCGGACCTCGTGCAGTGCGTGTACAACGATCCCGCGGTCCTCGCGCGAGGCGATACGTTGTACCTGGCCGTCGAGTGCCAGGTCTTCGAGGCCACCGGCGAGCGCCCGGAGAAAGAGTTCGTGGCGATCTTCTCGACGTTGCCGTCTGGAACGCCGCGTACGTGGAGCTGGCGCTATGCCGGCAAACTCGCGACCGCCGGCGATGCCGCGGAACTCGGCGGCCAGTCGCTCCTGCAGACCGACCTGACCACGGCCACAGATGGCACGCTCCTCGCCATCATGTCGCCCAGCGCGCCCGGGGCGCCGCTGGCGCAGCATTTCGGCTGTCGCGTCGTGGAGGTGACTTCGCTGGCGTCCCCGCGCCTCGCACGCGACAACACGGGCCATCTGCGGGTGCGTGCCAGCGTGACCATGAGCGACGTGGCGGGCACGGGCGGCCCCGGATCGTGCGGCTACGATCCCGCCTCGGCCACCGGCATCGTCATCGCGCGGCGCGTGCTCGGGGCGGGCCAACTGGTGTCGAGCCTGCAGCGGACGGGGTTGCGCCCCTAGCCGTGTCCGCTGACACCAGCGCACTATCTACGGGATCGGCGCCGCGGCCGGTACCCGACGCCCCCACTTCAGCCTTCACGACGATGCCCAGATTCCGCGCCGTGTGGCTCCTCGCGAGCCTCGTATTTGCCAGCGTGCTCCCCGCCCAGACCCGCATGCTACGGGCCCCGTCGGTGAGCGCCACGCACATCGCTTTCGCGTATGCCCAGAACATCTGGGTCGTGGACCGCGCCGGCGGTGCCGCGCGCCGCCTGACCAGCTTCCAGGGCGAGACGCAGAATCCGCAGCTCTCGCCCGACGGGAAGCTGGTGGCCTTCAGCGCCGAGTATGGCGGCAACACCGACGTGTATGTCGTGAGCGTGGACGGCGGCACGCCGACGCGCCTCACGTGGCACTCGGCGCCGGACCTCGTGCAGGGCTGGACGCCGGACGGCAAGGCGGTGCTCTTCTCGTCGAGCCGCGACACGTTCGGTCCCTCGCCGGCGCCGAAGTTCTACACGGTGCCGGTGAGCGGCGGCCCCGAGACGTACCTCAACATCTATCGCGGCTACCAGGGGCGCATCGCCCTCGACGGCCAGCGCATCGCGTACCGCATGAACCCCAGTTGGGACGAGGAGCGCCGCAACTACCGGGGAGGGCAGAACCGCCCCATCTGGATCGCCGACCTCAAGACACTCGACGTCGAGACGCCGCCGTGGACCGACTCCAAGGACATGGAGCCGGCCTGGCTCGGCGACATTGTCTATTTCATCTCCGACCGCGACGGCGTGGCGAACGTCTGGTCGTACGACACGAAGGCGAAGAAGCTCGCGCAGGTCACCGACTTCTCGGACTTCGACGTCAAGTCGCTCGATGCCGGCGCCGGCGTGGTGGTCTTCGAACAGGCCGGGTACATCCACGAATACGACCCGAAGACCGGCAAGGAGCACCGCGTCAACATCACGGCGGCCGGCGATTTCCCGTGGATGATGGCCGGGTGGAAGGACGTCAGCCCGCGCATCGCCAACATGTCGCTGAGCCCCACGGGCAAGCGCGCGCTGGTGGAGGCGCGCGGCGAGATTTTCACGATTCCCGCCGAGAAGGGCGATGTGCGCAACATCGCGCCCTCGAGCGGTTCCGCCGAGCGCGACCCCGCGTGGAGCCCGGACGGCAAGTCCATCTCGTACTTCAGCGACAGGAGCGGCGAGTACAAGCTGTACATCGAGCCGGCGGACGGTCTCACGCCGCCGCGCGAGATCGCGCTGCCGAACCACAAGCACTACTACACGCCGGCCTGGTCGCCCGACGGCAAGAGGATTCTCTACACCGACACCGACCTGAAGCTCTGGGTGCTCGACGTGGCGAGCGGCCAGGCGAAGGTGATGGGCGATGATCCGTGGATGGTGCCGGCCCGCACGATGAACCCCGTGTGGAGCCCGGACTCCAAGTGGATCGCCTACGTGCGGCACCTCAACTCGCTCTACAAGCAGATCGTGGCGGTCAACGTGGAGACCGGTGAGTCGAAGCCGGTGACCGACGGCCTCTCCGATGCCTCGTGGCCGGCGTGGGACGCCAGCGGCAAGTACCTGTGGTTCCTCGCGTCCACCGACTTCGGGTTGAAGTCGCAGTGGCTCGACATGACCAACTATCCGTTCGAGACGACGTACGGCTTGTACTTTGCGATTCTCGCCAAGGGCGATCCGACGCCGCTGCTCCCGGAAAGCGACGAAGAGACGGGTGCGCCTCCGACCGCGCCGGCCGCGCCGACGGAGGCGCGCCCGAAGGCCGTGACCGTCACCATTGATTTCGATGGCCTCGCGTCGCGCACCATCAGTGTGCCAGGTGTGGCCACGCGGTCCTACACGAAGCTGCAAGCGGGCGCAGCGGGGACGGTCTTCGTCAGCGAGGCGATCCCGGCGACCGGCACGGGCCAGGGTGTCGGCGGGCAGACGCTGCATCGGTACCAGCTGCGCGACCGCCGCGCGTCGGTCTTCGTTTCAGGCATCGCCGACTTTGAGGTGAGCAGCGACGGGCGCAAGCTGCTCTATCGCAGCGGCGGTGGCGGCTTCGGCGGTGGCGGTCCCGCGGGCGCGGGTGCGGCCGCCGGGCCGTCGCTGTTCATCGTGGATGCCGCCGGCGCGCCGCCGCAGGGCGGCGCCGGGCGCATCAATGCGTCGCTCCGTGCGTGGATTGATCCGCGCAAGGAGTTCGAGCAGATCTTCAACGAAGGGTGGCGCAACCAGCGCGACTACCTGTATGTGACCAACATGCACGGCGCCGACTGGCCGAAGATGCGCGCGATGTACGGCGCGCTCCTCCCTTCCGTGAACCACCGCAGCGACCTCAATTACCTGCTCGACCAGATGGGCGCCGAGATCGCCATCGGCCACTCGTACGTGCGCGGCGGCGACATGCCGGCGGTGTCGCAGAACACGGGCGGCCAGCTCGGCGCCGACTTTGTCGTGGACCAGGGACGCTACCGGATCACGCGCATCTACGACAACGAGAGCTGGAACACCGACCTGCGCGCCCCGCTCGCCGTCCCCGGCGTGGACGTGCGCATCGGCGATTACCTGATCGCGGTGAACGGCGAGGAGCTGCGCGCACCCGACAACCTGTACCGCCTGCTCGACGGCACGGCGGGCCGGCAGACCGTGTTGACGGTGAACGACAAGCCGACGACCGACGGCGCGCGCAAGGTCACCGTCATCCCGGTGCCGAGCGATCAGGGGCTGCGCTCCCGCGCCTGGGTGGAGCACAACCGCCACGTCGTGGACTCGCTCTCCAACGGCAGGCTGGCCTACGTGCACCTTCCCAACACCGGCCAGCCGGGCTACACGAGTTTCAACCGGTACTACTTCGCGCAGCAGGACCGCCAGGGGGCGATCATTGACGAGCGCTTCAACGGCGGCGGCTCGGCGGCCGATTACATCATTGACGTGCTCGGGCGCGACTTCGACGGCTATTTCAACAACGTCGCCGGCGACCGCGTGCCGTTCACGTCGCCGGCGGCCGGCATCTGGGGACCGAAGGTGATGATCATCAACGAGCAGTCCGGCTCGGGCGGCGACCTGATGCCGTGGATGTTCCATCACCGCAAGATTGGCACCCTGGTCGGCAAGCGGACGTGGGGCGGCCTCGTGCACACGGCCGACACGCCGGGGTTCATTGACGGCGGCTCGATGATCGCGCCGCGCGGCGGCTTCTTCCGCCGCGACAACCAGTGGGACGTCGAGAACGTCGGCCAGGCGCCCGACATCGACGTGGAGAACTGGCCCAAGGACGTCGCCGCCGGACGCGACCCGCAGCTCGAGCGCGCCGTGCAGGAAGCCTTGCGCCTACTCGCCGCCAAGCCCGTACAGCGTGCCACGAAAGAACCGCCCGCACCGACTTGGGGGAAGCGCATAAAACCCATGCCGTAGGGGCAGAGAAACAACAGAGAGACAACAGAGAAACAACAGAGAGACAACAGACGCCACACAATGACGTCATCTGTTGTCTCTCTGTTGATTCTCTGTTGTCTCTCTGTTGTCTTTCTATTGGAACGCCATCCACGCTCCGCTTCCCAAGCCGATGGCGATTATCGCTCGCCGCACCCACTGCTGTCCCACGCGCTGGGCCATCCGCGCGCCGACCACGCCACCGACGGCGGCGCCGACGGCCATCGTGAGCGCCACCGGCCAGTTCACGATGCCGCTGACCGCAAAAATGAGCACCGCCACGACGTTGATGTTCAGCCCGCCCCAGTTCTTCAGGCCGTTCATCGTGTGGATGTTCGTGAGCCCCATCATGCCGAGCGCGGCGAGCATCAGGATGCCGGCGCCCGCGCCGAAGTAGCCGCCGTAGACCGCCACGAAGAACTGGTACACAAGGAATCCACTGCGCGGCGGCGCAAGATCCGCCCCGTCCGGCGCGTGCGCCGCATGCCCCACGACCCAGCGCATCACCGGCCCCTGTACGATGAAGAGGAGCGTCGCCCCCCAAATCAGCCACGGAACGCTGTCGGCGAAACGCTGTTCGGGTGTCCAGAGAAGGAGGACGGCGCCGGTGGCGCCGCCGAGCAGGCTGGGAAGGGCCCAACGCACCGTCCAGGCGCGGGCGCCGCGCAGGGCGTCCCGGTAGCTCCAGAAGCTCGTCAGCGTCCCCGGCCAGAGTGCTACCGAACTCGTGGCATTGGCGACGAGGGGCGGCACCCCCAGCCCGATCAGGGCGGGAAAGGTGAGCAGCGTGCCGCCTCCGGCGATCGCGTTGACCAGCCCGCCGCCCGCCGCAGCCAGGGCCACGAGGGCCAGCCGTGCCGGTTCGAGATGGGTGGCGTCAGTGGGAATCAGGATGGCCATGTAAGGTAAGTTGCGCCTACGAAGCGCGCACAATTCAGGTAACGTTTTCCTCGTATGCGCCGTTCATGATACGGCATGGCGCGGCAATGCAGTAGCTTGAATCGTGACGCGCGATTGCAGTATTCCTGTCGGTGATGCTGTTCGCCGGGGTCGGCCGCCTGACCGGCCCCTCTACATCTACTGAGTCCGCGCTTCGGCACGCAATTGCGGCGACGCGGTCTCCTATCCGGGTTCTGGAAGACGACCATGTCTGGCACGACCGATGCGGCCAAGGGGCCGCCCGCTGGAGATCATCTCGAGATCAAGGACTCGCGCACCGGCAAGGTGTACTACGCCCCGATCACGGATGAGACGATTCGCACCGCCGACCTGAAGCAAATCAAGGTCAAGCCCGATGACTTCGGGATCATGGGTTACGACCCGGCGTTCATGAACACCGCGTCGTGCCGGTCGGCGATCACCTTCATCGATGGCGACAAGGGCATCCTGCGCTATCGCGGGTATCCGATTGAACAGCTGGCCGAGAAGGCGAGCTTCCTCGAGGTGGCCTGGCTGCTCCGCAAGGGCGAGCTGCCGACGCAGGCCGAGTACGACAAGTGGGTCGCCGACATCACGTATCACACGTACGTGCACGAGAACATCAAGCAGTTCCTCGGCGGGTTCCGCTACGACGCGCACCCGATGTCCATGCTCGCCGCCGGCGTCTCGGCGCTCTCGTCCTTCTACCCGACGGCGAAGTCCATCCACGATCCGGTCGAGCGCGACATCGCCTTCGTCCGCCTCCTGGCGAAGATGCCGACCATTGCGGCGTTCGCCTATCGCCACGTGAAGGGACTGCCGTTCGTGTACCCCGACAACTCGCTGCCGTACACCGAGAACTTCCTCTCGATGATCGCGCGCATGTCGGAGCCCAAGTACGAAGCCAACCCCGTCTTCGCCCGCGCCATTGACGTGCTGTTCATCCTGCACGCCGATCACGAGCAGAACTGCTCCACCAACGCCGTGCGCGCCGTCGGGTCGTCGCACGTGGACCCGTACTCGGCCGTGTCGGCCGGCATCAACGCCCTCTACGGCCCGCTGCATGGCGGCGCCAACGAGGCCGTGCTGCGCATGCTCGAGGAGATCGGCCACCCGAGCAACATCCCTGCCTTCATCGAGAACGTGAAGAGCGGCAAGGGCGAGTCGCGCCTGATGGGCTTCGGCCACCGCGTCTACAAGAGCTATGACCCGCGCGCCAAGATCGTGAAGGGGCTCTGCGACCAGGTGCTCGCGATCACGGGCATGGGCAAGGACATGGAGATTGCCGTCGAACTCGAGCGCATCGCGCTCAGCGACGAGTACTTCATCAAGCGCAAGCTCTACCCGAACGTCGACTTCTACACCGGCCTCATCTATCGGGCGCTGCACTTCCCGACGGATTACTTCACGGTGCTGTTCGCGATTGCCCGCACCGCGGGGTGGATGTCGCAGTGGGAAGAGATGCTGCTCGACAAGGAGCAGAAGATCGCCCGTCCGCGGCAGATCTACACCGGCTACGGCGACCGGCCGTACAAGTCGGCGCTGGATTACAAGCACAAGATCGTGAAATAAGACGGAGGATCGGGAATCCGGATTGCGATCCCGGATATCGAATACGGATTCCGATGGACGATTTGGGGGGCGCCGATGACTCGGCGCCCCCCAATCGCAATTCGCGGTCCGGAGTCGCAACCCGCTATCGGGATCCGGATCCCGGATCCTCAGTCGTTCGTGACCGACAGAGCCCCCGCACCGGGCACCTGCCGCAGTGCTTCACCCGCGCCGTGCACACGAGCGCCCCCAGCTCCATGAGCGCCTGGTTGTGCACCCACACGGCGCGCCCGGTGCGCGGCAGCACCGACTCGGCGATGGCCCAGAGCCGCGTGAGGTCGCGGGCGCGCTTGGGGTGCAGCCGCGGCGCGAACACCCGCTGCAGCACCCGCGCCACGTTCGTGTCCACGAGGGCCGCGCGGCGCTCGTAGGCGAAGCTTGCCACGGCGCCGGCCGTGTACGCTCCCACGCCGGGGAGCGCGCGCAGGGCGGCGGGCGATGACGGCAGTTCGCCGCCGTAGACGTGCGCCTCTTCGCGCACCACGCGCCGCGCCAGCTTGTGCAGGTTGCGCGCCCGGGCGTAGTAGCCCAGCCCCTCCCACTGCGCGAGCACCTGAGACTCTCGCGCCGACGCCAGCGCCGGCAGGTCGGGAAAGCGCTCGATGAAGCGCGCGTAGAACTCGAGCACCCGCGACACCTGCGTCTGCTGGAGCATCAGTTCCGAGACGAGAATCCGGTACGCGTCCCGCGTGTCGCGCCACGGCAGGGCACGCGCGTTGCGGCGGAACCAGGCGCGCAGCCGGCGCGAGAACTCGCGCGCCTCGGCGGGGGCCGGGCGCGGAGCGACTCCGCGCCGCCCGGCACGCTGCTTGATGGGACGGGGGGCTGGCATGCGAGCGAAACCTACACGCGGCACCCCACACTGTCTCGGCCAGCCACGCGCACTAAGGGCTCGTCAGGAAATGACTGACTTCAACGTTCCGCGGGTTGGACGGATGGTGTAGTTCCAGTCGCCGTGGAATGGGTG
>JAJZRK010000233.1 GCA_021802745.1 bacterium
CCCTGAACTCGATCGAATTTCGATCATCCATTGAGAAACTCCTGTCTTCCCTCCGGTGAAGTACCCAAGCCGACAGTGTTGGTGTAGTAGCGTGCGTCCGCAAGACACAACACCCCGGTCTCCGGCAAAATCTCGGCAACCGCCCCTTCTCGCCCCAACTGATCCAGCTCCTTCGGCCACACGTTCACCGTGTATTGCTGCGCACGCCATAGCAGTCGTGCTTGCTCCACCGGCGAGTCGGCGGCGCTCATCTCCGCCAATAGTTCGCGCCCGTCGTCACCCCACGGCACGACTATCCCTCGCGTCGGCGCATCGATGCTCCTGAACGCCCTTGCCGCGGCCATGAATGACTGCCTCAAGTAGATGTCAGGTTGCGAGCCCGTCGCCCGGACGTATTCGGCGGAGGCCTGTGAATTCACCGAGAGCAATTCGAGCAAGGAGTCATCGTGCCCAAGCACATCCGCGCCCACGCGATAATCCATGTCGCGCGCCCGGGCGAAGAAGTAGTTCTCGTAGTACCACCGCATCGCGTCAGGTCCGAGAAGGTCGCCACGGAATCGCCCCGGGTTTGACCGGAAGTCATCGAGAACGCGTTCGGCGCACTCTCGGCCAACGCGGATATCCCGGAGGTATCTGAGTGGCTCATCCTGCGGGTTCACAACGTGGACCTGCGCCAACGCATGCCTGCCGTGCCGATTGCAGCGTCCGGCTGCTTGCGCAATGGAGTCTAGGCCTGCAGCGCATCGCACGACCGACCTGAAGTCGATGTCGACGCCCGCCTCGATGAGCTGGGTGCTAACGCAGATCACCGGAGACTCGTGATCGAGCAACGCGCGCATTTCCGCGAAGCACGCTCGCCGATGCGCCGGGCACATGCTGGTACTCAGGTGAAACAGGCGCGCCGCTGTCAGTCTTCCACAGTCGCCATAGACCGAGTGCGCAGCCGCTTTTGTATTGACAATCACAAGGCAATTCCCCGTCCGCTCGCACTCTGCAACAACCAGCGCCGCGATTTCCGCGGAGGCCCAGCCGCCAGCGCGACGACTGTCCTGAATCTCCACGCGACGAAGATCCGTGAACAGCGCGTGGACGTCGGGCATAAGCTCCGCGTCAGGCGCCAGCCTGAGCGCACCCTTCCTTGCGTCCACCTGATGCAGAAGCGGTTGGGTAGCGGTGCATATAACGACGGTTGCGCCGCACTGCTCGGCAAGGAAGTTCACCGCGTTGTTGAAGAGATGAATACAGTTTACTGGCAACGACTGGATCTCGTCGAAGACGATCACGCTGTTGGCCAGCTGATGCAGCCGACGGACGCCCCGTGTCCCCTCGCCGAACAACGTCTCCAGTACCTGGACCGCCGTGGTGAAGATGACAGGCGCGTCCCACGTATCCACGAGCAGCTTGTTGCGCCACGATTGCACCGCCGGTGCGAGGTTGGAGTGATGCTCCAGTACCACACTGCCCGGTACCGTGCCCGCCGGCTCCAACACTCGCCGCGCCACGTCCGCGTTCTGGTCGATGATCGAAGTGAATGGAATCACGAAGACAACGCGATCCATCCGGTGTTCTCGCGCATGGCGAAGCGCAAAACGGAGGCTGGATAGGGTCTTCCCGCCGCCGGTTGGGACCGTCAGGGTGAAGATGCCTCGCTCTCGCGACGCCCCGACTGCACAGTGGTCCGATACTTGTCGACGAATGGCGTTGATCGGTTGCTCTGCCGAATCGCTCGCCCGCATGCGCTCAAGGAATTCTTCGAAGCGGTTCAGAAGGACATCCCAGCGTCCGTCGTCGGGGTCCGATCGCACCGCGGGCATTTCGCGTCGCTCGAAGCGCGCGGAGTCGGTGCGATCCGCATCGACGAGACAACTGAACAACAGGCGTGCGAGCAGTCCGATTTGCTGGTGCACGTCGATGGCCAAACGGGTCTTGCGGCGCGATGCCTGCGTGATCATTCCAATGCGCTGTCGTACACTCTCGTACAGCGACTCTTGTGCCAGGAGGAAACGAATCCTCTCCAGAACGGCCGGATCGGCCTTCGCGAGCGCTTCGGTCCTGAACGTACGATCGTCTGGCTTCCCTATTCTCCGCGTGAACACATCGTCGCCACAGCCCTGCTCGTCGGCTGTGAGGCAGTCGATCATTCCTGAGTGATGCGAGGCCAGGCACAGCGCCAGGATCTGACCGGTGATGACACCGAGCGACCCGTGTTCGCGGCAGGTTTCCCACGCGAGCTGTGCCCCAGCGGTGGAATGATCGATCTTTCCCTTCAGACCTGCGGCATCCACGTATTCGGCGTCGGCATCCGGGTCGAGGAGTCCGGTCGCCGACTGCAGGTACGCTTGGAATGCGTCACTGTACTTGCCCATATCGTGAAGCAGTCCGAGCACTTCACCGTGGTTTGCAAGTCCAATTTTCGACGCGAATGATGCCGCCAGATCCGCGACGCCGAATAGATGCTGGGCGAGCCCCTGCGTCCTTCCATCGGCTCGAACGTGCGCCAATCTCGGCAGCGTAGCATCGCTTCCAGCGGGTGTCTCTGCCTTGCTTGGGCTCAAATTGAATGCTCAACGTCGACGTTTGCGTTCGAGTATTAAGCAACGCGCAATACAACAGCAGTCGTGTCGTTCAGGTTCTTGGTACCACTGTGTGACAGTGTACGGCAATTCCGCATACTCTGCCACCCTCGCCGGTCGGCGCCTCTCTTGCGCCCACACAGGGAATTGTGACATTCCGTAGTCCCTCGCGCCCCGGAGCGGCACCATGAAGCGGGTCCTGCTGCTCGCGTCAATTGCGAGCATGTCACCGTCGGTCCTTGGCAGTTCGGCACCGACTCGCCGGGCGGCGACGTCGGACGATACGGCCATTCTCCGGGACTTCGACGACTTCGTGGGCGCCGACCTTGGATGTGCACAACTCGCCGTCGAACGCGGCCACGCCAAGGAGGTGCGCGACTTTGCCAAGGTGCTCGTCAGCGAGCACGGTATGGCCCACCAGCTTGCCCGCGACGCCGCCACGCAGATGAGCGTGACGCTGCGGAGTCCGTCCGACAATCCGCGCCGTGCGGAGCACGAAAAGGTGCTCAAGTCACTGCGCGAACGCCTGGACGTCGCCTTCGACGTCCTCTTCGTGCGACACGAGGTCGAGTACCATCGGGACCTTGTCGAGCACATCAACAAGGAGTGGATGCCAGCGGCGAAGAGCGCGGACCTGAGCGCACTCCTGTCTCAGGCCGGGCCGGCGTTCGAAGCCCACGCCACAATGGCCGAGGAGCTGCAGAAGTCACGGGCGCCGTAGACCGGCGCGCCGGTCAGGGCCCCAGCAGCGCCGCGGGCACGACTCCGATCCCGTCAGCACGCCGATACGCCTCGGGGCCGGTGTGGACTACCACCGCATCGAGCAGCGCATCGCCGATCTTCTCCCGAAGCCACAACAAGTGCTTCACGTCGGCGTCGTGCACGCTGCCGCCCAGCTTGCACTCGATCGCCAGCACGCGTTGGTCAGCCCGTTCGACAATCAGGTCCACCTCGTGCCTGCCATCGCGTTCACGTAGATGAAACACCCTTGCCTCGGCGCCCTGCGCGTACACGCGCACCGACTGCGCAACGAGCGACTCGAATAGGTTGCCCATCAGCAGGGTACCGTCCGGCGGGGTGATCGCGCCCTGTCCGCCGGCGAGCAGCGCCTCCGCATCGACGTGCAGGAGCCGTGCCGCCAGTGCCGGGTCCACCAGATGGTGCTTGGGCGCCTGCAGGACGCGCGACATCCGGTTGCGCGTCGGCAGCCACCCCGGCAGCGGGTCAAGCAGCCAGAGCGCCTGCAGGACATCGCGGTACGCCGCCGCCGTGGTCTTCGCCGGCGTCTCGCCGTCACCGCCCGTCGCCGCGCCACGAATCGTCTCGAGGGATGCGACGGTCGCTGTCGCCGCGGCATACGCCTGCATCCAACGACGAAGCGTGGCGGGGCGTCGTTCGCGATGTCCCTGTTCGACGAACTCACGCTCGACGATGCGGTGGAGGTAGCTGTCGAGATGCGCACGCAACGCGCGCCCGCTGAAACCACGGAAGCCCGGGAAACCCGACGCGGCCACTTCGTTAGCATAGTCGGCGAGCGTCAGTGGGCTGCGTCCCAGTATCACCGGTCGCTTGCCACTCAACAATGCCTGCAAGCTAACCGTGGTTCTAGCCACTCTGCGCTCGGCGAGCGAGAGAGGCCGCATGCGCACACTGAGGATTCGCCCGGCTCCACTGTGGCTCGGCAGGTCGGGCGGCACGGCAGAACCGGTGAGCAGGTACCGTCCCGGGGATGGGTCGGCATCCACGGCGCGCCGTACCGCATCCCAGAGCGCCGGCACGAGTTGCCATTCGTCGAGGAGGACTGGTTGCGGCGCCGACATCCATACCTGTGGATCGCCCATCGCAAGACTGCGTAGTGCCGGATCATCGAGCCGATATGCCGACCGCGCGCGCCGTTCGGCCGTCGCGGTCTTCCCTACTCCCTTCGCACCATCGATGGCAAGTGCGGGCGCGGTCGCGAATAGCTCATCCAGTTCGGCCTCCACAACGCGAGGCAGGTACACTCGTTCCGCCACCTCAGTTCCCTCGTATCAGTCTATGCACACGTATATTATGCTATCATTTGCACATTGTCAAGACTACTATTCTCCCAGTATAAGCAAGACCATTTGCACGACGCTACGGAAGTTCGCGCGTTGCCGCTTGAGACGCGGGTTGACGCGGGTTGACGCGGTCCACGATGCGCACGGTGTCCCCGCATGCCGTCTCAGATCAACCGGAGCGACGCCCGAGATCGGAA
>JAJZRK010000234.1 GCA_021802745.1 bacterium
ACCAGTCGACGCGCAGCCCCATGCCGCGCGCCGTTCCCGCCATGAACTGCCAGAAGCCGACGGCGGCGGCGCGCGAGTACGCGTGCGGGTTGAACCAGCTCTCGACGAGCGCGAGGTAGGTGAGATCCTCCGGCAGTCCCGTGCGCCGGAGCCGCTCGCGCATCATCGGGCCATAGCGCGTCTGCCGCTGCAGCGCCGTTTCGAACACCCCCTTGGCACGCCCGGTGAAGATGCGCACGTACTCCTCGACCCGCGTGCGCGTTTCGTACGAGCGCACGTCAATGTCCCACACCGGAGCTCCCGGCGCCGCCATCGTGTCGGTGGCAGGCGGCGGCGCCTCGGCGCCGAACATTCGAGTCGTCTCGCGGGTGACGTCGAGCGCGGACACGCTGTCCGCGACAACACCGGTGGTGTCCGCCGCTGTGGCGGCGCGCGTGGCGGCGCCTGCGCGGCCGTCGCTTCCAGCGGAGCCGGTCTGCGACGATGCGCTCGCGGGCACGGCACTCGACGCGCCCGCACCGCTGGCCGTCTGTCCGTCCGCTCGCGTCGCGTGGTTGGAACTGCTCACCTGGCCGCGGTCCACACGCGGCGTCTCGCCATTCGACGGGGTGACGGTGGGCCTGCGGGGTGCGTGCACGCACCCCGTCGCGAGTGCGGCAAGGAGCGTCATCAGGCGGGCGGCTCGGCGCATCCGTGTAACCTATCCACCCGTCCCGCGCCGGGATATACTCGCCCCATGCGCCGACTCTCCGCCCTCGCCGCCCTCGCCCTGACGGTCACCGCCGCCGCGTGCCTGCGACATGCCGCGCCGCCGTCGCCCACTCGGTCCGCGGCCGACTGGAGCGCCCTGCGCGCCTCCATCGAACGGCGCGTGGCCGGTGTCCCCGGCGCCGTGGCCGGCGTCTGGATGCAGGATCTCGCCACCGGCGACACGTTGGCCATCTACGCCTCGTCGTCGTTCCACGCGGCCAGCACCATGAAGGTGCCGGTGATGATCGAGCTGTTCCGCCGCGCCGACGCCGGACGGCTACGGCTCGACAGCGCCATCGTGCTGCAGAACCGGTTCGCGTCCATCGTGGACGGCTCGCCGTTCGCGCTCGACGCGAGCGACGATTCCGACTCGTCGCTGTACGCCCGCGTCGGCCAGCGCGTCACGCTGCGTGAACTCAATCAGCACATGATCACGCGCTCGAGCAATCTTGCCACCAACGCGGTCATCGAGCTGCTTGATGCGCGCACCGCCAGCGCCACCGCGCATGCGCTGGGCGCGGTCACCATGCAGGTGCGGCGCGGCGTCGAGGACACCAAGGCCTTCAACGCCGGCCTCAACAACACCACCTCGGCGCGCGACCTCGGCCTGCTCATGGCCGCCATCGCGCAAGATCGCGCCGCCTCGCCGGCGTCGTGCGCGGCCATGCGCGACATCCTGCTGCAGCAGGAGTTCAACGAGGATATTCCGGCCGGCCTCCCCCCGGGAACGCCGGTGGCGCACAAGACCGGCTGGATCACGGCCACCACGCACGACGCGGCTATCGTCTATCCGCCCCGGCGCACGCCCTACGTGCTCGTCATCCTCACGCGGGCCATCCCGCAGCGCCCCGTCGCCCAGCGCCTCATGGCGGACATCTCGCGCGACGTCTGGACGGCCCTCGTTAAGTAAGCAGGGACGTGGCAGTCACTTCGCCGCCGGCAGCGCAAGCCGGAACGTGCTTCCCTCGCCCACCACGCTCTCCACCCAGATGCGGCCGCCGTGGGCTTCCACGATGCCGCGCGCGATCGCCAGCCCCAGCCCCGAACCGCTCTTGTTCGCGCCGCGCTTGCGCGTGTAATACCGCTCGAAGATGCGCGGCAGCTGATCGGCCGGAATGCCGCTCCCTGTGTCGCGCACGCTGATCAGCACCTCGTCGCCCTGCGCCGCCGCCGACACCGTCACCGACCCGCCGCGCTCGGTGTACTTCAGGCTGTTGCCGAGCAGGTTCGTGAGCACCTGGATCAACCGCGCCGCATCGCCGTGAATGGCCGGCACGCCAGCCTCCAGCGACGACGTCAGCGCCACGTCGCGCTGCTGCGCCTGCGGCGCCACCATCGCCAGCGCCTGCTTCACGATCGGCCCCACCTGTTCGGTGCGCTTCTCCACCGACAGCTTGCCCACCTCGATGGTCGAGACGTCGAGCAGGTCCTGGATCAGCTTCGACATCCAGTCGGCGGAGTTGCCGATGGCCTGGATCAGGTGCCGCTGCTCCTTCACATCGGTCGGCGGCGCCTCGAGCAGGGCCGCCGCGCACAGCCGGATCGCGGCCAGCGGATTGCCGAGGTCGTGCGACACGACGCTCAGCACGTCCTCGCGCGCGCGCGTCGCGCGCTGCGCGATGGTGTACAGCCGCGCGTTGTCCATGGCGTACGCCGCACGCGTGCCGAGGGCCTGCGCCAGCGCCACCTGCTCGTGCGTGAATGGTGCGCTGGTGACACGGATCAGGGTGAGCGCCCCCAGCACATGGTCGCGGGCGATAAGCGGCACGAACAGCGCCGACCGCGCCTTCAGCGCCGCCCACCGGGCCAGTTCCGCGGCCGACTCGGTGTGCCCTTCCAGCCAGTCCTCGGTGATGGCGCCCACCACTTCGGCCTTCTGCATCCGCATCGCGTCAATCGCGCGCCACGGGCTGTCCCACGAGAGCGTCTGCCGGCCCACCGCGTCCAGCGCGGCGCGCAGCTCCGGCGAGTCGCTCCGGCTCACCTGCCGCTGCCAGGCGCCGTCGGCGCCGACGACGTCCACGATGCACGCCTCCGCGAGGTACGGCACCGGCACGCTCGCCAGCGCCTGCAGCGTGCGCCCCACGTCGAGCGTGGTGCCAAGCAGGCCGCCTGCTTCCGAGAGAAACCGCTCGTTGCGCTCGCGCAGCGTGCGCTGCGTGATGTCGCGCAGCACCACCGTGTAGATGGGGCCGTGGCGCGTCTCGAGGCGCGAAATGGACGCCTCGGCGGGAAACTCCGTCCCGTCCTTGCGCACGCCGTAGATCTCGCGCCGCTCCGCCATGCGGCGCGCCCGCTCCGGGCTCCCCCGGAACTGCTGCACGTGCGCGCCGTGTGCGCCGCGATAGCGCTCCGGCATCAGCATCGCCAGCGAACGCCCCACCATTTCCTCGGGGAGGTACCCGAAGACCTGCGTGGCGCCCTGGTTGAAATGCAGGATGTGCTGCGAGGAGGAGACGACGATGATGGCGTCAACCGCGATGTCGAGGATGCTCGCGAACAGCGCGTCGGGCGCGGCGATGGTCGCGACAGCAACGTCCTCGGACAAGTCGGCTCCGCGAGCGGCGGTTGGGGGGCTGGGGTCCATGTGGATGCGCGGCCTCCCTCTGAAAATGCACCGGGAACGCCCTGACGCAAGGCATTTCCGGGTACCGGGTCGGGGGAATTCCCGCACCTTTCTTGGGAACGTTGCCCGACTGTCCGAGCCACGGTGGAGCCGTAGGCTGAGGATGAGATTCTTGGGAGCCGCAATGTCGGTCATTGCAGACACGCAGGTCGCCACCACCTCCGCCGTGAGACATCCGCAGCCCGAGCACATCCTCGACGGTCACCTGCTCCTCGCGACGGATGGAACCGCCAGCGCCGACGGCGCCGCGGCCCTCGTCGCGGAGCTGTGCCGCCGCGGCCTGTGCACGGTCAGCGTGCTCGCGGTGTTCGAGCCGGCGCCGATGCCCGTGCCGAGTGCCGATCCCTCCCTCGCGGCCATGACGACCATGGCCGGCGACGCCGCCCTGCGCGACGAATTCTTCGCGCGCGTCGAGCGCCAGATCGAGCGCAGTTTCGAGGGAAAGCCATCTCCTGTCGTCGAGCGTGTCGAGGGATCGCCCGTGCGCGCCATCGTCGAGAGCGCCGCCGCGGGCGAGGCCGACCTGATCGTGACGGGCCTGCGCGTGCACTCGTTGATGGATCGCCTCGTCGGCGACGAAACGGCGCTGCGCGTCACGCGCGCCACCGACCGGCCGGTCTTCGCCGTGGCGCCGACGCTCACGCAGCAGCCGCGCCGCGCCGTCGTCGGCATTGACTTCTCCAAGGCCTCCATGCGCGCCGCGTCCGTCGCCGCCGGCATGATCGCCGATGGCGGGACGCTCACCCTCCTCCACGCGCGGCCGCGTCTCGACGTCGCGGCCGCCAGCGGCGACGGCATTGACGGGCCGTACGCGCGCGGCGTCTCCGCCGCCCTCGACGGCCTGCGCGGCACCATCGCGGCGAGCTTCCCGCGCATCACGGTGGACATCGAGCGCCGCGACGGCGAGGCCGCCGTGGCCCTCATGAACTACGCCATCGCCTCCAAGGCCGACTTCGTCGCCGTCGGCCGCCATCGCCGCAGCGCCATCGCCCACGCGGTGCTCGGCAGCGTTGCCACGTCGCTGCTGCGAAAGGCCACGCTGTCGGTGCTGGTGCTCCCCCCGGCGGAGAGCGATTGAGGATTGGGAATCCGGAGTCGGATTCAAGGTCGCGACCACGGACTGCGACAAGCGACGGAGGGGCGCCCGGCTGGGCGCCCCTCAATCGTACGTCGCGGTCCTCTGTCGCAATCCAGAATCCCAATCCGGATTCCATATCCTCAATCAGTACTGTCCGGTTGTCGAAATCCACTGAGTGGGTAAGTCAAACAGGTCCATCGCATTACGGCATTTTCTGGCGTGAATCGATTTCAACTCGGTAGTACGCTTGTGCCTTCTCCTTCCCCTGCGGAGTGGGCCCATGCATACCGGACGCACGGTCTTTGCGCAGCTGATGGACCTTCTGCCGGTGCGCGATTT
>JAJZRK010000235.1 GCA_021802745.1 bacterium
ACACCCCTCGGTGTTGCGCGCCCCCCTAGAACCAGGCGGGCGAAGCGTCCAGAGTGGTGGAGTCGAGGCGCGACAGGAGCGCGATGTCGGGGCCGATGCGCGGCAGTTCGAACGCGAACCAGTAGCGCATCGCCGCGAGCTTCCCCTCGAAGAAGTCCGCCTCCTCCCCGTTCACTGCCATCTGCCTTCTGCCATCTGCCATCACCCCCATCCGCAACCACAACCAAGCGATCACGACGCGATTCGCCACGTCCATATACACGCTGGCATTGGCGAGAGCGAGGTTAGGGTCCTTCCCCATCGCCATCCCGAGCACCTGCGTGCACTCGGCCCATTGCCCGAGGGCCGTGCCGAGCTGGCTCGCATAGGGGGCGAGGTCCGTTTGGGCCGCCTGGGCCAACGTGGCGCGAATGCGGGCCACCAGCGCCTTGAAGGAGGCCCCGCCCTGCTGCACGACCTTGCGGCCGAGGAGGTCGAGGGCCTGGATGCCGTTGGTCCCCTCGTGGATCTGGTTGAGCCTGTTGTCGCGATAGAGCTGCTCAATGGGGTACTCGCGGGCGTAGCCGTAGCCGCCCATCACCTGCATGGCGTTGCTGATGGCGGTCTGGCAGCCGAGCGCGGGGAAGGTTTTCGCGAGAGGAGTGAGGACGTCCAGGAGTGCGGAGGCCTGCTGACGCTCGTCCTCGGAGGGAGCGGTTTGTTCGTCGTCCACGAGGCGGCCGCATTCGAGGATGAGGGCGAGGGCGCCGTCCACGTTGGCGAGGGCTTCGAGGAGCATCCGGCGGATGTCGGCGTGCTCGATGATGGGCACGGGGGGCGACAGCGGGTCCTTGGCGTTGGGCAGGCGCCCCTGGCGGCGGGTGCGGGCGTATTCGACGGCGTGGTGGTAGGCCGAGTGGCCCATGCCCGTGGCGGCGCGTCCCACGGCGATGCGCGCCTCGTTCATCATCTTGAACATGTACGCGAGCCCCTTGTGCGGCTCGCCGACGAGGTAGCCGACGCAGGGCTCCTTTTCGCCGAAGTTGAGGAGGGTACTGCAGGTGCCGCGCCAACCCATCTTATGGATCAGTCCGCCAAGGACGATTCCATTTGAGAGAACGGCAGAGTCGGCAGAGACGGCAGAGGACGGCAGTACTTTTGGGACGATGAATAGGGAGATGCCCTTCGTTCCTGCAGGGGCGCCTTCAATTCGCGCCAGCACCAGGTGGACGATGTTCTCCGTAATCTCTTGTTCCCCACCAGAGATCCAGATCTTCGTTCCTGTCAGGTGATAGGTGCCGTCGGGCTGAAGGAGTGCAGAGGTGCGGAGGTCGGCCAGGCTGGAACCGGCGTCGGGCTCAGTGAGCGCCATTGTGCCGGCGTACCGGCCGTCAAACATGGGGGGGAGCCACGTCTTCTTCTGCTCCTCGCTGCCGAAGGCGGCGATGAGGTTGGCGGCGCCGACGGTGAGGAGGGGGTAGCTGGCGGTGGCCGGGTTGGCGGCGTCGAGCAGGGCGTAGGCGGCGATGGAGACGAGGTGCGGGAGCTGCATCCCGCCGAGCTCGGCGTCCTGCGACGCGGCCATCAGCCCCGCCTCGGCGGTGGCGTCGTAGGCCGGCTTGACGCCCGGGTTGAGGACGACCTTGCCGTTCTCGACGCGGGGCTCGTCGGTGTCGTTGAGCTTCTGGTGGGTGGCGTAGAGGTCGGTGGCGATGCCGCGGGCCGATTCGAGGACGGCGTCGAAGGCCTCGCGCGAGTAGTCGCTGAAGCGCGGGCGCTGGCAGAGCGATTCCGCGTCGAGGACGTCGTAGAGCTGGAAGGTGAGGGTGCGCGGGTCGATGAGGGATGGCACGGGAGTCTTCTCGGATTGGATGCGGAAAGGTTATCGCGCGCCCATTTCGCGGTTCGCGAGGATTCGATCGCACTCGGCGTGCGAACCAATCCAGAACCAGATGACGACGTCGCCATCGCGCACGGCCAGCGCGCGATAACCGAGCCCGACGCGCGCCGAGTAGATACGCTGGCGCGTGTGGACCGCCTTGAAACGAAGGCTGGGGTGGTTTGGATCGATGGCGAACAGACGATAGGCGGCGCGCGCTTGCTGACGAACGTGTTCAGGCAAGCTCGCGAGCGCTTCCCGGAAACGCGCCGTCGTAACCGAGGTCAGATATCACTCGGAACAAGTGGCTGTGACTGACCCGCCCGGTGTTCCGCCAGCGCTTCACGCGCGAGGCCGGCCAGCGCGTCAGCGTGCGCCGCGAGGCTCGCGGTCCAGCGTGGCTCGCTCTGCACCTCGTCGAGAATGGCGGCCGCGAGTGCATCCTGTTCGCCCGGCGGCAGGCATGACGCAGCGTCGAAGGCTTTCTTGAGTTTGTTGGTCATGAGGGAGATCCTGAACAGGGTGCGGGCGCGCGGGTTCGACCAAAGTAATGTTATGCCGGCTGACGCGCGTCATCAATGCATTGCGGGACGTATCGATACATCGCGACGGCGCTGAAGTCCTCAGAGTTTCAGCGCGAGCCGGAGAATTCGCGGGTCGCTGGGCGCCAACCGCTGGAAGCCGAATCCCAGGGCGAGGTACCACTGCATGAGCTCCGCGTTCGCCGGGTCCACGGCCAGGAGTGGCCCCGCGGTGGCGACGCTGAGGTCTCGGGCCGTACGGATGGCGGAGGCCACGAGGTGCCGGCCGAGGTCGTGACCCTGGTGCCGCAGGGCGAGTCCCATGCGTCCGAGCAGCCAGCCGCCCATCGTGTGGTAGGGCCCCATGATGCCCATGGCCTCCATGAGCACCGGCGAGAGCCGGACGCCGACTGGCGACAGCGTGAAGAACCCGACGATGCGCTCCTCCCGCGTCGCCGCCGCCGTGTCATCGACGACCCACACCGCCGCCAGGCGCGCCGCCTGCTCCGTACGCGCGCGCTCGCGAAGGTACCGGTCGACGTCGGCGGCGCCGGGACGCGTGCCACAGGAGAAGGCATCCACGGGATGTTCATCGTGGAGTCGGACCAACCGCCACGCCGCCATTTACCGGGACGCGACGGTGGGGGCACCCCACAGGGTTTCCGCCGCGGCCATCGCCCGTTCAAGCGCCGGCGTCACGACCGTCGGGGCGGCCAGGATGCGTAGCAACTCGACCTGCTCAGTGGGGGTGAGTCGCAACTCCTGCGTGGCAACAATGTCGGTCGCGACCTTTTCGGCAAGCACCTCGAGCACGTACTCGCTCAGGGTCTCACCCCTGGACCTCGCGACCGTCTCGGCGTGCCGCTTGAGCACCGCCGGGAGCCTTGTCTCGAACCGGTCGTCTGCCGGCAGTTCCAGGTACGCCTGCGCCGTCGCCGTCGCCGTCATCGTCACTCCCCGCGCATTTCGTCGTCCGGAAACCCCAAGGCTCCCAATGTGTCCGGACGCTGTCCGTACATTATGGACGGTTTGTGCCCGTGTCAAGGTCCGGATGCCGTACGGACACAGGTCCTCGAGGTCCCTACGCAGCGAGAATCGGGTGGTCGAGCCGCCGGCTGGCAAAGCGGAGGCATGCGGCCACGTCGTCGCTCTCAAGGTCGGGTAGCTCCGCGACGACCTGCGCGGCGCTCATCCCGGTCGCGAGCAGATCGAGCACATCGGCTACCCGGATCCGCATGCCGCGCACGCACGGCCGCCCACCGCACTGTTCCGGGTTCACGGTGATGCGTTCCATCAACTCCACGGTCTGGCCCATGGGTAGCGCCTCGCGATCAGGGGACACGCGGAATGTAGCACCGACAGATCCCGCGCGCATTGGAACTCACACTTTTGTGCCTATCTGCCTGGCCTCTTTTCAAGTGTTCTTCAGTGGCTCCCGCCGCAGCTCCCGAAACTGCGTGATTCGAACGTCCCGATCAGGGAAATGCGCCACGATCTCAAGCGTTCCGCCGAGCGCCTCGAGATAGCGGCGAAGCGTCGACACGTACATGTCAGCCTGTCGCTCGAGCCGCGACACATTGCCCTGGTCGGTGTCCAGCGCCTCCGCGAGGTCCGCCTGCGAGAGGTCGCGGGCGTTGCGCAGTTCGCGCAGGCGCATCTCGGCCTCGAGACGATGTGCTTCCGCCTCGATGCGCTCGCGACGCTCGACCGGCAGGGCATCGATGAGCTCCCGGAACTTTCGCCTCATCAGATCAGTCCCTCCTCGCGCAACTGGCGAAGATGTGCGTCGTACAGTTCGTCCGCACGACGAACGACCACGTCGTAGAACCGCCGGTCACCGGTCTTGTCGCCACCGAGCAGCAAGATCGCCGTGCGGCGTGGATCGAACGCGTACATCAGGCGGTACGGCCTGCCTCGGTACTGCACCCGAAGTTCGCGCAGGTGCGGATGGCGCGATGTCACTACACCCGACGAATGCGGAAATCCAAGAGACGGCCCGCGCCATTCGAGCAACTGGACCTTCGCGCCAACGGCATCCTGCGCACCCGCGGAGAGGCCCGACCACCATACGAAGAACTCATCCGTGAACTCGACTTCCCATGTCACGGCACACATAATGTCATACGAGACATCCCTCCACGCAAGGGGCCGGCAGCTCCTTGCGTGAGTATGCGTCCGTTGACGCCCAACCCCACCATCGAATGCCTGCGGCGAGGAGCGAAGTATCGCCGCGGCTGGGGCTCGCGCCCGACGGAGAGCCGCCCTCGCGCGTGACGGGGGGGGGGGGCGGATCTCGCACGCGCCGGGGGGCCGACCTCGCGCGTGACGGCGGGGAGTTCTGGCGCGTGACGGGGGGCTCTTCTCGCGCAGACTGGAGGGCCATAGAAGAGAGCGCGAAGCGCCCCCGTT
>JAJZRK010000236.1 GCA_021802745.1 bacterium
ATCCGTCGAAGGACAGGGGGACGATACCGTGACGGTGGCCGCGGGAAATGCCAGCGCAGGCGCCGGGGTGTGGAAGGCGCACTGCCTCGAGTGCCACGGCACGAATGGACAGGGGACGGCCAAGGGCGGGCCGGTGTGGGGGAGAAAGAGCTTTACCGTGGCGTCGGAAATGGCGAATTGGCAAACGTTTGCGGGTTTCCTTCGTGGTCATATGACCGACGCGAATCGGCGCAATCTGCTCACGGAGGATCAGGTCGCCAACGTGAGCAGCTTCGTGCTCCGCCAAGGGCGCGCGAGATAATCGCCCTTCGCCGTCCGAATTCGTCGCGCGACCCGGGAATGCGATTTCCCTATCCTCAATCAGGAGTAGGACTTGACGCTCCTTCTGAACGCGGATATAATTCTAGGCTCGCTGTCAGACTTGGCTTTTTCGATTCTTCTCATGTCCTACGCCATCATTCGCACCGGCGGCAAGCAGTATCGTGTCGAGCCGGGCAAGTCGCTGCGCATTCCGTCGCTCCCGGGTGACGTGGGAACGCGCGTCGAATTCAACGAAGTGTTGCTGGGCTCCGACGGTGCCAACGTCCGCGCCGGCGTGCCGACGCTGTCGGGCGCCAAGGTGACCGCAGACATCACCAAGCAGGGGCGCGGCGACAAGATCGTCGTCTTCAAGTTCCGCCGCCGCAAGAACTACGCGCGCAAGCAGGGGCACCGGCAGGGCTTCACCGAAATCAAGGTCCGCGACATCACCCTCGGGTGAGTCGCTTCACGAGAGGATCATATGGCTCATAAGAAAGGCGTCGGCTCCTCCCGCAACGGCCGCGATTCGAACCCGAAGATGCGCGGCATCAAGAAGTACGGCGGCGAGCAGGTCGTGGCGGGGAACATCATCCTGCGTCAGTGCGGCACCAAGTGGCATCCCGGCAACAACGTCGGGCTGGGCACGGACTACACCATCTTCGCGCTCATCGACGGCGTGGTGAAGTTCGAGCACAAGAGCAAGAGCCGCTACAAGGTGTCGGTCTACCCCACGCCGGAAGTCGCGGCGAGCTGAGGCGCAGACGAACGTACAGAGGGCCCGCCGGCATCGGCGGGCCCTCGCTGTTTGGTGCGCCAGCGACTGACGATAGACGGCGGACGGTAGAAGGGGAGGTCAACTGCCTCCCGTCTCCCGTCTCCCGTCTCCCGTCTGCCGTTCATACGGCTCCATATGCACCAACACCCCGCGCACGCGGGGGTGCTTGGCCCGGATCGCGCTCTTCACCCGCCCCCCAAGACTGTGCGCGGCGGCGAGCGGCATCGCTGGGTCGGCCTGGACGTGGATTTCGACGTGATATGAGAGGCCTGACCGGCGCACGAGGAGCTTCTCGATTGCGCTGACGCCCGCCACCTGCTCGCTCACCTCGCGCAGCGAGTGCCCGATGTCTTCGCCCGGCGTGTGGTCCATCAATTCCGCCAGCGAGGTGCGAAGCATCGAGATGCCGTTGTACAGAATCACCCCTGCGGCCACCAGCGCGGCCCAGTCATCGGCCGACTCCCAACCCGCGCCCTTCCACACGGCAATGCTGATCCCGATGAACGCCGCGGCGCTCGTGATCGCATCGGAGAAGTGGTGCCAGGCATCGGCCTTCACCGCCATGCTCCCGACCTCGGACCCTACCGCTCCCACGCGACGAGCCAGCAGCGACTTGGCAATGACGACGGCCACGAGCACGGCGAGGGTCCACGGGGCGGGCGCGTGGTGGGGCGTGCGGATCTCGCGCAGCGCTTCCACCGCGATGCCGGCCGCCGCGCCGATGAGCATCAGCGACACGGTGGCGCTGGCAACCGTCTCCGCTTTGCCGTAGCCAAACGGGTAATCGTCGTCGGGGTCGCGGCTCGCGATGCGCAGTCCGCCCCACACGATGAGCGACGAGAAGATGTCGGCGGATGATTCCACGGCGTCCGCGATCAACGCGTACGAGTTTCCGACCACACCCGCGATGAGTTTCACGAGCGCCAACGCGGCGTTCGTGATCATGCCAAGCTGGGCCGAGCGGACGCCGCGGTCGAAATCGCTTTGCATGCCGAAATCTACGGAGCGTTGCGGAGAGAGGCGAACGTTCAGCGCAGGGAAATCCGCGGCGGAAACCCGCTGGCCACCGCCACCGTATTGTGTGCAGACACGGCACACGCCGGGAGGAACCATGGGACTGCTCGACAAGCTGCAAGTCGAACTGAATCGAGCCGGCAGGGCGGCGCAGGATGCGATTGACGAAGGGCGCCTGCGCCTCGAGATCTTCCGCGTGCGCCAGCTCGCGGACAAGGCCGCGCAGGCGCTCGGCTACGCGGTCTATCGGGCCAGGGCGAAGAGCGAGGAGCTCGATGCCGCCGCCTGGGAACGGCTCGCCGCGACACTGCGGGACCACGAGGCCGAGGCGACGCGCCTGGACGCGGAACTTGCCAAGGTGCGTGCCGGTGAAGCGGCGCCCGCTGCGGCCGATGCCCCCGCGCCTGAGGCCTCGGCTGCCGGCGCTCCACCGGCGGAGGGCGCCAACGCCGCGCCGCCGCCGGAGTCGCCGCCAACCACCTAAGGCGTTCGGCGCGTAGTCGGGCAAGCGAAACGGGAGGCGTCGAGTGCGACGCCTCCCGTTCGCGGCTGCCCAGCGACCAACTAGCGATTCGCCTTCGGCGCGTAGCGACGCGTCAGCTCGTCCTGCCGCGAGTCGCCAGTCTGCACGACGCCGCGGATGAGCACGGTCTCGGCGCGCGTGCCGAATTCGAACGGATCGCCACTCCAGATGACCACGTCGGCGTCGCGCCCGGGGCGCAGCGAGCCCACGCGGTCGGCCACGCCGAATGCCTCGGCCGGGGCGAGGGTGACGGCGCGCAGCGCCTCGCTCCAGGGAAGGCCATAGGCGACCGCGTTGCCGGCCTCCTGCTTGATGTTCTGCACGTTGTAGTTCTCTCCATCGCCGGGGCCGTTGCTCACGAGCACAACGGGGGCGCCCGCCGCCCGGAGCAGGGCAGCATTCTCCTGCCGCGAACCGAGTGCGTCGAAGCTCACCGGGATGTTGTTCATTGCGCCGACGAAGACCGGCACCTTGGCCGCGGCAATCTCGCCCGCCACCTGCCAGCCCTCCGACGCGCCCAGCAGCATCAGCCTGACCGGCAGCTTGTCGCGCCGCTTGAGGTCGAGGACCGCGCGAATGTCCGAGGCACGGTCCACCGCGATCAGCAGGGGGAGCGTCGAGTCCACGACGGCTTGCAGCGCTTCGAGATCGGCGCGCGGTGCCGCGAGCGAGCGCGACGCGTTGCGATCGTAGGCGGCGCGCGTGGCGCGATAGACCTGCGCGTCACGGATCAACTCGCGCAGGCGACCTAGCAGTTCGCCACGGGAGGACGCATCGGCCGCTCCCGGGTTGAACGCGGCGAGCATCGCCACCGCGGCTTGTCCATTCGCGCGGCGCACGACCATGTCGTCAATACGGTCCCCGGTGAGATTGATGAGTGCCGCCTGACCCGCAATGACTCCGCCGCTGGGCGCCACGAGGGCCGTGGTCACGCCGCCCTGCCGAGCGGGCGCAATGAAGGTGGACGCCGGGTTGAGCCCCTCCCACGCGCGAAAGGAGGCCGCGACGCCGCGGGTCCCGTTGGCACGCGTGTCATTGTAGCCGCCGCTGAACTGCGGCGAGCCGGCCTCGGAGAGGCCGAGCGTCGTGTTGCTGTTGATGAGACCGGGCGTGACTACCTTGCCGGTGGCGTCAATGACGTGTGCGCCGGCGGGGACCACGACCTGCGCGCCGACCTCGGCGATCTTGCCGTCGCGAATGAGCACCGTGCCATGTTCGATGACTGGGCCGCTCACCGGGTGCACGGTGCCGCCCGTGATGGCGATGACGCGAGATGCGGCTTGGGCCGACGCGAGCGTCGGGGCGGCGATGAAGAGGGCGGCCAGCGCCGCACGGAATTTGGGGCGCATCAGCGGATCCTCCCGTCGTTGGACGGCACGTAGCCGAGTTCGAAGTCGGTGCGCCAGCGCTGGGTGGGGTCGGCGCGATCAAAATAGACGGCGCCGTCAATCCACACCTTGTCCGCCCGGCTGTACACGGAGAGCGGATTGCCCGACCAGAGGACGAGGTCGGCATTCTTGCCCGTCTCCAGCGTCCCGATGCGGTCGTCGAGCCCGAGGGCCCAGGCAGGGTTCTTCGTGATCCAGGTGATCGCGTCCTCGTCGCGCAGCGCAATGCCGGCGGCGCGGCCGGCCGCGAGCGCCTTGGCCGCCTCCTGATTCAGGCGCTGCGAGCCCGACGGATCGTCGGAGTGCACGATGGCGCGGGCGCCGGCGGCGTGCACGATGGCGAGGTTGGCGCGAATGCCGTCGAGCGCTTCCATCTTGAATCCGCCCCAGTCGGACCAAAGCGAGGCGGAGATTCCCTCTTTGGCAAGCGTGCCCGCGATCTTGTACGCCTCCACACCGTGATGGAACGAGCGGATCGTGTAGCCGAACTCGTGGGCGATGTCGATCATCTGCATCATCTCGTCAGCCTGGTAGCAATGGTTGTGCACCAGGATGTTGCCGCGCAGCACCTCGGCCAGTGTCTCGAGGCCGAGGTCGCGCGCCGGCGGGTCACCCTTGGGTTCGGCGAGGTACTTGTCCCAGCGGCGGCGGTACTGCTCGGCCTGGATCCACGCGGCCCGGTATCCCGCCACGTTCCCCATTCGGGTGGAGGGACCGCGGCTGGCATAGACACGCTTGGGATTTTCGCCGCACGCCATCTTGAGCCCGTA
>JAJZRK010000237.1 GCA_021802745.1 bacterium
TCGCCAGCCTACGATCGGGCGCCCCCCGCGCAAGCTTGGCTTTACCACCGTCTTCGAGCCGGACCAGCGACGCTACGGGGCGAAGCACGACGCGGGAGTTGTGCGGATCGTGTTCGACCGCACGTTCCCACCAGGAGACGGCCGTGTGCCAATCGTCTTGTCGTTCTGCGGCAACGGCGAGTACATCCAGCGCTTCGGAGCACTGTCGAAACAGCGTCGCACGTTCCCGCTCGGCCCACTCGTCGAACTCTTGCGCCTGTTCCACGTGGACCCCGGCGAGGAACGGCCCGGCGTATGCGGCGATCGCATCGGCATGGCGCCCGTTGTGCAGTGCCTCGGTGAAGCGATGCACGTCCACGTCCACTGCGTCGAAGTCCAAGCGAAGCGAATCTCCAACCGCTTGGACGGCGGACGGGCCGAGCGCACCGCGCACCAGGTGCAGGACGTTGCTCAGGTTGTGCCGGGAGTGTGCCTCGTCCGCATCCGGCCACAACAGCGCGATCAGGCGGTCGCGCGTGCATCCCAGGTCACCCGCGCGCGCCAGCAACGCCAGCACCGCCTCGGCGCGGCGCTGCGCCAGATGTTCGATCGGCCGTCCTACCTCGTCACTGAGCGAAAATCCGCCCAGTACCCGGAGTCTGACCATAAGCGATGCCCACGACGGTGCGCCGCCACCACCCATCGAGTGGCAAGCGGCTAATTGATGGTGCAATAGCGTCAGAGAGCCGTCAAGGAGACTCCGCGGATGGCGGGCGGAGTGCTGGCGGACAGTCTCCGATCAGGTTGGAGCGTTCACAGCACGCCGCGTCGCTGACTACGATCAGCCGCGGAACGCCAATTGCAGGAGTACCCATGCGGAGCATCTCCAGTCTATGCGCGGCGGCGATCGCCGCGGGCGCCATCGCCTGCGGGGACGCCGAATCCGTTGTCGCCCCTGCGCACTCATCCGACGTGCTCATTCCGTCGCTCGTGCGGGGCGCCCAAGTCGCACAGCGTGTCTGCGCACAGTGCCACGGGTCCACGTTTGAAGGCGGCAAAAGTGGATCAGCCACGTGCCCAGCGCTTTCGGCGGTGCGCAACTATTCTCAAGCGTCGTTCGACCGCCTGCTCCTGACCGGCATCGCAGCGAATGGCGAGACAATCGGGGAGGCGATGCTGCCCGCGCGCGCGCTCGACGAGGAAGATCGGCAGGCGGTGTACCTGTACTTCGTACGGATCGTTGACACTCCGTAGGCGCGCCGCGAGGGACCGCGGCGAGCAGCGGGGGTGAGTTCGCGGTCGGCCCAGGTGCCGGGCGAGGCGCAGGGCCAGGCCTGGGCGTGCGCTATCGGTGGGCGGACGGAGGCAAGCCGCAGTCGGACGTCTCCTGTTGCTCGTCGGCAGCTCGATATCCGCGGCCGTCGTCGCGGTGTGGCCGCCGCACGCGGCTGGCTGGCGCCGACCTGAAGGACCAGGGCAAGTACCTGACCGTGTGGAAGCATCAGGCCGACGGATCGTGGAAGATCATTCGCGACATCAACAACACCGATCGGCCGGCGAAGTAGACGAGTAGGAAACCGGCATGGGTCCGCCTGCGACGGGCCCATGCCGGAGTGGGGCACGGCCAAGGGAGCGCACCCGCGGCGCGATCGCGCCGCGATATATTTTCTATATGCCGCAGCCCCCCGTCTACCTCGACCACGCCGCCTCGACGCCGGTGCGCCAGGAAGTGCTCGAGGCGATGCTGCCGTATTTCACCACGAAGTTCGGCAATGCGTCCAGTGCGCACCGATGGGGACGCGAGGCGCGCGCAGCCACCGACGCCGCGCGAGAGCGCATCGCGGCCTGCCTTGGCGCTCAACCCGACGAAATCTGTCTGACTTCCGGTGGCACCGAAGCCGACAATCTGGCGGTGCTCGGCGGCTGGCGCGTGCAACAGGGGAATCGGCGCCCCGGTATCGTCTCGACGCCCATCGAGCACAAGGCGGTGATCGAGGCCGTGCATCAGGCGGCGCGCGAGGGCGGCGACGAACGGCTGCTGCGCATTGATCCCGCCGGCACGGTGAACCTCGACGCGGCGCGCCAGCACATCCGCGACGATGTGTCCCTCGTCAGCGTGATGTGGGTCAACAACGAAACGGGGGTCATCCAGCCCGTCGCCGAACTTGCGGCGCTGGCCAAGGAAGCGGGCGCGATCTTCCACACCGATGCCGTGCAGGCATTCGGCAAGCTCGACGTGGACCTCCGCCGACTGCCGGCCGACTTCCTTTCCGTCAGCGGCCACAAGTTCGGCGCCCCGAAGAGCATTGGCGCGGTCTTCGTGCGGCGCGGCACGCCGCTCGCCCCGCTCTTCTTCGGCGGATCGCAGGATCGCGGACGCCGCCCCGGCACCGAGAATACCCCGCTTGCCGTCGCGCTCGCCACGGCAATGGAATTGACCCTGCAGGAGCGCGACGTCGAAGTGGCGCGGTTGCGTGCGCTGCGCGATCGCCTGCAGGCGCTGCTGACTGCCGCCCTGCCGGAGCTCGTCGTCCACGGCCGCGATGCCGCGCGCGTACCACACATCCTGCACCTCTCGGTGCCGGGCACCGACAGCGAATCGCTGCTGATGGCGCTCGATCTCCAGGGGATCGCGGCGTCCAGCGGCTCCGCCTGCCAGAGCGGAAGCATCACGCCGTCGCACGTGCTCAGCGCGATGGGCCTCCCCCCGGCACTCGGCGCGTCGGCGGTGCGGATGAGTGTCGGCAAGCTGACCGACGACGAGCAGATCACGCACGTGGCTGCCGTCTTTCCCGAGGCGGTGCGAAGCGCCCGCGCGATGACCGGGACGTTCGCATGACGCAGCGCGTGCTCGTCGCCATGTCCGGCGGCGTGGACAGTTCCGTCGCGGCGGCCCTGCTCGTGCGACAGGGCTATGACGTGGTCGGCGTCACCATGAAGCTCTTCAACGATGGTGCGGCCCTTCCCGACCGCCCCTGCTGCTCGCTGGACGCCACGAGCGACGCACGCCGGGTCGCTGAACAGCTCGGGATTCCCCACTACGTGCTCAACATGGTGGACCACTTTGGCCGCGACGTCATCGCCGACTTCGTCGCCGAATACGCGCGCGGACGCACGCCCATTCCATGCGTGCGCTGCAATACGTTCACGAAGTTCAGCGACCTGGTGGCCAAGGCCGACGGCATCGGCGCCGAGTTCGTCGCCACCGGGCACTACGCGCGCGCCATCGGCGGCCAGCTGCATCGCGGCGCGGATGACAACAAGGACCAGACCTACTTTCTCTGGGGCATTCGGCGCGATGTCGTGAAGCGCCTCCTGCTCCCCGTCGGCGAGATGACGAAGCACGGGACGCGCGCCGTGGCGCGCGAGCTTGCCCTGCCGCGAGTCGCCGACAAGCCCGAGAGTCAGGAAATCTGCTTCGTCCCCGACGGCGACTACGTGCAGATCCTGCGACGCGAGCTCGGCGACGGCGCCCCTGCCCTCTCTCCCGGCCGCATCATCACGACCACCGGCGAGGTGATCGGCGAGCACGACGGATTCGCGCGCTACACCATCGGCCAGCGGCGTGGACTCCCCGGCGGCTCCGCCGAGCCCCTGTACGTCGTGGCGCTTCGGCCGGAAGCGCGTGAAGTGGTCGTCGGATCCCGCGCGGAGCTGCTTGGAACTTCGCTCGCCGCGAGCGAGGTGAACTGGCTGGCGGACGCACCACCGCGCGTCGGCGACAGCGTGCAGGTCCGTGTGCGGCATCGCGCGCCGCTGACTCCCGCGACAGTGAGCGCGATTGGCGATCGTACCGTCTCGCTGTCGCTCCACACCCCGGTGTCGGCCATCACGCCGGGGCAGAGCGCCGTGCTCTACGATGGATCGCTTGTGCTCGGCGGCGGGTTCATCGACTAGCGGTACGGCTCAGCAGCCAAGCCGGTTCCGTCGACTCACCACAGCGACCGCAGCGGTGTACGGCGCGCCTCGCGCGCCACGAACAGCGAGAGCATCCCACACGGCTCGGCGAGCAGACCATAAACCACCAGCGGCGCGACCGGGCCGTCCGTGCGCGCAGCACGATGCTGTCGCCGCAAGTCTGCTACCGCCGCGCCTGGCGGCTCGCGCCGCCCGAAGCGCGCGCATCGCGGACGGCGTTCAAGATGGACCACGACCAGTTCACGAGACTGACGACCACGGCCGCGTCCGACGCACCGCCGCAGGGCGAATCATGACCCTGACCGCATGTCGCCTTGGCGACGATCGCCGAGCCCAGCGCGATGCCAACATGGACAAAACCATGCTGGGAGTTGCCGGCGTAAAACGAACCCATCCCCGGTACCAGCAGGCTCAAGAAGCCGGCAGCGACCGGAGACTTCGCCTCATTCGCAGCGGGTGTCGCCGGTGCATCGCGCGTGATGAGCGGTGCACCGCTCAGGCCGGCGAAGGCGGGAACGGGCCGTTGAACGAGTCTCACGATGTCGGAGTGCTGTGCGTCGGCCGCAGCCGCAAGCGACAGCGAAAGCACGACGGCCAAGCACGAGTGAGCGCGTCTCCGCATGAACACACCCCCCTATCGGCGAAGTAGTGGCAACGGTCCGCCTGCGATGTTCCGTCTCCCGTCTCCCGTCTCCCGTCTGCCCTCAGTAGTTCAACCCCGCCTTGGCCGCAAACTCCTCCATCGCCCGGCGCGCGGCGTCGCTCAGCTCAGTCGGCGCATCCACGCGCACCTCGACGAGCAGGTCGCCCTTCTTGCCGTCCTTCGTGATCCCCTGCCCGCGCACCCGGAAT
>JAJZRK010000238.1 GCA_021802745.1 bacterium
CCTCACCGAGCCGACGGAGTTCGGCGGGTCGCTCGACGATCTCGTGCGGGCTCGCGGCGCCGTGGCCCTGCCGCTCCTGCGCAAGGACTTCATGGTGGACGAGGTGCAGCTGCTCGAGGCGCGGCTGGCCGGCGCCAGCGCCGTGTTGCTCATCACGCGTGCGCTGCCGAAGTCGCGGTTCTTCGCGCTGGCGGCCGCAGCGCGGTCGCTGGGCCTCGACGTGCTGCTCGAAGTGCGGGATGAAGCGGAACTGGAACGCGCGCTGGGCGTGCCCCACGGCGTGATCGGGGTGAACAACCGCAACCTCGAGACCCTCAACATTGACGACGCCGTCTCCGAGCGCCTGTTGCGCCTGGTGCCGCCCGAGCGCATCGCCGTGTATGAGAGCGGGGTGCGAGACGCCGACGGCGTGCGCCGCGCGGCGTCGCTGGGCGCGGACGCCGTGCTCGTGGGTTCGGCGCTCTCCGTTGCCGGGTCGCCGACCGACGCAGTCCGGCAACTGACCCAGGTGCCGCGGAGCGCGCGTGGCTGAGGTGAAGTTCTGCGGACTCACGCGGGCGGCGGACGCGCAGGCTGCCGCGTCGCTCGGGGCGGCGTACGTCGGCGTCGTCTTCGCCGGCGGGCCGCGGATGCTCGATGCGGCGGCGGCGGGCGCCGTGCTCGACGGCGCCCGCGGAGCGGCGCCGGGAACGCCGGCGCGCGTCGGCGTGTTCGGCAATCAGACCGCCGAGCAGATCCTCGCGCTCGCGTCGCAGGCCCGGCTCGACGTCGTGCAGTTGCACGGCCGGTCGGATGCGGCGACCGTGGCCGTGTTGCGCGCGCGGTTCGACGGCGAGATCTGGCGCGTGGTGCGACTCGGCGGCGATTTCGACGGTGGGGCCATGCGCAGCGCGGCAGCGGATGTGGATGCCGTGGTCGTAGATGCGCTCGTGCCCGGGACGCTCGGTGGCTCCGGGGTGGCCGTGGACTGGGTGCGCCTCGCGGCAGCGCTCGACGCGGCGGGGCGGCCGTCGCGGCTCGTGCTCGCCGGTGGGCTTCGACCGGACAACGTGGCGATGGCGATTGGGGTGGTCGCTCCCGATGTCGTGGATGTATCGTCAGGGATCGAATCAGCGGCGGGAATCAAGGACCATGCGAAGATGCGCGCTTTCGCCCTGGCGGCGGCGCGCGGAGGACGGTGAGATGGCGGCGCAGGACGCGGTGGATGGACGTTTTGGGGCGTTTGGCGGGCGGTACGTGCCGGAGACGCTCGTGCCGGCGCTGGACGAGCTGGAATCGGCGCTCGAGACAGCGCTCGCCGACCCCGCGTTCCACGCCGAACTGAACGGATTGCTGCAGCATTACGTGGGTCGTCCGTCCGCCCTCAGCGACGCGCCGCGGTTTTCGGCGCACGTGGGCGCGCCGGTCTGGCTCAAGCGCGAGGACCTCAACCACACCGGCGCCCACAAGATCAACAACGCGCTGGCGCAGGCGCTGCTCGCCCGGCGCATGGGCAAGCGCCGCATCATCGCGGAGACCGGCGCCGGCCAGCACGGCGTCGCGACGGCGACCGTGTGCGCGCGCCTCGGGCTGGAGTGCGTGGTGTACATGGGCGAGGAGGACATGCGGCGTCAGCGCCTCAACGTCTACCGGATGCGTCTCATGGGCGCCACGGTCGTGCCGGTCACGGCCGGCACGCGGACGCTCAAGGACGCCACCACCGAGGCGATCCGCGACTGGGTGACGACGTGCCCGACCAGTCACTACATCATCGGGTCCGTGGTCGGTCCGGCGCCCTATCCGCGCATGGTCCGTGATTTCCAGGCGATCATCGGCCGCGAGGCGCGCGCGCAGATGCTGGAGCGCGCCGGCCGCCTGCCGCGCACCGTGGTGGCGTGCGTCGGCGGCGGATCGAATGCGATGGGCATCTTCCATGCGTTCGAGGGCGATCGCGACGTGGAGCTGGTGGGCGTGGAGGCGGCGGGGCACGGGCTCGACAGCGGGGCGCACTCGGCCAGCCTGTCGCGCGGCACGCCGGGCGTGCTGCACGGGGCGCTGAGCTACCTGCTGCAGGACGCACACGGACAGGTGCATCCCGCGCACTCCATCTCGGCCGGCCTCGACTATCCGGGGGTGGGCCCCGAACACTCGTACCTGAAGGACTCGGGGCGCGCGTCCTACGTGTCGGTCACCGACGACGAGGCATTGGAGGGCTTCGCGCTGCTCGGACGGCTCGAGGGAATCATCCCCGCGCTCGAAACGGCGCACGCCGTCTCGTGGATTGCGTCGCAGTGCGGGCGGTGGGGCGCGGACGAGCCGGTGCTCCTGTGCGTGAGCGGGCGCGGCGACAAGGACGTGGCGCAGGTGAGCGAACTGGGAGCGGGGCCGGCGTGACCGTGACGCGCGCGCGCCGACGCCGTATGTTAGTGAGATGACCGTACCCACGGCCGCGATGCCCGGGCAGGAACCCGACGATCTTGAGCCGCCGTTCTCTCCACAGCTCGTCTCGGAGATGCTGCGCCAGCTCGACAAGACCATTCGGGCGCACCTGCTGTACCTGAACAACCACAACAACCCGAGCTACGTGCGTTCGCTGGAGCAGGCGCGCGCGGTGTTCGCGCCGTTGTGGGAGGAGACCGACGCGATTCGTCTCACGGTGACCGACACGGCCCTCGAGTGGTACGGTCAGAAGGTGTTCGAAGAACCCACGAAGGCGGCGGACTCGCTGCCGTGGACATTCTTCAAGGACGGCCTGCGCGAACTCACGCTGCAGAAGGGATTCGAGGAAAAGGAGATTGCCGCATTCCTCGACATCATTCCCAAGGTGCGGCACGCGCTCCCCAACCAGGATGACCTGCTCACCCTGTTCTGGGAGCAGGAGTTCACGACGCTGCAGTATCGGTACGTGGACGTCTCCGACGAGTCAGCGCCGCTCGAATCGTCGCCCGAGCCGGGGCGGTGGCCGAAGACGGGGGCTGGCGACACGGAGGATCCCGGCGAGGCGATTCGCGAGGCGAAGGCGGAAGCCGAGGCGGGCGGCTCGTCGGGCAGCGGTTCGGAGGAGCGGGACCAGTCGGGGATCGTCCGCATGGACGATTTCGATACGACGCTGTACTTCCTCGACGAGAAGGAAGTGGAGTACCTGCGCCAGGAGACGCTGCGCGAGTACTCGACCGACCTGCGGCGGACCGTGCTCGATTCGCTACTCGACATCTTCGAGTTCCAGCTGGATCCGCTCGTGCGGGCCGAGGTGCTGTCGCACATCGAAGCGCTGATGCTGCACCTGTTGTCGGCGGGACAGTTCGCGGCGGTGGCCTATCTCCTGCGGGAGTCGGCGCTGACCCTCGACCGGGCGCGTGACGTGCAGCCGGAGACGAAGGAACGGCTCGCGTCGCTGGCCGCACGGCTCAGCGAGCCGGCGGCGCTCGGGCAATTGCTCGAGGCGATGGACGCGGCGCCCGTGCTGCCCTCGGCGGCTGAACTCAACGAGCTGTTCGGGCAGCTGCGCCCATCGGCGCTCGCCACGATTTTCGCCTGGCTGCCGCGCACGCAGAATGTCGGCCTGCGCCCGCTGCTCGAGGGGGCGGCGACGCGCATTGCGGAATCGGCCACGGCGGAACTCGTCAAGCTGATCGCCGATCCGGCGCAGGAAGTGGCCCTCGAGGCCATCCGGCGCTGCGGCGCAATGCGCACGGCCGCCGGCGTGCCGGCGATGGCGCGCGTGCTCGAACACGGCAACCGCGAGATGCGCCTGGCGGCATTGTCGGCGCTGGGCGACATCGCGTCGCCGGGCGCGCTGCAGGCGATGGAGAAGGCGCTTGCCGACCCCGACCGCGACCTGCGCGTCCAGGCGGCGCGGACGCTGATGATGCGGCAGTACCGGCCGGCCCTGCAGCGCGCCGAGGCGGCCGTGAAGGGGAAGGAGCTGCGCGACGCCGACCGCACGGAGCGCCTGGCCTTCTTCGAGTTGTACGGATCGCTGTGCGGGGACGCCGGCGTCGCGTACCTCGACGGGCTGCTCAATGCCAAGGGCGGAATCTTCGCGCGCAAGGAGGATCCGGAGCTGCGCGCCAGCGCAGTGGTGGCGCTCGGGCGCATCGGCACGCCGGCCGCGCGCGAGGCGCTGCAGCGTGCGGAAGGCGACAAGGACGTCATCGTGCGGAGTGCAGTGAGCCGCGCCCTGCGCGGGGGTGGTAGCCAGTGACCACGCCTCCCTCCGGTCGGCCGTCCATGACCATGCGCGGCTCGGTGGCCATGCAGGCCCTCGGCGAGATGACGGGCGAGGCGTACGTGCGCGTCGCGAGCCGGGCGTTCATCCAGGCCTTCTACGGGACGATGCGGAACCTCCGCCTCTATCCCTTCGAGAATGCCGTCGTCCAGCAGTCGCTGCAAGAACTGTCGTTCATCACCAATGAACTGCTGACGCACGAACGGGAGTGCGAGTTCCGGGTGGCGGGCGAGTTCATCTTCGTGAACAGCACGCGCCTGCGGCTCGACCTCGAAAACTACTCGAGCTTCAGCGCCCTGCTGACGCAGTTCCGCCAGAACGGCATCGGCACCCTGCGCACCCTGCGCGCCCCCGCCATCCGCGACTGGACCATCCTCCTCGGCTACCTGCAGAACCCGCAGGGCGAGGACACGACTGACCGGTACGACGGCCTGCTCAAGCGCCTCGGCGACACCGGCGTCACCTCGTTCGAAATTGCCCCGCTCGTGGAAGGCGACGAGGAGCAGAGCGGCCAGCAGGTCGAGTCGAAGGAGAAGGAC
>JAJZRK010000239.1 GCA_021802745.1 bacterium
GTGCACGATGCGCCGGGCTTCTACGTGAACCGCATCCTCGCGCCGTACATCAACGAGGCGGGCAAGCTGCTCGACGAGGGGGCGCGCATCGAGGCCATTGACCAGGCGATGCTCGACTACGGATTCCCGGTGGGCCCGGTGACGCTGCTCGACGAGGTGGGACTCGACGTTGCCGGCAAGAGCGGCGCCATCATGGCCGCGGCGTTCGGCGACCGCCTGCAGCCGTCGGCGACGCTCGGCAAGGTGCTCGCCGCCGGCTGCCTCGGGCGCAAGGGGAGGCGGGGCTTCTACCTCTACGACGAGAAGGGGAAGAAGGGCGGTGTGGACGACAGCGTGTACGCGCTGATGCCCACCGGTTCAACGCGGCACCCGGTCAGCGCGTCCGATATCCAGGAGCGGCTGTCGCTGGCGATGGTGAACGAGGCGGTGCGCTGCGTGGCGGACGGCATCCTGCGCGCCCCCCGCGACGGCGACATCGGCGCCGTGTTCGGCATCGGCTTCCCGCCGTTCCGCGGCGGACCGCTGCGGGTGGTGGACACGATCGGCGCCGGCGAGCTCGTCCGGCGCCTCGAGGCACTGAACGTGAAGCATCCGGGACGATTCGAGCCGGCAACGCTGCTGCGCGAGATGGCGGCGACGGGCGCGACGTTCTATCCAACGACGGGGAAGCCGGTATGAGCGAAGGGCAGACGGTAGAGGGTGGACGGTGGACGGTAGCTGACGGACGGTCGACGGTGGACGGTGGACGGTGGACACTGCCCGCTGTTCGGGTCCGTCGCCTGTTCGCGTCCATCCTGCCGCACCTGCTGCTCATCGCGGCCCTTCTACCGTCCACCGTCCACCGTCTACCGTCTCAGCAGACCCGCGCCGAACGCAGCGCCTACAAGGAGACCTCCACCTACGCCGATGTCGTCGCGTTCATCGACTCCCTGCAGGCAAAGGGCGCGCCCATCGTCGTCGGCAGCATCGGCCAGACGACGCAGGGGCGCGACCTGCCGTACATCATTGCCTCCCGCCCGCTGGTGCACTCGCCGGCCGAAGCCCGGCGGCTTGGTCGGCCGATCGTGTATGTGCAGGGCAACATCCACGCCGGTGAGGTGGAAGGAAAAGAGGCGCTGCAGGCGCTGGTGCGCGACCTGGTCTTCGCGCCGAAGAAGAACGTGCTCGACTCGATCGTGCTGATCGCGGTGCCCATCTACAACGCCGACGGCAACGAGGTGTTCGCTCCGACGGCGCGGCAGCGGGGTGCGCAGAACGGGCCGGAGCTGGTGGGGCAGCGCCCGAACGCGAAGATGCTCGACCTCAACCGCGACTACGTGAAGGCCGAGGCCCCGGAGACGCGCGCGTCGCTGCGGATGTTCAACGCGTGGGACCCGGACCTGTTCGTGGACCTGCACACGACAGACGGCTCGTACCACGGGTATGCGCTCACCTACTCGCCGTCGCTGCATCCGGCCGCGGGGATTCGCGGCGGGACGTTCGGCGGCGCTTTCGTGCGCGACTCGATGCTTCCGGTGCTGCGCAAGCGCCTCCGCGCGCGGCACCACTACGAGATCTTCGACTACGGCAACTTCACGGGCGACGAGGGACCGGCGGCGCCGGGCGAGGCGAAGGCGTGGTCCACGTACGACCATCGCGGGCGCTACGGCACCAACTACTACGCCCTGCGCGGACGGCTCTCGATCCTCAGCGAGGCGTATTCGCACGACCCCTTCGAGCGGCGCGTGAAGTCCACGTACGCCTTCGTCACCGAGATCCTGTCGCTGACCGCCGAGAAGTCGCGCGCCGTGCTTGCGTTGTCGCGCGCCTCCGACGCCGCGCTCAGCGCGGGCAAGGTGGCCGCGGTGCCGGTGCGCGCCGAACTCACGAGGAAACCGTTGATGCTGGACGTCATCGAGGAGCCCCTCGTGAAGTCCGACACGCCATCCACGGAGCCCGGGGTGCGGCGCGGCTATGTGCGCAGCGGGAAGTTCATCACCACCCGGATGCCGGTGCGCGACCGCTTCGACGCGACGCGCACGGCGCCGATGCCGTGGGGGTGGCTGGTGCTCCCCAGCGCCGCCGACACGGTGGGCGTGATGCTGCGCCTGCACGGCGTGCGCGTGACCCGGACGACCGCCACGGCGGCGGTTCCGGGTGTGGAGTGCTTTGCCGCCGACTCGATCGTGGCGTCTTCGCGTCCCTTCCAGGGGCACCGCGAGACGCGGTTCGAGGGGCGGTGGGTGCCGAGCGCGGCCGACGTGCCGGCTGGCACCCTGATTGTCCCGGCCCGCCAGCCCCTCGGCGTGCTGGCCGAATTGCTGCTCGATCCCGACAGCGATGACGGATTCGGCACCTGGAACCTGTTCGATGCCGCCATCGCCCGACCCACCGCCCAGGGGGGCGGCGTGCCGGTTTGCCGACTCACGAAGGCGCCGGCCGTGCCGGACCGCCTGCTTCCATAGAACACGCCATGCTTCGTTCGGGCCTCATCTGGCTGTCGCGCCAGAAGTCCATCTTCCGCTTCGTCCGCAACAACGGGTTCGCCAAGAAGGTCGCGTCGCGCTTCATCGCGGGCGAGGAGATCGGGGCGGCGTGCGACGCCGTCGCCGTGCTCAACAAGACCGGGGTCACCGCCTCCCTCGACCAGCTCGGCGAGAGCGTGACCAGCGAGGCCGAAGCCCGCGAGACGGGGCGCCGCTACCTGGAACTGCTCGACGAGATCAACCGGCGCGGGCTGAACGCGAATGTCTCGGTGAAGCTCACCTCGCTCGGGCAGGACATTGCCGACGCGATCTGCGAGGAGATCACGCTCGCGATTCTCGAGCGGGCCAGGCAGTACGGCACGTTCGTGCGCCTCGACATGGAGGGGAGCGACTACACCCAGCGAACGCTCGATTTCTTTGCGCAGCGCCTCTACCCCAAGTATCCCGACAACGTCGGCATCGTGCTGCAGAGCATGCTCCGGCGCACGGCGAAGGACGTGGCATGGGCCAACGAGAAGCAGTGCCGCGTCCGCATCTGCAAGGGCGCCTATCTCGAGCCGGCCACCGTCGCGTTCCCCGACAAGAAGGACGTGGACCGCAACTACGTGGACTGCGCCAAGTCGCTGATCGAACATGGCAAGTACCCCGGCATCGCCACGCACGACCCGGCCATCATCGCCGAGCTGAACGCGTGGGCGAGGGCGCGCGGCATCAGCGCCGACCGGTTCGAGTACCAGATGCTGTACGGCGTGCGTCGCGACCTGCAGGAACAGCTGGTGCGGGACGGCTGGCGCCTGCGCCTCTACGTCCCGTTCGGCACGCAGTGGTATCCGTACCTGATGCGTCGTATGGCCGAGCGTCCGGCCAACCTGTGGTTCATCACGGGCAACGTGCTCAAAGAAACCTTCAAGTCCCGGTGAGCCACGGCCGGTTCCTCCCCCCCGATTATTCACGCGGCGACGAGCGCACCGTGGGCGGCTTTGCCGCGGTGCACGGCCGCGCCGCGGCGTTGGAGGGGAAGGACGGCCTCTCGTATTCCATTGAAGTCCTCACCGACGACACGGGTGATCCCGCGCGTCCCTTCGGCGGGTACCTCCTGTTTCTTCAGTGGCGGCGCATCGGCGAGCAGGGGATCGAGGGGCACCTGGAGACGGACTTTCTCGCCTATGCCGACACGCCGGACGCCGCGCACGCGGCCGTGAGCGCGACGCCGCTCGCGGAGTGCCAGCGCCTGCTCGACGCGCTGGTGACGGCGCGCGACGGCGCGTGCGGCCGCCGCTGGTTCGACGTGATGCGCGAGGACGACGCGTGAGCGGCCCGCTGCTGCGCGGCGTGGTGCTGAGCGGCACCGGCGGCGTCTGGCGCGTGCGCGCGCAGGATGGCAGCGAGCACGACGTGACGCTGCGCGGACGCCTGAAGCAGGAGAGCCGCTACGAGAAACTGGCCGTCGGCGATGACGTGGACATCGCCGACGATGCGCGCGGCGGGGCGTGGAGCATCACGACCATCCACCCGCGGCGCACGCGGCTCGCACGGCGCTCGCCGGGCGGCGCGCGCGGCGAGCGCATCGTCGTGGCGAACGTGGACCAGGTCATCATCGTCTTCGCCATCGCCAAGCCCGAGCCGCACGTGCGCATGATTGACCGGTTCCTCGTCATCGCCGAGGGGAACGAGATTCCCGCCCGGCTCGTGCTGAACAAGGCCGATCTCGTGGACGACCCGGCGCGCATCGACGCGCTCGCCGCCGACTACGAGCGGGCGGGCTACCCGGTGCACCGCACCAGCGTCAAGCAGCTGCGCGGCCTCGACGAGTTCCGCGCCGTGCTCGTGAACCGCACGACCGCGCTCAGCGGGCCGAGCGGGGTCGGCAAGTCGTCGCTCATCAATGCGCTGTATCCCGGGCTGAACCTGCGGGTCGGCGAGATCTCCGAGTCGGTGAACAAGGGGCGCCACACGACCGTCGGCGCCGTGCTCGTGCCGCTGCCGGGCGGCGGCTACGTGGTGGACACGCCGGGGCTGCGCGAGGTGGGGATGTGGGGCCTCACGTCCAGCGAACTCGGCCGCTGCTTCCCCGAGTTCCGTCCCGTGCTTGGCGAATGCCGGTTCCAGGACTGCCGGCACCTCTCCGAACCGGGGTGCGCCGTACGCGCGGGCGTCGAACGCGGGGTGATCAGTGCGGCGCGGCACGAGAGTTACGCCAAGCTGCTGGTGGAGCTGGAAGCGGCGGAGAAGACGTACTAGCGG
>JAJZRK010000240.1 GCA_021802745.1 bacterium
GCCATCCCGATCTGGTCGGCTAAAGCGCGCAGTACGTGCTCTCCGCCGCTGCCGCGCGGGCGCTATTCACGCTGATTGAGCAAGCCACGCCTCGACTCAGCGCCTTCCCGGCTTCGGTGCTGGAGCAGGCGCGGCTCGGTGATGTGGCGTGCGTGCAGACGGTGCTGCACGGCGTGGAGGGGCTCGCGAGCGAGGATGCACGGCAGGCTCGACGGTTCCTCCACCTGCCGACGGAAGTACTCAGCCTGTTGTGCGAGCAGTTTACGCCCGCGATCGCGGACCGTACATCCCAGTTGGCGGGTGTGCCCGTGGCGTAAGCGTGGTCGCCGTTGACTCGTGCGCGACAAGGTGGCCGGACGCTCCTGCGGACCTCGAACGGGAGCTGTGCGATGCCGCGTGAGCTGGACTTTTCCGACCCTGATCGCCGGTTCGCATCAGCCGTTTCGCAACTCGCCGGGGACTCCGGGGGTGATTTCGAGGAGCTCGTGGAGCGCGCGGGTGACGCGACGGCATTAGCTCATCATCGCGTCGTCGCGCGACTGTATCGCCAGGCCCCGCTGGCGCTCGCCGCTAGTTGATTCGGCGACCGTCGGACATCGCCGCTGCACCGCGGGGCGGCGAACGCAGGGGCGGACTCTGCAGCATCCATGCGATCGGTGCGCGGAGCCTGGCGTTCGGCGAGGCGGGCGCGGGTCGCTGGCGGTTCGCCAGCGCGGCGTCCGATCCTCTGGCGTGGTTAGATTCACGGCGTTCGGGTACCATCCTGCGGACAGGCTTTGGGAGGAGTATGCTGAGGTCGATGGGAGCCGCGCACCCGTTTGGCGATCACCCGTGCGATCGGTGTTCGACTCGACTGCCCGGCGGCATGGCGGCCATCAGCGGGTGCGACGGCCAGACGGTGGTCCTGTGCCCGAACTGCGCGGTCGTGCACGCGCCGGCGGTCGTGGCGACCGTGTCGGCGCACGACGGCGATTGCGCTGCGTGCGGCGGTGCGGCGCCCGAGGTCGTCACCGTGGATCTGGGTCGGATGGTGGTCACGCTCTGTCGGGCGCATGCGATCGGGTTACTCCTGACGCGGCTCAACCCCGGTGCGTACCATCGGCTCGTCAGTGACATCGGCGGCGATCCCGAGGCGGAATTCCTGCTCCATGGAGACTTTTACGACGCTGACACGGGCGAGGCACTACAACCGCGCGGCGCCGAGCGCGATACTCTCTCGGTAGACGACGACGGTGTCTAGTCCCTTTCCTCAACCCTCTCCGCTCATGTGCCGCTTTCTTTGCGTTGCGGTTGCGCTGATGCTGGCGCCGACGGTGGACGCGCAGACGCCCACGCCGGCGCAGGTCCTGACGAACTTCGCGAAGGCGATGAATGAGGCCGCGCTGTTGAAGCACTCGAGCCTGGTGCGCGAAGGAACCATCACCGTGTCGCCGGGCGAGGAGCGAGGAACCTACAGTATTATCCGCAACGCCCCCAATCAGATCGCGAACTATCGTGAGACGACCAGCCAGTACGTGGCCTTCGGGACGGATGGCCATGTCGTGTGGTCGCAGAAGGGCACCGTAATCTCGCGCCCTGACGGCGAGGAACGCGACAACATTCAGCGGGATGGCGGGCTCGTGGGACTACTCCGGCGCTACGCGCTGGCGGAGTACACGGGGACCGTCGAGCGCGTGCGATGGGAAGGCTATGACTGCTGGCGCCTCGCGGCGAAGACGTCCGCTGGCAAGACGCGCAGTGATTACTATGATGTCCAGAGCGGGCTCTTTCGCGGGACGGCGGATACCGTGAGTCTGCTCTTCCTGAAGCGGGACCGCGCCTACATCATCGACGCGTACGCACCGACGGATGGCGTGCAGCTCCCGATTCGGTTCCGCCAGCGGTCCGGGCCGGTCGAGATGAAGATGAACGTGACGCGCAGCCAGTTCGATGCCCCGCTCCCGCCGAACAAGTTCCCGATGTCACCCGAAGTCCGCACCTGGTTGGCGATGCATCCGTGATACTCGTGCGTCCCGGGCGGTCAGGATGCTCCTGACATGGGAGTACACCCGACAGACCGGCGTGACCGTGATGCCTGCGCGCAAGGCAGTCCGCTTGGCACGCGCCCGCTACGTGCGGCGGGGTACGAGCCCTGTACGTACGACACGGTCGAGTCGCTGGTGCAGATACCGCCACGGCCCGAGACGTCGTGGCAGCTCGCGCGTCAGGTCGACCTCGCCAGTGGAACAGCGGTGACTCGTCGATCTCCATCAACTTCTTCATCCACTCCCATGGCACATCATCGCAGCGCGTGGAATGCCACCCAAGCCAGTGATATCGTCAGCGATCCAGCGTTCGCGCAGCAGGTCGAGTTCGCCGCCTCCCGGTCGCTCTGTGTTCGTCTGCTCGTGGCACTCTGCGCCAACGCGGACGCATGGGTGGCGAAGGCGGCGGTGCACAATGGTGCCGCGCCGTATGTGGTGCTGCGTCCTGAGAACCTCGAGTACGGCGCGCATCTTGAAAGAAAGATGTCGCGGATCGATATCGACACGCTCGTCTCGTTGGGGTTGCTGCGCGATACGTTTCCGATCGCTGTCGCATACATGGAGAGCCCCATCGAGCGCGCGCTTGTGCTCACCGATGCTGGTCGTGCGATCTTCGAGTCGCCGGAGCGCTTCGCGGCCGCAGTCGAGCGGATACATGTGACTCGGGTCAAGCATCGCGATCGGCATCGCGAGGCCAGTCGCGTGGAGGCGGACGTGGGGCCGATGGCTCGGGTCATGCACGCCCGAGCACTCGACTTAGGACTCCGACTATTTGAATGTGCGGGCTCAATCGCCACCGCGAGTCTGGAGGCGTTGCCGCCGGAGTTGAGGCAGGTGCGCGACATCTTGGATGAGGCGCGCATGGGCGCGCAGGCGTATGCCGAATGCCGTCAAGAGCTGGTGCGGCTTTCGGAACTGCGATTGGGGGACGTCGAGGCCGAGGCGGACCTATCCCGTATCGACGGGCTTGCGGAGATGCTGTGAGGCGCCATATTCCCGATGCGCTCAAGGCGCGTGCCGTGACGCTTCGAGTGCAGGAGCGACTCGGCATCGACGCGATTCGTGACGCCACGGGCCTCAGTGTGGGGACGCTCTCGACGTTGCTGCGCGATTACCCGCTGTCTGCGTCGGAAGTGGCTGCCGCGAGAACCGCCGGACGCGTGAAGGTCAACGAGACGCGATGGGGACAACACACGCCGCAGCGTGACACGAAGCCAGTCGGCCATCCGGCTCGCGTGCGCATTGACGCCTACCGCGTCTTTCCTGAAGGTCATGCCCATCGGCTGCTCCGCGGTGAAGCCCGTGCGTTGGTGGCGGCGCGGGGGCTGTTCCCCGTGACGGTGCAGCTGGGCCTGAGCCAACCGTACGAGGTGCGGGACGCGTTCCGTTTACGCTCGGACGGGAGCGAGCAGTTGGTGTTCGTCACGGTGGGCATGCACGACGAGCATCGCTCGGTCGTGCTTGGCTCCGACGTGCTTCGGGTCCGTGGGCGCGAGACGCCGCAGTGGGTTCCGTTGTCGGAAGTGGCGATGTTCACGTATCGGGATATCGCGCGCGAGTTGCTCCAGTGGGAGTCTCGCCGGCGCGGCGAGGCGAGCCTGGCACGCTTTCTCTCGACCAACCACGCGGCCGTTGCAGTGCGGCGTTCGGGACAGTTGAAGCCCGTACTCGGCGAGCAATGGGTGTCGCGTATGTGGGGGCAGAACGCGCGCTCGACGCTGCCTGCGACGGACATCCCGTCATGGTCAATCGCCCAGTCGCGCGTGTTGGCGGTCGCGGGTGCGCGGGTGCGGGTGTACGTCGCGCCGGCGCCGATTACTGCACCGCGTGTCAGGGCAGGCACTTAGGGTGCACGGGAGTTGGCCGAGACGCGAGCGAAACTCCATCCGTCCATCTCGATGAGACGGCAGAGTCGGCGCACACGATCCGCCGTGCCTGGATTCACCCGCACCGTGCGTGCCTTGACTGGCGTCGCTACGCCGATGTCACCCGAAGTTTGGACTTGGTCGCCGATGCATCGTGATGCTGGTGCGTCTCGGACAGTTGGGATGCTCCGGACATGGGAACGCACCCGACCGACCAGCGCGACAGGGATGCCTGCGCGCAAAGCCGCCGCCTCGGCACGCGCCTGCTACGCGCGGCACAGTACGAGTACTCCGCGTACGACAAGTTCGAGTCGCTCGTACAGATGCTGTTGATGCAGTACGGTTTGTTACCTCCAGAGACGTCATGGAAGTCCGCGCGCCTGGCGGAACTCGCCAGTGAATTTGCGGACGAGGTGCGTGCCATCGCACGCGACGCTGCCCCGTTCGAAGATGTTCTTGGACCCGTCTACATGGCCGTCGCCTCGCAGGCGCACGCACAGGGCATGGGCCTGTTCTTCACGCCAATGTCGGTCGCGCGTCTCATTATCGCCCTGACGCTCGGTGACGTACCGCGCGCGCCGAAGACGGATGGGTCGCTCTGGACCGTCGGGGAGCCGGCGCTCGGTGCCGGCGGCATGCTGCTTGCGGCGATGGGCCACATTGCGTCGTCGCGCGGGACCGCCGCGCTGGCTGCGTGGGGATTCCACGGAACCGATCTCGACTTGCTGTGCGCGCGGATGGCCGCAGCGCAGATTGTCATGCAGTGTGACATTCAGGAGGCGCCGGTGGGCGAACTCGTGATCTGGCAGGGAAA
>JAJZRK010000241.1 GCA_021802745.1 bacterium
AGCGCGCCGCCAATGTTGCCAATGGGCGTCCGCAGGCCGCCGGCAATGAAAGCATGGGTCATGTGCGAAACCTCGTTCCCTCGCGGGCTGCGCGCCGCAGCAGCGGCGACGGCCGGTAGCGTTCCTCGCCGTACTCGGCGTGCAGGCGTTCGAGCGTGGCGAGCACCGCGCCGGCGCCCAGGTCGTCGCACCAGGCGAGCAGGCCGCGCGGATAGTTCACGCCGGCCGTCATCGCCGTGTCGAGCGCGTCGGCGGTGGCGACGCCCAGACGCAGCGCGTCCACCGCTTCGTTGATGAGCATCGCGCGGATGCGGTCCACGATTGCCACGCCGAGCGCCTCGTCGTGCCGCGGCTCGGGGAGCGACACGCGATCGCCGTATTCGTAGTAGCCGCGCCGCGTCTTGCGCCCCAGGTGCCCCGCCGCCACGAGGCGCTGCTGCGTGAGCGACGGGCGATAGCGCGGCTCGAAGAAGAAGCCCTCGAAGATCGCCCGCGTGACGGCGAAGTTGACGTCGTTGCCGATGAAGTCCATCAGTTCGAACGGCCCCATGCGAAAGCCGCCGATGGCGCGCATGGCCCAGTCAATCGTGGCGTAGTCGGCAATTCCTTCCTCGGCGATGCGGAGCGCCTCGCCATAAAACGGCCGCGCCACCCGGTTGACGATGAAGCCCGGCGTGTCCGAGCAGCGCACCGGCGTCTTGCCCCACGCCGCCATGAGCGTCAGGCACGCCTCGGCGACCTCTGGCGACGTGCCCGTCCACGGCACCACCTCCACGAGCGGCAGCAGCGGCGGTGGGTTGAAGAAATGGAGGCCGATGACGCGCGACGCATTGGGGCACTCGGCGGCGATCGCGGCAATGGAGAGCGACGACGTGTTCGTCGCGAGCACGGCATCCGCCGCCACCGCGCCGGCGAGACGCGCAAAGAGTTCGCGCTTCGCGCCAAGCTGTTCGACGATTGCCTCGACCACGATGCCGCAGCGCGCGAAGGCGCCGACATCCACAATGTCCGTGCGCGCCTCGATCGTTCCGCGGCTGGCGGGGGCGGATTCCACCACCGCGATGCGGCCAAGCAGCGCGTCGCGCGCGGCCGCGTCGAGCTTGGACTTGGCCACGAGCCCCGCGAGTGCGCGTGCAATGGCGGCGTGGGCCTCGGTGGCCGCGCCCGGCTTGGCGTCGGCCAGCACGACCTCGTGCCCGGCCGCGGCGGCCACCTGCGCGATGCCGCGCCCCATGGCGCCCGCGCCCACCACCCCCACCACCGTCGCCTTGGTGAACATGCCGGTCACCGTCCCGTGAAGCGGGGCGCGCGCTTCTGAAGGAAAGCGTGCACGCCCTCGGCATAGTCGGCCGTGCGCCCCGCCTCGCGCTGCAGCGCTTCCTCGTACGCCAACTGCGCGTCGAGGTCAACGCCGAGCGAGTGGTTGAACGCGCGCTTGATGAGGCCGAGGGCGCACGTGGGCTGCGTGGCGAGATGCGCCGCCGTGGCGAACGCCGTCTCCACCAGCGCCTCCGGCGCGACCACCTTGTACACGAGCCCGATCTCCCTGGCCTGCTCGGCGGTCATCTTCTCGGCGAGCATCGTCATCACGCTGGCGCGATGCAGGCCGACGAGCCGCGGGAGAATGAACGTGCCGCCGCTGTCGGGGATCACGCCGATCTTCGCGAACGACTGCACGAAGGTCGCGCTGGATGCGGCGAAGATGATGTCGCAGGCAAAGGCGAGGTTCGCCCCCGCGCCGGCGGCCACGCCATTCACGGCGCACACCACCGGCTTCTCCAAATGCCGGATGGCGCTGATCACCGGATTCCACGCCTCGCGCACGAAATCGCCGAGGTCGGGAATCGTGTCGCCGGCGGGCATCGCCTCGGCGAGATCCTGCCCCGCGCAGAAGCCGCGGCCGGCGCCGGTGAGGAGCACCGCGCGCACGGCGTCGTCAGCCGCGGCGTCGCCCAACGCCTGCACCACGTCGCGCGCGAGCGCGCGGGTGAAGCTGTTGAGGACGTCGGGGCGGTTCAGCGTCAGGCGGAGGACGCCGGCGTCGTGAGCGACGATCAGGGGGGGCATGACTGTAGACGGTGGACGGTGGACGGTAGACGGTGGACGGTGGACGGTAGACGGTAGACGGTAGAGGGTAGACGGTAGACGGTAGAGGGTAGACGGTAGATGGTGGACCGCAGGGCGCGGCGGGCCGTCGGGTGAACCGTGAAGCCCCTTTGCAGGAACTCCGTACAATAATGCCGCGACGGTGCCGCTTCCGGCCACCCGTCGCGGCCCCGATATTTCCCGCAATGGCCGCCAAATCCGCTTCCTCGCCCGATCCACGCTTCGACTGGGTCCGGATCGCCCGCACGGCCCTCGCGTCCCGCGCGCTCGACGACCTCGAAGAGCTGCTCAACCGCTCCAAGGCGACGACGCCCAAGGAGCATATCGTCCAATACCAGTTCTCGGCCAAGGGACACGAGGTCGCGCAGGTGATCCTCGGCACGCTGCTCACCGGCGAGCACGACGCGGCTGGCGCGTACTATCGTTCGCGCCCGCTGCTGCTGGCGCTGGGGCTGAGCCTCGAGGACGCGCACGGCAGCCCGCTGGGGCGCGCCGGCGGGTTCTCCGATGGCCGCGACATTGGCGTCGTCTGCAACCTGCCGCGCCCCGACGGCGGCTGCACGGTGCTGCCGATGGCGGGCGACGTGGGGTCGCAGTACACGCCAACGGCGGGGTGGGCGCAGGCCATCACCTACCATCGCGACGTGCTCGGCGACGCCTCGTACGACGGGTCCATCGCCGTTGTGCTGGGCGGCGACGGCTCGGTGGCCGCCAATGGCTTCTGGTCGTCGCTCACGATGGCAACCACGCTGCAACTGCCGATGCTGTTCTACATCGAGGACAACGACCTCGGCATCTCGGTGCGCAGCGCGATGCAGACGCCCGGCGGCAACATCGCCAAGAACCTCGCCTCGCTTGGCGGGCTGCTCATTCGCGACGGCGACGGCACCGACCCGCACCAGACGGCGCAGCTGCTCGCCGAGTCGGTGGCACACGTGCGCGCCGGGAAGGGGCCCGCGATGGTGCACCTGACCGTGCCGCGGCTCAACAGCCACTCGGGGCCCGACAACCAGAAGGGGTATCGCACCGACGCCGAGATTGCGGACGATTTCAGGCGCGACCCGCTGCCCAAGCTGAAAGCATATCTCGTGCCAGCGTTGATGACGGCCCGCGCGTGGGACGCGATGGTGCGCGAGGTGGACGACGAGGTGCGGGCCGCGGTGGATGCGGCACGCGCGCGGGCGCACCCCACGCCGCACGACGTCGCGCGCTTTGTATACGGCGATGACGAGGATGCCGTGATGGGCGGCCTGCCGCGCGCCGAGCGAGAGCGCCTGCGCGGGAGCGACGTACCCGCAGCGGGCGGCACCGTGCTGCGGTTCCAGGAGGCCGTGCGCCGAACGCTCGATGTTGAACTCGCGGCCAGCCCGCGCGTGCTCGTGTTCGGCGAGGATGTGGGGCGCAAGGGCGGCGTGCACCTGGTGACCGAGGGGCTGCAGAAGAAGTACGGCGCGGCGCGCGTCTTCGACACATCGCTGTCGGAGGAGGGGATCATCGGGCGCGCGTCGGCCATGGCGATTGCCGGCCTGATGCCTGTCACCGAAATCCAGTTCCGCAAGTACGCCGACCCCGCCGCCGAGCAGCTGAACAATCTTGGCACCACGCGGTGGCGCACGCGCAATAGGTTTGCGGCGCCGGTGGTGGTGCGCATGCCCGGCGGCTTCGGCAAGGATGTGGGCGATCCGTGGCACTCGCTGAGCGACGAGGTGCGCTTTGCGCATGCGTACGGCTGGCATGTGGCGGTTCCCTCGAATGCATCGGATGCCGTGGGGTTGCTGCGCGCGGCGATGCGCGGCGTGGACCCCGCCATCTTCTTTGAGCACCGCTCACTGCTGATGACGTCGGACGGCAGCGCGCCGTACCCCGGCGATGACTACGTGCTGCCGTTCGGCCGCGCGAACCGACTGCGCGAGGGGACGGACATCACGGTGGTGACGTGGGGCGCGATGGTGCACCGCTGCGCCGCGGCCGCGGAGCGCTTCGGCGCGCGCGTCGAGCTGATTGACCTGCGCACGGTCGCGCCGTGGGACAAGGCAATGGTGCTCGCGTCGGTGGCGAAGACCGGGCGCTGCCTCATTGTGCACGAGGACAACATGACGGCCGGCTTCGGCGCGGAGATTGCGGCGACGCTCGCGAGCGACGCGTTCTGGCATCTCGATGCGCCGGTGGAACGGCTGGCGCCGCTCGACATTCCGGTGGCGTACCACACGGATCTGCTCAACGCGATCGTGCCGACGGTGGAGCGGATTGGGGAGCGAATCGAGCGACTGCTCGGCTTGTAGCGCAGGGGAGGGGAGTGCGCGGGGCGTTGACGCTCTCAATCGGCGGTGCTGACCAGGAACTCGTTTGAGACGTGCACCGGTGTGGGCGCGCCGTCCCCCGCAGTTGATCCGACGGAGAAATAGAGCCTGAACCGTCCGGACGTCACCCCGATGGCCTCGTGGGTGATGCCGTCGAAAACGTTCGGTCCCTCCACCTGCAGCGTGTCCACCCTTACGGCGCCGGGCGGAATTTCAAAATGCTTGTCATGACCGACACAGCCCCAGACGTACTCATACCCGCTCTGTACAG
>JAJZRK010000242.1 GCA_021802745.1 bacterium
GGCGGCGCGCGACGCTCCTTCGCGGCACCACGGACGAGCCGGGCGCCCAGGCGCTCCTCGACGCCGCGCGGCGGCGGCTGCTTCTCCTCGGCGCATCCGACACGCTCGTTCGGCGACTCGAAACCTCCGATGGCGCGACCGACGCCTGGCTGGCCGTGGCCGCGCCGTTTGCCGGCAGCATCATCGAGATCTCGGCGCTCGCCGGACAGGCGGTCGAGGCCGGCACGGCGCTCTACAAACTCGCCGACCTGTCGACGGTCAACGTCGCGGCGAGGATCCCGGAGCGCGCCGTGTCCGCCGCGCGCATCGGGCAGCACGCGCTGATCCGTGTCGCCGGCCCGTCACTGTCAACCTTCACCGGGCGCGTAACGCGGGTCGCCGACGTGATTGACGCCGAACAGCGCACCGCCACGGCGATCGTCACCGTCGCCAACACCAACCGGACGCTCAGGCCGGGGATGTTTGCCACCGTCACACTGAACACGACCGATCGCGAGACAGTCGATGCGCTGACGATTCCATTCGACGCGATCATCGTTAGCGGCGACGAGCGGTATGTGTTCGTCGAGGTCGGCCCACGTCTGTACGAACGGCGCGCTGTCCAATTGCTGGCCACCGTGACCGCCGGCATCGGGCCGCTCAGCCGGCGTGTGGCGGTCTTGAGCGGCATCACCGCAGCCGATCGCGTGGTCGTCCGCGGCGCCTTCACGCTCAAGTCGGAGTTGGCGAAGGCATCCCTCATGGACGTCGATTGAGGGCGCGCGCATGATCGATCATCTAATCGCGTGGGCGATCCGCTTTCGGGTCGCCGTGCTGTTGCTCGTTGTCGCGCTCGGCGGCGGCGGCATCTGGGCATTTCGCTCGCTCCGCGTGGACGCGTTTCCCGACCTGACGAACGTCCAGGTCGCCGTCCTGGCCGAAGCGCCAGGCCTCTCGCCAGTCGAGGTCGAACGGCTCGTCGCCTTCCCGATCGAGGTCGCGGTGAACGGCGTCCCGCGTGTCGAAGAGGTGCGCTCCCTCTCGAAATACGGCTTCACGCAAGTCACCGTCGTCTTCGAGGACGGCACCGACATCTACTTCGCGCGGATGCTCGTCAACGAGCGGCTCCAGGGCGTGCGCGACCAGCTGCCCGTGGGCACCGAGGCGACGCTCGGGCCGATGGCCGGCGCGACGAGCGAGATCTACCTCTACACACTCGAAGACACGCTGCATCGTGCACTGGCCCACAGCGACAGCGCGCTCATGGCGCTTCGCACGCTGCATGACCGCGTGGTGCGCCCGCAGTTGCGCAGCGTGCCTGGCGTGGTGGAGATCAACCCATTCGGCGGTTTCGTGCGACAGGCACAAGTCGTGGTGGACCAGGGCAAGTTGGCAAGTTACGGCCTTTCGATCGCCGACGTTGTGACGGCCGTCGAACAGAACAGCCAGGTGCCGACCGGCGCGTACCTCGAGCACGGCGAGGAGCAGTACATCCTCCGCGGGCTTGGGCAGGCGACCAACCTCGACGACCTGCGCAAGACCGTCATTCGTGCGCGTGGCGGCGTGCCGGTGTTGGTGGGCGACGTTGCGATGGTTAGCTATGGAGCCGAGGTGCGCCAGGGTGCCGTCTCACGCGACGGCAGGGGCGAGGTCATGAGCGGCATCGTGATGATGTTGCGTGGCGCCAATAGTCGAGAGGTTGTCCGCGCCGTTCGGGCGCGCGTAGCCGAGATCAACAGGGCGCTCCCGCCCGGCGTGGTGCTCGCGTCCTATTACGACCAGACGGACCTCGTCGAGGGCACGCTGGCGACGGTCGAACACAACTTGCTGGCGGGGGGGTTCCTCGTCATCGCCATCCTCCTGCTGTTCCTCGGCAACGTCCGCGCGGCGCTTCTCGTGGCGGCCACCATCCCCCTGTCATTGCTGGCAGCGTTCCTCGGCATGCGGTGGCTCGGGCTGTCGGCCAACCTGATGAGCCTTGGAGCCATCGACTTCGGCATGATTGTCGACGGTGCGGTGGTGATGGCGGAGAACTTCATCCGGAAACTGCACGCCGACCCCGTCCACGACGCGCACCCGCATGAAGGGACGGCGGCACCGGCTGCTCGCGCCCTGTCTTCCGACGAAGCCCGTACCAGGATTCTCGCCGCGGCGCGTGAGGTCGGACGACCGATTGTCTTCGGCGTCTTGATCATCATGCTCGTGTACGTGCCGATCATGACGCTGCAGGGACTGGAAGGACGGATGTTCCGCCCCATGGCACTCACCGTCGCGATCGCGCTGCTGGGCAGTCTCCTGCTAGCGCTCCTGGCCGTGCCTGCCGTGGCCACGTGGCTCTTTCGCCATGGGGCGCGCGAGTCGGCCTACGCGGTGCGGCTCGAACATTGGCTCGACCATCATTACACGCGCGTGCTGCACGCCACCATGCGCCGTCCGGTAGCGGTGATCGCTGTGGCGCTGGCCGTCTTTGGCGCGAGCACGCTGCTCGTGCCGCGCCTCGGCACGGAGTTCCTGCCCGAACTCGACGAAGGGTCCATCCTCATCCAGGCCACGAAGGATCCGAGCATCTCGCTGCCGCATGCCGCCGAGGTGCATCGAGAGATTGAGCGCGTCATCGGACAGACGCCGGAGGTGACAACAGTCGTGAGCCGCATGGGCCGCGCCGAAGTCGGCAGCGATCCGATGGGCATCAGTCAATCGGATGTCTTCGTGATGCTCAAGCCCCGCGCGCAGTGGCGGCAGGGTCTCACAAAGCAGGATCTCATCGGCGAACTGGACCAGCGGCTCAACGAGCAGATCCCGGGCGTTGGCTTCGGGTTCACGCAGCCGGTGAAGATGCGACTTGACGAACTGATTTCGGGCGTGCGAAGCGACCTGGCTGTCAAGGTGTTCGGCGACGATCCCAATGTGAATCGCGAGATCGCCGAACGCGTCGCCGCCGCCATTCGACGCGTACGGGGTACGGCGGAGGTCTTCGTCGAGGCGACCACCGGACAGGGGTACGTGAACTTGCGCATGAATCGCGAGGCGCTCGCGCGGCACGGCATTCCGGTGCAAGAGGTGCGGCAGGCGTTGGCCGTCGCGGTAGGCGGGCACCCGGTGGCGAGTGTCGTCGACGCCGGCATCTACACAATCAATGCCGTGGTCATGGTGGCGTCGGAACTCCGTGAGACGCCGGAAGGTATCGGGAGCAGCACGGTCGCATCACAAACGGGCGCGCGAGTGACGTTGGCGGACCTGGCGGATATTCGCGTGGAAGACGGGCCCGTGCAGGTGAATCGCGAGCGGGCGCAGCGGCTCGTGATCGTGCAGGCGAACGTCCGCGGCCGCGACCTTGGGGGCTATGTCGCGGACGTCCAGCGAGAGATCGTGCAGGACGTTCGCATGCCGCCCGGTGTGTTCCTGACCTACGGCGGGCAGTTCGAGAACCAGCAGAAGGCCATGAGCCGGCTCAAGGTGGTGGTTCCGTTGTCGATCTTGCTCATCGCGCTGCTCCTCTATGCCTCCCTGCGTGAGTGGACCTTGGCCGGCCTCGTCCTCGTCAATCTGCCGTTCGCCGCCGTCGGAGGCGTGCTTGCGCTCTGGCTGCGCGGCTTGCACCTCAGCATCTCGGCGTCCATCGGGTTCATCGCCCTGTTCGGTGTGGCGGTGCTCAATGGCCTCGTGCTGCTCTCGACCATCCAACGTCTGCGCGACGAGGGGAACAAGACCAGCTCCCGGGACGCGGCCGTGGACGGTGCGCGCGCGCGACTGCGTCCAGTGCTCATGACCGCGCTCGTGGCCTCGATCGGGTTCATTCCCGTGGCCGTGTCACAGGGAACGGGCGCGGAGGTTCAGCGCCCGCTCGCTACCGTTGTGATCGGCGGTCTCGTGACGTCGACGCTGCTGACGCTTCTCGTGCTCCCGACGCTGTACGCCGTGGTCGCGCGGCGCCCGCGTCGCGTCACCGCCGGCCTCGTGGCGCCAGCGCGCCTCTAGCGCGCGAAGACTAGCGCTCTTGAGCGATTGTGCGCTTCCTGCCCTTACCCCTATCTACGTGCGACGGATTTCTCTTCCGGGATTGGAGCTTAGCGTCACGTGCAGCCGCCATCTGCCGTGCGCCCCCGATGACCATTACGTCACATTCGAAAAGGACGTGCTCGGGCGAGAGAGTGTTCGTCCATCAGGAGCGGATTCTGGGAGCGACGGTGCGCTCTCCAGGAGTCTCGCTCAACGCAAAGCAGGCAACTTGTTCGCTCGTAAGGGGTTGCCTGATAGTGTGCAATTTTACGTTATGTAAAATTGCCGGTACGTTAAGGGTTCGCTTCGGCAGCGACAGTTCCACCCCGGGTCACGAATCCCGTTAGTCGCTGGGGCAGATCACGCATCGCACCGTACGACCAACTCAATCGAGGTAGCATCATGAAGCACCACAGGCATTTGATTTTGCCGGCCGCGGCCGGACTGATCTTGCTGCTGAGCGCCGCCACCGCAACCGTCTTGGCGCAGGCTCCCGCGCCCTCTCCCGACAAGCTGCACCAGCATCAGGCGGGCATGAAGGAGATGAAGGGCATGAGTGGCATGGAAAGCCAACCACATCACGTGCTGGCCATGGCCTATCGCGCCAACCTTGAGACGTTCGCTCGGGCATTGCTGGCATCGAGCACGAAGTCGAAGGCCGTCG
>JAJZRK010000243.1 GCA_021802745.1 bacterium
TTTCCCTGATTCACGCCTGATGGCTGACGCCTCGACGCTCGCCGCGCTGCGCGCGGCCGCCTTTGACGCCATGGAGCACGCCTACGCGCCGTACTCGAAGTTCCGGGTTGGCGCGGCGCTGCTCACCCCAGACGGCGAGATCATTGCGGGCTGCAATGTCGAGAATGCGGCGTATCCGTCCGGCACGTGCGCCGAACGAGCGGCGATTGGCGCGGCCGTGGTGCGCGGCCAGCGGACCTTCACGCACGTCGTTGTCGCCACCGAAGCGGGCACGCCGACGCCTCCGTGCGGCATGTGCCGGCAAGTGCTGCACGAGTTCGCCCCTGATTGCCAAGTCATCAGCGTGACGCGCGGTGGCGCCGCGGCCGAGTGGCCGTTGCGGGACCTGCTGCCGTACGCCTTCGAGTCTTCGTCGCTGAACGACGCATGATCACGCCCCTCCTTCGCCGCGCCCTGCTCTCGCTCGCTGCCGTCGTGGCCGCGGCCGCGGCCGGCGCCTGCACCGAACGACTCGACGCCGGCAGTGCCTGCCCGTCGCTCTGTCCCGGACTCTCCGTGCCCATCAAGGACACGCTGCTGTCCCCGGTGGTGACCTTCGACACGACGTTGGTCGGCTATCCGTCCGTCGGATCGGAGGAAGGCATCCCGCTGGCCTGGCGCGGCGACACGCTGGATGTGCGCGGCGTGCTCCGCTTCGATACGCTCGCGCCGACGTTCACGCCGACGGGGGACACCGCGCGGCCCGTAACGCGGGCGGACACGGCGATCCTGCGGATGCGGTTGAACCTCACGCAGAGCCGGCTTCCCGACTGGGTGCGGTTCGAAGTCTACGATGTCGACACGACGGCGGACGACAACGACCACGCCGCGGTGCTCTCGCTCTTCACGCCGGCGCGGCTGGTGACGTCCCGCACGTTGACGCGTGCGCAGATCACCGACTCGCTCGTCTTTCCGCTCTCGAGCGCGTGGCTCCTGGCGAAGATCCAGGGGAACGCCCGCGTGCGCTTTGGCCTGCGCCTCGCCGCATCGGGCCCCGTCTCGCTGCGTGTGCACACGACCGAGACGTCGCTCCCCGCCGAGATCCGCTACTACGTGTCGCCGGACACGGCGGTGCACCAGGTGGTGACGTCGCTCTTCTCGAAGACGCCGCTCGAACCGGCCTCGCTGGCGAGCGATTACCGCGACTACACCGTGGTGGCACGCAATGCGCTGCCGGCGGCGGGCCCGCTGGCGCTTTCGACGGGCGGCGTGCCGGCACGCCGGGCCTACCTGCGCTTCAACGTGCCGAGTTGGCTGCTCGATTCGACGACGATCGTGCGCGCCACGCTCCAGCTCACGCAGCTGCCGCAGCGCGGGTTCGACGCCGCTGACTCGGTGACCGTGATCGGACAGGCGGTCGCCGCCACACCGCTCATCAAGGATCTCTACCGGTCGTCGCAGATCCTGATCGCGGCGGGGTTATTTGTCACGGATTCCATCCGGGTGGCGCCGGCAGACAGCGGCGTACGCACGCTTGAGATGAACGGCCTCCTGCGCGTCTGGAAGTCCGCGCCCGACACCTCGGCCACGTCCCCGCAGCGGGCCATCGTGCTGCTGCAGCGCGAGGAAGGGCTGCATGGCGCCGAGGTGCGGTTCTTCAACACGCACGCGCCGGCGGCCGTGCTGCCGAAGCTGCGCGTCAGTTACATCCCCCGCATCAACTTCGGAGTGCCCTGATGCGCCGTCTCCTCATCACGGCCCTCTTGCTCGTCACGTCGGCCGCGCCGCTCCTGGCGCAGGGGTCGCTCAGTCTGCAGGGCTTCGGTTATCCGACGGGACAGCTCAGCACGCGTGCCGCCTCGATGGCCGGGGCGTCGGCGGAGACCGACGCATCGTCGCCCGTCAATCCCGGGGCGCTCCCGGGCGCGGGGCGCTCGAACTTCAGCTTCCAGATCGATCCGGAGTACCGGCAGATCACGGTGGGTGGGCGTGCGGTCAACACGCGGACGACGCGTTTCCCGGTGATCAGCATCGCGTCGCGCATTGGCGTGCGCGGCTTCCTTGGCGCCTCCTTCTCCACGCTGCTCGATCGCACCTGGGACGCATCGTTTCGTGACACCGTGACGGTGGCGGGTGCGCGGGAGGGGTCGACCGTCTCGACGACAGTGCGTGGCGCCATCAACGACGCGCGCGTCGCCTATGCGTGGCAGTTCAACGAACGCGTCCAGGCGGGCCTCGCGTTCCACGCCTACACGGGCGCCAACCGCATGACCCTGTCGCGCGCGTTCGACGATACCACCAAGTACGGGTCGCTCTCGCAGAACACGACGTTGTCGTATGCCGGCTCGGCCATTTCGGCCGGCTTGCTCTCGCGTCCGCTGCCGCACCTCTACCTCGCGGCGTCGATTCGCGTCGGCGGCGCCATGAAGACGCGCTACGACGATTCGCTGGCCACGCGCGGCAATGCGCCGAGCCGGTACGGTGCGTCCATCACGTACGACGGCATCCCCGGCTCCCAACTCGTGGCGCGCTTCAGCCACGAAGGCTGGTCGCGCATGCGCTCGCTGGGATCGGCCGCGCTTGACGTGCGCGACGCCAACGACCTCTCGCTGGGCGCGGACATCGCGGGCCCGAAGGTGCAGGGCACGCCCATGCAGTTCCGCATCGGCGCCCGCTCGCGCGACCTGCCGTTCGGCTTCAACGGGAGCGCGGTGAAGGAGCGCACGCTGGCCATCGGCACCGGCACCACGTTGGCCCGCGGCTGGGCCACGGTGGACGTCAGCGTGCAGCGCAACGACCGCACCGCGACCGGGTTGAAGGAACGGGGTACGATCCTCAGCGTTGGGCTCACCGTCCGGCCGTAGCGCGATGCCGCCCGTCGGCGCGGAGCTTCCCCCGCTCGTCCTCGTTGCCGACGACGTCGACGCCAACGTCGAGTTGCTCGCCGATCAGTTGGCGCTGCTCGGCGTGCGCACCGTTGCGGCGCACGACGGCCCCAGCGCGTTGGCCGCCTGCTTTGAGCAGCCGCCCGACCTCTGCATTCTCGACGTCTCGATGCCCGCCGGCGATCTCGGCGTCGAGGACCGCGACACCGGGTTTGAGGTCTGCCGCCGGCTGAAGCGTGATCCGCGCACGGCGCGGATTCCGGTGATCTTCGTCACGGCGCTCAACGACACGGCCGATCGCGTGAAAGCCATCGAGGCGGGCGGCGACGACTTCCTGCTGAAGCCGCACAACCGGCTGGTGCTCGGGGCGCGTGTCCGCTCCCTGCTCAAGCTCAAGGGCGCCACGGATGCGCTCGAGCAGAGCTACCGCACCCTGCGAGAGCTCGCCAAGGTGCGCGACGACCTGATGAAGATGATCGTGCATGACCTCAAGACGCCGCTCACGAGCGTGCTGGCGACGCTTGAGATGCTGCGCGAGGGCGACTACGGGCCGATGGCGGAGCGGCAATACAAGGCGGTCTCCGAGGCGGAGGGGAAGGCCGAGGATCTGCTGGGGCTGATTCAGGACCTGCTCGAGGTCTCGCGGGTCGAGGAGACGCGCATCGCCGTTTCGCCCGAGCCCATCGCGCCGGCGGCCTTTCTGTCGGAACTCGTGATTGACTGGACGCCGCGATTCACCGCCGAGGGTGCGACGATGGCCTACGCCGCCTCGGACGAGGCGCCGGTCTTCAGTGCCGACAAGGCGCTGCTGCGGCGCGTCTTCGCCAATCTCGTGCAGAACGCGCTGTCGCACTCGGCGACGACGGTGCACGTGGACCTCGCCGCGCTGCGCGATCCGCAGGGTATCCTCTTCACCGTCACGGACAATGGCCCCGGCATTCCGGCCGAGTTCCAGGAAGTGATCTTCCGCAAGTTTGAGCAACTACGGTCGCCGAATGCGCCGAAGACCCGCAGCTCAGGGCTGGGGCTCGCGTTCTGCCGTCTGGCGGTGGAAGCGCATGGCGGCCGGATCTGGGTGCGGTCGAAGGAAGCGGAAGGGAGCACGTTTTATATTCAGCTTCCCGTGGTGCCGAAGGGGGAGTGACGGTAGACGGTCGACGGCAGGCATCCGGCGCCAAGGTTCAATCGACAATCGCAGGCCACCATCGTGATCCGGGATCACAATCCGGATTCCCAATCCTGAATCTCTCCCCATGCCCAGCGTCTTCATCGAAACCTACGGCTGTCAGATGAATGTCAGCGACTCCGAGTTGATGCTCGGAACGCTGGCGGCCGAAGGCTACACGGCGACCGACGCGCCGGAGGGAGCGGATGTGGTGCTGCTCAACACGTGCGCCATCCGCGAACACGCCGAGACACGCGTGATCGGCCGGCTGACGGAGCTGCGGCGGTTTCTCAAGCGCGACGCCGTGCTCGGTGTGACGGGCTGCATGGCGCAACGGCTCGGGCCGCGCCTGCTCGAGTCGGACTCGCGCGTCTCGCTCGTGATCGGCCCTGACGGGTATCGCGCGCTGCCGACGCTCATCGAGGGGGCGCGGCGCGGCGAGCGCATGACCGCCACCGACTTCGACCTTGAGGAGCACTACGAGGACGTGCAGGCGAGCCGCTTCGACGGCGTGAAGGCCTGGATCCCCGTCCAGCGCGGCTGCGACTATCGCTGCACGTATTGCATCGTGCCGTTCACCCGCGGGAGCGAACGCAGCCGGCAACTGG
>JAJZRK010000244.1 GCA_021802745.1 bacterium
GCGGACGGCGGGGCGTCGCCTGGCCGCGCAGCGCATCAAGGAGCAGCACGCTCACGCCCCCTCCGTCGGCTGCTTCGTGAAGCGATAGCCGATGCCGCGCACGGTATGGAAATGACGCGGCGCTTCCGGGTCTGGTTCAAACCGCTTGCGCAACCGCACGATGAAGTTGTCAATGGTGCGCGTCGAGGGGAGCACATCCTCCCCCCAGACGAGCTCGAGGATGTCGTCGCGCCAGACCACCTGGCCTTCGCGCTCGACGAGCACCTTGAGAATCATGGCTTCCTTTTGAGTGAGGAACTGTTCGCTGCCGTCGTGCGACCGGCCGCGGAACGATCGGAAGTCGAACTCGTTGCCGCCGAAGCGCACGATCGGCTCGCGGGCCGTGATGGCGTCGTAGCGCATGCGCCGGCGCAGGATGGCGGCCACCCGCAGCAGGAGTTCGCGCAGCTGGAACGGCTTCGGCAGGTAGTCGTCGCCGCCCACCGCGAGTCCGCGGATGCGGTCGTCCGGACCGCCGCGTGCGGTCAGGAAGAGCACGGGCGTGTCGCGCCCTTCGCGGCGCATCGCCTCGCACACCGAGAAGCCGTCCATCGACGGGAGCATCACGTCAAGGATGACCAGGCCGTACTCGCGCGCGAGGACGCGCTCGAGGGCGACGCGGCCGTCCATCACGACCTCGACGGCATAGCCCTCCGCTTCGAGGTTTTCGCGAATGCCGCGGGCCAGATTGGGCTCGTCTTCGACGAGGAGCAGATGTGCGGTGGGATCCTTCATGCGTGGGAATGGGGAGCGAGGGGCCAGTGCACGGTGAAGACGGCGCCGCGGCCGGGGCCGTCGCTGTGCGCGCGGACCGTGCCGCCGTCCAACTCGACAAGCCGGCGCACGAGATAGAGCCCGAGGCCGGTGCCACTGCGACTGACGTGCCGTTCGTCATCAAGGCGATAGAACTTGCCGAAGATCTTCTGGCCGAACTCCGGGTCGAACCCGATGCCGTCATCGGCGACCCGCAGCACGGCCTGATGTTCGTCGGTACCGGCCGTCACGGTGACGCGTCCGCCCTCCGCCGCTCGCATGGCATTGTGCAACAGGTTGCGGAAGATCGTCCGCACCGCGTCGCGGTCGGCGAAGATCTGCAGGTCCTCCGGAATCTCGGCCCGGAGCACCGTCTTCGTTTCGCTCGCCTGGAAGCCCAGTTCGTCCATGGCCTGCCGCGCTTCGCTGGCCAGCGCGAGCGCTTCCGGCGCGCTGTGCAGCGCGGGCTGGGCGAGACGCGACGTGTCGAGGATGTTGCCGATCAAGCGCTCAAGCCGCGTGAGGTCCTGAATCTGCCGGTGCACCAGCTCGATGCGACGCTCGGGCGTCGGATTGCGCAGGGCCAGGGTCTCGGCGGACAGGCGCAGCGACGCGAGTGGGCTCTTCAGCTCGTGAGAGACCGACGCAAGAAAGCCTTCCTGTCGTCGGTGCAACTCGCCCTGCTCGAGCAGACTCCGGTGCACCACGAACATCGCGGCAACGAGGACCAGCATAAAGAAGCCGCCTTCCCAGGCGTAGCGGTTGAGCCGCCGCGCGCGCTCCGTGAGGAGCGTGGCGGTGGTTGCCGGCCGCAGGGTGACGGCGGCCGCACCGATGTCGAGCGTGGGAAAGAGCAGCACCACCGAGTCACGGGCCACGCCGGCGCGGAGCAGGGCCTGCGCCTGGCTGAGGTCGGCCTGCTGGGTCGCCTCGAGCCGCCGCTGCATCTCGCGCGAGTACGCCACCTGGTCGTACAGCCACCACGCCAGCTGCGCGCTGGACGCGAGGAGCAGCACGAGGAAGCCGATTTGCATCGAGCGAAGGCGGCGCTGCGAGTGATGCAGGTTCATGCAGGGGGCAGCGGTGACGAAGTCAGGGCGGCGGCGAGCGCCGACGCCAGCTGTGCAACATGAGTGCGGTCGTGGGCCAGCGACAGGAAACCTACCTCATACGCCGACGGTGCCAATGCGATGCCCTGCTCCAGCAGGGCGTGGAAGACGGGGCCGTATCGCGTGCCGGCGGTGGCGTTCACCTGTTCCGCGGCCCGCGGCATCGCCCCGCCTTCGAGGTAGATCCAGAAGAGCGAGCCGACGCGGGCCACCTGGGCCGGGTACGGCGCCTGGGCCAGCACGGGTTGCAGCGCCGATTCGAGTGCACTGCCAAGCGACTCGAGGGTCGTCCACGCCTTGAGCGTGTCGAGCAGGCGGAGCGTCGTGAGCCCCGCCGCCATGGCCACCGCATTGCCGGAGAGCGTCCCCGCCTGATAGACCGGTCCGACCGGGGCGAGCCGCTGCATCACATCGCGGCGACCGCCGAACGCACCCACGGGAAGCCCGCCGCCGATGATCTTGCCGAACGTCGCGAGATCCGGCGTGATGCCGTAGCGCTCCGCCGCACCACCGCGCGCCACGCGGAAGCCGCTGATCACCTCGTCGAAAATCAGCAGCGCGCCGGCGCGGTGCGTCTCGTCGCGCAGCGTCGTCAGGAACTCCGGCCGCTGGAGGAGCAGACCGTTGTTCGCCGGCACCGGTTCAATGATGACCGCGGCGATCTTGTCTCCCTCGCGGCGCAACAGTTCGATGAGGCGCCCCTCGTCATCCAGCGGGAGCACCACCGTCTCGTGCGCGAAGGCGTCGGGAACGCCCGCCGACGACGGGTGGCCGAAGGTCACCAGTCCGGAGCCCGCGGCGACGAGCAGGTGATCGGCGTGTCCGTGATAGCAGCCGGAGAACTTCACGATCTTGTCGCGGCCGGTAAATCCGCGCGCCACGCGGATGGCGCTCATCACCGCCTCGGTGCCGGACGACACGAAGCGCACCTGCTCGAGGCCGGGGTACGCCGCGGTCATGTGCTCCGCGAGCTCGATCTCGGTCTCGCCAGGGGCACCGAAGGTTGTGCCGCGTTCCACGGCTGCGACGATCGCCTGGCGAACGTCGGCGTGGGCGTGGCCGAGGATCAGCGGTCCCCACGAACAGACGAAGTCCACGTAGCGGCGGCCGTCCACATCTTCCAGGAAGGCGCCGTCGCCACGCCGATACACGAGTGGCGTCCCGCCCACCGACTTAAACGCGCGCACCGGAGAGCTCACGCCGCCCGGAATGACCCGGGCGGCGCGCTCCATCCAGGCGCGGGATCCAGGCCCCGCGCTCACAGCCATCCCTCGCGCAGCGCCTCGCGCGCGTGGTAGGTGATGAGAATGTCGGCGCCGGCGCGCGCAATGGCGTGCAGGTTCTCGCGCACGACAAGCCGCTCATCAACCCAGCCGTTCGCCGCCGCTGCCTTCACCATCGAGTACTCGCCGGAGACATTGTACGCGGCCAGCGGCAGCGTGGACACGGCGCGCACGCGGCTGATCACGTCGAGATAGGCGAGCGCAGGTTTCACCATCAGGATGTCCGCGCCTTCCGCTGCATCGAGGAGCGCCTCGCGCTCACCCTCGCCGGCGTTGCGCAGATCCATCTGGTAACTGCGGCGGTCGCCGTGCTGCGGCGACGAGTCGGCAGCGTCGCGGAACGGGCCGTAGTAGCTCGACGCGTATTTCACCGAGTACGACATGATCCCCGTTCGGACGTGGCCGGCGGCGTCGAGGCCGTCGCGCAACGCGGCGATGCGCCCGTCCATCATGTCCGAGGGGCCCACCAGATCCGCGCCGGCGGCCGCGTGCGCCACCGCCATGCGCGTCAGCGGTTCGAGCGACAGGTCGTTGTCCACGTACCCGTCCACGAGCACGCCGCAATGGCCGTGATTCGTGTAGGCGCAGAGGCAGACGTCGGTGATGACCACCAGATCCGGCCCGAAGGCACGCTTGAGCGCGCTCACGGCGCGCGGCACCGTCCCCTTGGCATCGTACGCCGGCGACCCGGCGGCATCCTTGGTGCCTGCCGCCGGCACGCCGAAGAGCAGCACCGCGCGGATGCCGAGCGTGAGGTCGCCCTCGATGGTGCGCAGCAGCGGCGTGATGCCCTGGCGCCCGATGCCCGGCATCGAGGCGATGGTCTCCTCCGCGGCGTCGTCCGGGAGCACGAAGTGCGGCATCACGAACTGCGATGGATTCAGGCGCGTCTCGGCGACGAGATCGCGCAGAGCGGCGGTCTGACGAAGGCGGCGCGGACGCTGCCGGCCGACGGGCGAGGACGAATGAGTGCTCACAATACCTCCAGCAGTCCGGCAAGGCCGGGGCGTCGCGCTTCAGCGGCGACCTGTAGTCCCGCGGCGCGGGCCGCCGCGGTGGTGGTGGGACCAATCGTGATGACCCGGGCCGTCGGGGGCACGTTGGCGCGGTTCATCAAGCCAATCACCGCTGACGGACTTGCCACGAGAATGTCCGTCTGGCGATGCACGGGGAACTCATGCCGAGGAACTTCGGACGGGGCGGGCAGCGTGCGATAGATCGGGATGCTGGTGACCCGCATGCCGGCCGTGGCGAGAATATCCTCGGCGTCCTCCTGCCCGCTCGCCGCCCCGGCAAGTACGACATGCGGCGGTTGGGCCGCGCCGGACGTGGCAATGGAGGCCAGTTCGTCGGCCAATCCAATCGCGGTGGTGATGGCCGGCACGAGCGTCACGCGGCCGAACCGCTCGCGCGCCGCCTCGGCGCTCGATGGACC
>JAJZRK010000245.1 GCA_021802745.1 bacterium
ACAAGGCGACGAGCGAGATGGAGAGCATGATCCATCACTTCAAGAACGTGATGGAGGGGCCGCGCCCGGCCGCCGGCGAGGAGTATGTCGCCGTCGAGGCGCCGAAGGGCGAGAAGGGCTACTACATGGTGTCTGATGGATCGGCCAAGCCGGTGCGCTGGCGCATCCGTCCGCCGTCGTTCGTGAACCTGTCCGCCATCCCGAAGATGGTGGAGGGCCACCTGCTGTCGGACGTGATCGCCATCAACGCGTCCATCGACATCGTGATGGGAGAGATTGACAGGTGAGAGAGACAACAGAGAGACAACAGAGAAACAACAGAGAGACAACAGACGGGCGAGGGGACGCATGAGCCACGGACCATCGGCTTCCGGCGGGGCGGTCGCACAGCCCGCGCACGGCCACGGTGACGAACCCTACGAGCCGGTCTTCACCGCGGGGTCGGCGCCGCGCGCCAAGCTCGACGACATTCTCTCGCGCTATCCGACGCGGCAGGCCGGCCTGCTCCCCGCGCTCTGGATCGTGCAGGACGAGCGCGGCTGGATCAGCGAGCACGCCATGAAGGAAGTGGGCGAGGTGCTCGGGCTCACCGCCGCCTACGTGAAGGGCGTGGTGACGTTCTATACCATGTACCACCAGCACCCGGTGGGACAGTTCTTCATCCAGGTCTGCACGACGTCGTGCTGCAACTGCATGGGCGCCGAGGACGTGGTGAAGGCGTTCCTCGAGAAGACCGGCTGCGGCGAACTGGGCCTGACGTCCGCTGACGGCAAGTACACGGTCATCGAAGTCGAGTGCCTGGGGGCGTGCGGATTTGCAACGCCGATCATGATCAACAACGACTTTATCGACAGCGTGAGCGTGGAGAAGGTGCCGGAAATCTTGAAGAAGTACAGCTGAGAGAAACAACAGAGAGACAACAGAGAAAAAAACAGAGAGACAACAGTACGCCGTTGGGCAGGTCTCCCGTCTTCCGTCACCCGTCTCCAGTCTGAACAATGGGCTATCCTCACAAGAGCCATCCGCGCGAAACGCCAATCCTCAGCAAGTACTTCGGCGACCCCGAGGCACGCACGCTGGAGGGCTGGAAGGCGCGCGGCGGGTACAAGGCGCTGCCGCAGGCGCTGGCCACCGACCCGGTGGCCATCCAGAACGTCGTCAAGGAGTCGGGGCTCCGCGGTCGCGGCGGCGCCGGCTTCCCGACCGGCCTCAAGTGGTCGTTCATGAAGATCGGCGACGGCAAGCCGCACTACCTGTGCTGCAACGCCGACGAGTCCGAGCCGGGGACGTTCAAGGACCGCGAGATCATGCGGTGGACCCCGCACGCCCTCATCGAAGGGTGCGCGATCGCCGCGCACGCGATCGGCGCGGAGACCTGCTACATCTACATCCGCGGCGAGTTCACGGAGCCGATTGCCGTCATGGAAGCGGCACTCGTGGAGGCGCGCGCGGCGGGCCTCATCGGCCCGCACGCGTGCGGGTCGGGCAAGACGGTGAACCTGTGGGTCCATCGCGGCGCCGGCGCCTACATCTGCGGCGAAGAGACGGCCCTCATGAATTCCATCGAGGGGCGCCGCGGCAACCCGCGCATCAAGCCGCCGTTCCCGGCCGTCGCCGGCCTGTTCGGCATGCCGACGACCATCAACAACGTCGAGACGCTCGCCGCCGTGCCGCATATCCTCAACAACGGCGCCGAGTGGTACAAGGCGATGTCGCTCAGCAGCCCGAAGAGCACGGGGAGCAAGCTCTTCTCGGTCTGCGGCAACGTCGCGCGCCCCGGCAACTACGAAGTGCCGATGGGCTTCTCGTTCAAGGAATTTCTCTACGACCTGTGCGGCGGCCCGCTTCCCGGCCGGAAGTTCAAGGCGATCATCCCCGGCGGCTCTTCGGTGCCTGTGATCACCATCGAGGAAGCCGAGCAGGTGAAGATGGACTACGAAGGCTTCATGCAGTTCGGCACGATGATGGGCTCGGGCGGCGTCATCATCTTCGACGACGCGCAGTCCATGCCCAAGCAGCTCGCGCGCCTCGCGCGGTTCTACGCCCACGAGAGCTGCGCCCAGTGCACGCAGTGCCGCGAGGGGACGGCGTGGATGACCAAGATCCTCGAGCGGATCGTGGCCGGGCAGGGAACGTTCGAGGACCTCGATACGATCTTCGAGCTCACCGAGAACATGACCGGCAAGACAATCTGCGTGCTCAGCGACTCCTGCGGCGCACCCGTCACCAGCGGGATCACGCGCTTCCGCGGCGAGTTCGAGGCCCTGATGACGGGCAAGCGTTCCTCGACCGTGGCGGTGGGCTGATGTCCGACCAGAAGCTCGTCAACCTGACCATCGAGGGACGCCCCGTGAGCGTCCCCGAGGGGACGACCATCCTCGAGGCGGCGAAGACCGCCGGGGTGCTGATCCCCCACTACTGCTACCACCCGGGGCTGAAGATCGCGGGCGTCTGCCGCATGTGCCTCGTCGAGGTGGAGAAGTCGCCCAAGCTGGCGCCGTCCTGCGCCACGACGGTGATGGAAGGGCAGGTGGTGAACGTCTTCAGCCAGAAGGCGCTCGACGCCCGCAAGGGCGTGCTCGAGCTGCTCCTCATCAACCATCCGCTCGACTGCCCGATCTGCGACCAGGCCGGGGAATGCGAGCTGCAGGACTACACCTTCCAGGAAGGGCGCGCCGACTCGCGCTATCGCGAGCCGAAGCGCTTCAACCCGGCGGAGGACTTTGGTGGCGACGTCATGTACGTCACCAACCGCTGCATCCTCTGCACGCGATGCGTCCGCTTCATGGGCGACGTGGCCGGCGACCGCGCCTTGTGCGTGGAAGAGCGCGGCGACCGGGCGCGCATCGGCATCGCCCCGGACCACGACCTCTCGCACCCGTGGGCGGCCAATGTGGTGGACCTGTGCCCGGTGGGCGCGCTCGTCAGCAAGGACTTCCTCAACAAGGCCCGCGCGTGGGAGCTGGACCGCACCGCGTCGGTCTGCCCGAACTGCTCGCAGGGGTGCAACATCACCCTCGAGATGCGCGACCAGACGCTGGTGCGCATGAAGCCGCGCTCGAACAGCGAGGTCAATCACTTCTACCTCTGCGACGAAGGGCGGCTCAACTACCACTGGGTGAATCGCGACGACCGGCTCGAGACGCCGATGGTGGCGGGGAAACCGGCCTCCTGGGAGTCCGCGCTCGCCGCTGCCGGCGCGGCCCTCAAGGGCGCAACGGCGCACGTCGTCGCCAGCGCCTCGCTCAGCAATGAAGCGCTCTGGCTGCTCAAGCAGGCCGCTGGCGCGGGCAGGTTCCGCGTCGCCAAGGGTGCTGAGGCAGCGCTGCGCGGCGTGGCCGACCTGGCCCTGCGCGCCGACCGCGCCCCAAATGCCACCGGCGCCGAGATGCTTGGCTTCAAATGCGCCGACTACCCGCTCGCCGGTGCGAGTGGGGTGGTGGTCCTCGCCGGCGAAGACTGCGAGGGACTCGACACCGCCGCGCTCGCCGGCGCCAAGGCGGTCATCGTGCTCGGCACGGTGGTGCCCAAGGGACTGCCGGCCGGTGCGATCCTGCTCCCCATCGCGAACTTCGCGGAGGAGGAGGGGACCTTCACGAATCTCCGCGGACGCGTGCAGCGGTTCCTGCAGGCGCGGCCGGCCCCGGGGTTTGCCCGCGCCAGCTGGATGGCAATGGCCGGACTCGCTGCCGCCACCGGCAAGATCGCGGCGTACGACTCGGCCGCGGCGGTGTTCGCCGCCATGGCAGGCGCCGAGGGTGCCTTCAGTGGAATGAGCTATGACTCGATTGGACTCAAGGGCCAGGTGGCGCCCGGGGCGAGGGTGACCGCATGACACACGCGCTCTCCCTCCTCCTCCAGGTCGCCGACCCGCAGCTGCCGCCGTCGTCGGGGATGTTCATCCTCTTCGGGCTCATCAAGGCCGGCGTTGCCTTTGGCATCTACATGCTGTGCGTGGCCTATACGACGCTGCTCGAGCGGCGCGTCGCCGCCTGGATCCAGGACCGCCTCGGCCCGAATCGCGTGGGCCCGCAGGGGCTGCTGCAGCCGATCGCCGACGGCGTCAAGAATTTCATGAAGGAAGAGGCGCTGCCGGGCGGCGCCAACAAGGCGTTGTTCGTCCTCGCGCCTGCGCTCGCCTTCATCCCCGCGATGATCACGTGGGCGGTGATCCCGTTCGCCTCGCCGCTCCCGATTCCAGGCGTCGGCCTCGTCAGCATGGCGGTGGCCGACTTGCCGGTGGGCTTCCTGTTCACGCTCGCCATCGGTTCGCTGGGCGTGTACGGCATCACCATTGCGGGCTGGTCGTCGAACAACAAGTACGCGCTGCTCGGCGGCCTGCGTGCCTCGGCCCAGATGATCTCGTACGAGATCGCGATGGGCATGAGCACGGTCTGCGTGCTGCTGCTCGCCGGCAACGTGAACCTGAACGAGATCGTGGCGCAGCAGCAGGGGCAGGCGTGGAACGTGGGCATGCTCACGCTGGCCTTCTTCATCTTCGCGGTCGCGGCGCTCGCCGAGACGAACCGCGTGCCGTTCGACCTGCCGGAGTCGGAGTCGGAACTCGTCGCCGGCTACCACGCCGAGTACAGCTCGATGCGGTACTCGATGTTCAGAT
>JAJZRK010000246.1 GCA_021802745.1 bacterium
TCCCGTCTGCGTAGTTGACCTCTCCCTCTGGTATAGGCCGAAAGCCGAAGACCGGCAAGATGCCTGGGGGTTCGGGCTTGCCCGGTTTGTCCGGTCAACTCGTTGACTGGATAATATCTTGACAACACATTGACTGGATAATATCCTGACAATGCGTTGGGTGTGCGTGTGGGTGCCGCCCGACCAGGATTATCCCTCAGGATGACACGACCATGAAACCATCATTCGCCCAAGCCGTCCCCTCAGATCGTCCGTTCAGGATGGTCGAAGGCACCATCCGCACCGGCTTGCTCGTCTACGAGGACACTACCGGTCAACGGGTCTCGGTCCCCAACATCTGGTACAACCAGCCAGTCGAATGGCGAATCAATGCGGCGCTATTCTATGCGGATTGTGCCCATGAGACCGTCGAACGGTTCCGCGCCTCGCGCATTGCCTGGCAACGCGATATGGCTCAACGGGCAGCGAAGTCCGAAGCCCGGCTTCGCGCTCTCGCGGATGAAATGCGCAATTCCGGGAAGATCCTAATGTAGCCTAACACTGACGGACTGATCCCCGCTGGGCCGCCGGGTAAAGCGGCCCCTCTCTCCAGCCCCGGGTGTGGTTCCGGGGCTGAGGTGAGACCGAAAATCAGGAGGACACGACGATGAAGCACACCCCCGGTCCCTGGTACTACGAGAGCGACGGCGACGGCAGCCCGCGGCTGCGCCGTGACCAGTATGTGGTCGCCCCTGACGGGCTCGGCCGCGTCTGCACCTGCGAGGGCGAGAACGCCTACGGCGATGCCCACCTGATCGCGGCGGCGCCGGAATTGCTGGACGCGCTGCGGGCGCTTCAAGGTTGGGTCACCGACCTGATGGGGCCGGAAGGAACGGCGATCCCCGACAATCACCCGATCCTGACGGCGCGGGCCGCTATTGCCAAGGCCACCGGCGCCAAGCCGCGGGCGGAGGGCTGATCCATGTCCGCCCATCACCTTATCGAGGCGCCGCAGCGGTGGCGCATCACCGTGCGGGTCGGAGACGCCGTGCACGACACCACCCTGGGGGAGTTCGTCGCCGACAACATTGATGGCCTGCCGCCGCAGGCGGTGGCCGACATCGTCGACGCCCTGCACCACCACCGCCCCGTCCTGGTGGGCGTTCGAACGGAGTTCGTGGTCACCCTGACCCGGATGGAGGATTGAACTATGGCTATCGCACGTCGCCGCACCCCAATGCCAACCGTCGAATGGGATGGCCGCGTCTACTCCGTCCGCAGTCGGAAGATCAAGATTCCCAACCTCACAGCCATGTCGCGGTTCGCCGCCCTTCAATGGCTGATCGCAAACACCTACGCTCGCGGGTACAGCCGACCCAACCCTCTCGCCGGCTTCGGCGGGGCAATTTCTGTGAACGTCAAGGGGGAGGATTGAACCATGGCCACCTACACCGATTCCCTGCTGCCGCACGGCGGCCTGATCTTCGAGACCACCGGGCCCGGCATCCTCGTTGAGGTGTCTTCTCCCGACGCCGACGTCATCGGCCGCATCGTCAAGGGCTGCCCGGTGGGGGCGCGGCGCATGAGCGACGGCCGCACCCTGACGCTCTACGACCTGGACTCGCCGTTCACGATGATCGACGAGGACGGCGGGCGGGTGCGCGTCACCAACCCGTGGAACTGCGCCATCACCGACCTGGAGGACTGAGCCATGCGCGACCCGTTCGAGCCGGAGGAGGCGCGCGAGCAGATGTTCGTCGCCCTGCTTCTCATTCTCCTCGGCATGGTCGCAGCCCTGCCGGCCCTGTTCCTGTGATCCTGGCGGGCTGGGCCTCTGGGGGAATCCCAGGGACCCAGCACGATGGGATCATCCATCCCGGCCCGTGTGGGGCCGGCTCTCGGAAGGAGACGGAAATGAAATACGAGTTGGTGCAGGGCGCGCGAGTCGTCGCCCGCGGCAGCCAGGCCGAGTGCCTGGAAGCGCTGAAGCGCGAGGTCGGCCCCATGGTGACCGTGGCGCGACTCGTCGAGGACGAGTGGGGCCTGCGCCGGGCCGGGACGGGGGACCTGGACCGGAGGGCCGCGCGATGAAGCCCACCGACATCTCCCGCACCCTCACCCTCCTCCACGGCATCCGCCGGCCTGCGTTCCTGTGGGGGCCGCCGGGCGTCGGCAAGAGCGACATCATCAAGCAGTTCGCCCAGCAGGCCGGACTGCGCCTGATCGACTTCCGCATGGTCTACTGCGAGCCGGTCGACATGCGCGGGATACCGGGAATCCAAAACGGTCGCACCGTCTACCATGCACCGGCGGAACTGCCCGATCTGGCCAGCGGCCCGAGCCTGCTGTTCTTCGACGAATTCAATAACGCCGCGCCCGCCACCCAGGCGGTTGGGTATCAAATCATGCTTGACCACCGGATCGGCGACTTCCAGCTTTCCCCGGACTGCTACATCATCGCGGCCGGTAACCGCGAGTCCGACCGCGGCGTTACCTACCGGATGCCCAGCCCACTGGCCAACCGCCTGGTGCATCTCGACTACGAGGTCGACCTGGGCGACTGGTGCGGCTGGGCGGTCAAGGCCGGCATCCGCGTCGAGGTCATTGCCTTCCTGCGCTTCCGCCCCGAGCTGCTGCGCGCCGAGGGCGGCCCGCAGGGCACGGACAAGGCGTTCCCGACCCCGCGGTCCTGGCAGTTTGTGTCCGAGATCCTCGACGCCTCGTCCCAGGCGCCGTTGGGCATCGAACACGAGATCTACCGCGGCACGGTGGGCGAGGGCGCCTCAGCCGAATTCGCCGGGTTCCTGCGCGTGTTCCGGGACATGCCGAGCATCGACGGGATCTTGATGGCGCCGGCCACGGCCGAGGTGCCCGAGGGCAAGCCGGCGGTTCTCTACGCGATCACTTCCGCCCTGGCCCGGCGGGTCACCGAGTCCAACTTCGACCGCGTCACCACCTACCTGGCGCGCCTGCCGGCCGAGTACGCCGCCTCCTGCATCCACGACGTGATGGCGCGCGAGCCCAAGTTGCAATCCCATCCCGCCTTCACCACCTGGGCCGCCACCCACGGCACCATCATCTGAACCATCTATGTGTTGAGGAGTTAAAAATGAACACACAATCCATTGTCACCCGTTCCGGGGCCGACCGCGCCGCCCTCTCCTCGCGTGCCATGCTGGTCCGCCTGACCATCTCCCAGTGGTCGGGCCGCTCCCTCGACCGCACCGTCACCGCCGAGGTGGCGCGCACCCACGGCGTCGCCACCGACGCCGGCCGCTACAACAAGGTGCTGATCGACAAGAAGGACCTGGAGGCCGTCACCAAGGCGGTCTCGGCGCTCCGCGACCACCACTACACCGAAACCCTGCCCTGGCTTGACGACGGCGCCCGCGTCCTGCCGACGGCCAACTTCATCACCTACCGCCAGCGGATGTACGAGTTGAAGGACTCCTTCGACCGCGCCGTGGCCGATTTCGTCGCCGACTTCCCCCGCATCCAGGCCGCCGCCAAGCTGCGGCTCAACACGCTCTACCGCGAGGCCGACTATCCCAGCGACGTCGGCCGGCTGTTCGGCATCCGCGTCGGCTTCCTCCCGTTCCCCGATGCCCAGGATCTGCGCGTCGACCTCTCGGGCGAGACCGCGGATTCGATCCGCCGCACCATCGAGCGCGACGTGCGCCAAGCGTCGGAGAACGCCACCGCCGACCTCTATGGCCGCATCGCCGGGGTGGTCGGGCGCATGGCCGAGCGGCTGCGCGCCTACCGCATCAACCCCGACACCGACAAGGTCGAGGGCGCCTTTCGCGACTCGCTGGTCGAAAACGTGCGGGAACTGGTCGACCTGCTGCCGCGGCTCAACTTCACCCAGGACCCGAAGCTGGACGACATGGTCGCCGTCCTGCGCGAGACCCTGTGCCAGCACGACGCGGACACGCTCCGCAAGGACGAGGGCAAGCGCATGGCCACCCTGGCGGCGGCCGACGCCATCCTCGCCCAGATGGGCGGCTACGTGAACTGAGGAGGGTGTGATGGGACAGGACATCGACCGCGACAAGGCCCCCAAGGGCGAGTGCAAATACTGCGACGAACTGCGCGAGCAGGGAATCACCTTCCACCCGCCGCACAATCCGTCGCCGCTTTGCCGCAACCGGCGGTCCGGCGTCGAACCGAAGCCGCATTGCACCTGCGGCGCCTGCTTCTGAGGACCAGGAGGACGAGATCATGCAATTGGATGTTGAGAGGAAGTTGACCGAGGCCCGCACCGGCCTGGTGCTGGGCCAGCCGTTCTTCGGCATGCTGGCGCTCAGGCTGGAGGTGCGCGAGAACCCCAAGATCAAGACCGCGCGGACCAACGGCATCGCTGTCGAGTTCAACCCCGACTGGGTGCGCGACCTGTGCGCTCCCGAGCTACAGGCGGTGTTCGCCCACTGTGTCATGCACGCGGCGATGGGACACGCCGTGCGCCGCGGCTCCCGCGATCCCAAGCGCTGGAACCTGGCCTGCGATCACGCCATCGACCCGGAACTGGTGGCGGCCGGCTTCCGCCTGCCCGGCGGCGGCTCGGTCGATCCCCGCTTTCCCGGCAAGAGCGCCGAATCCATCTACGCGATCCTGGAGGCCGAG
>JAJZRK010000247.1 GCA_021802745.1 bacterium
GCCTCACCTGCGCATGTTGGTTGGTGGCTGTCGCGTCGCGTGAACTCCCGACTGGTGCTCAGGTTGGCGGCACTACGAAATCGAGGATCCGCCCGCGTCGTCGCGAGACGACCTCCCACCGGCCGGACGTATTCTTACGAAGCGTGATCGAGACTTCCAACTCGGACCAGCGTGACCGGTCGTGCAGACTGAGCTCGCGCATGCTGACGTTCGCCGAGTCTGCGGTGAACGTGAGCGAGTGCACTCGCAGGCCGACGTACGGCTTGGTGGTATCGCCTCGCACGGCGGCGGCGGGGAGGTCTCGCATGGACCGTCGAACATGCGGTTCCAGGGCGGTCACACCTGGCTCGAACAGCAGCCCTTGGCGGCAAGCGCCAGGTTCACCGCACGCCGGATTGCGATCGAGCTGCGTCCTGAAGTAGCGAACGAGTGATGCGGCGACATCGGTGCTATCGGACGTCGTTGCCTGACCGGTGACCCGTGCGGGCACGGCCAGCATCAATGCGGCAACGAGAAGAGTGCCGAGCAGGTGCGAGATCACGGCTGGCATGAGTCTCCGCTATCATGGTGCGTTGACCCGTCGGCGCAAGCCTACATCAGGCGGAACGGCGATGTCGGCACCTGTTGCGCGCCGGCGGTGTCATGTCCCGGTTTCGGCTGCACGAGTAGAATGATCCGGAAGGTCTCTTGTTCCAGACCGGCCGCGATGATGGCGTATCGCGGCAGCACGAATGAGCGTGTCACGGAATTGCCTGCGTCCAGGCGCTCAGTGTGGAGTGCGGCGCATCCGACCGCGAGCACCGGATCCTGCACCCACCGTCCGTCGGACAGTCGCTCGATGGAGTGGCACCCCTCCGGCCAAAAGACCGCGGTCGTGCCGTGATTCGTAATGCGGACCTCCGCCAGGTAGTTTGCGTCCGCAGGAACCACGCTTAGTACGCGTGTCTCCACCTTGAAGGGCGGCGCGACGGGGTCGTTCGCAGAACATGCCGCGACGGCGAAGCACGGTGCGCTCAGGAGCATCCTGAGAAGGCGAGACGGCAGCCGGTATCGAGACATCGAGGCCGAGTATACGTCGGCACATGCTCACCGGATAGCCCCACCGGTGAGAACGCGAAGGCACGGTCGAAGCGATTCATCCGCCCGACTGGTGGGCCGTGCTGTCTCCGATCAAGGACAGCATGAAGCCTCACTTCAGGTCGAAACGTACCTATAATATGTATTATGTAAACTAATCGAGGTGGATAACCGAGAACCACGTGGATACAGCCATCTCAATGCCGAGATAGAACTTGGACAGTTGATGTTGCCGTGGTGTCGCTACCCTGCACGGCACGACAATGGGGCGAGCGATCGAGTCGCCCGCCCCGCGCCACTGGCGCCGTAAACCCGCTGTAAACCTGGCCTACAACTCGGCGGTCCGCCCCTGGTAAACCACCCGCGCCTCGCCGCTCAGCGACGGCCAGATGTGACCGTCGTCCTTGAGGCGCAGCGTCACGGTCAGCGTCCGGTCGGACTTGGTGCGGAGCTTGACGACCCGCCCCGCCAGCCCCCACGCGTTGAGCAGCGCCGCCGACGCCACGGCTCCGGTGCCACAGGCCAGCGTCTCCGCCTCGACGCCTCGCTCATACGTCCGGATGGAGAACTCGTCCGCGACACCCCCCAGCGGTGCCACGAAATTGACGTTCGCCCCGTGCTTCAGCCGCTTGTCGAGCCGCAGCGGCCGGCCGCGGCCGACGACATCCACCGCGGACGTGTCGTCCACCAGCACGACGAGATGTGGCACGCCGGGGTTGGCAAAACCGATGCGCTGCTCGCCCGGCGCTCGCTCAAAGGCGGTCTCCACCTGCACGTCGTGCACCATCTGGAGGTCAATTTCGGGCCGGCCGTCGCGAAAATGGCCGGTCATCGCCCCCGCGTCAGTCTCGAAATGGCAGGTTCCGTCGCCGATGATCCCGAGTTCGTGCGCCAGCCGGACACTGCAGAGCGAGGCGTTCCCGCAGAGCTCGCCAAGGCTCCCATCGCGGTTGAAGTAACGTATCCTAAAGGCTTGATACGTATCGCTTTGCAGAAACACAACACCGTCGGCGCCAACTCCGGTGCCTGTCGCGCACAGCTTGCGAACCATCTCCGGATCGTCGAGTTCATGGGCCGCGCCACTATCCGACCGGGCGTCGAAGAAGACAAAGTCGTTTCCCGACCCCGACATCTTGTAGAACGGGTGCCCGCTTGGGATGCTCATAGTTGTCCCGTCAGGTGCCACCACCTGAGGCGCCAGACCATGAAGATGGCCTCGCGCACGATGTGGCCGCTCATCTTGCTGTCTCCCACCGTACGGTCGGTGAAGACAATCGGGATTTCCTGGCCGCGGAATCCCTTGTGAAAGGCGCGGAACGACATCTCGATCTGGAAGGCGTAGCCGTTCGACCGCACCTGGTCGAGATCAATGGCCTCGAGCACGCGCCGGTGAAAACACTTGAAGCCGCCGGTACCGTCCCAGAGCTTCATCCCCGTGACGATGCGAGCGTAGATGTTCGCGAAGTAACTGAGCATCAGTCGCTTCATCGGCCAGTTCACCACCGTGACGCGACCGTTCAGGTAGCGCGAACCCAGCACGAAGTCGGCCTGCTGCGCCGCGACGAGAAACTCCGGCAAGTGGCGCGGGTCGTGCGAAAAATCGGCGTCCATCTCGAAGATGTACTCGTAGTCACGCGAGAGCGCCCAGCGGAACCCGTCGCGGTACGCCGTGCCGAGCCCCATCTTGCCCGGCCGCCGCAGGAGGTGCACGCGCTTTTCCGAGCGCCCGATCTCCTCCACCAGGTCGCCGGTCTTGTCGGGCGAGTTGTCGTCCACCACCAGGATCTCGAGGCGGGCATCCTTCTCGAGCACCTGCCCAATGAGCGTCGGGATGTTCTCGCGCTCATTGTACGTGGGGACGATGATGAGGGCCTTTTCAGGCATTGGCGACCTGCGCGGTTCGGCGGCTCACGGCGTATCCGGCGGCGGCGAGCAGCAGGCTGAGGAGCACGGCAGCGTACGTCACCGTACGCCCCCTGTGATATGTGGCGTTGTCGAAAGAAAACTCAACCGTCGTGGCACCGACCGGCAGCGGGACGCCCATGAGCACGTAATCGGTGCGGAATATGTCGGCGGGCTTTCCATCCACCTTCGCGGTCCACCCCGGATAGTAGTTCTCCGAGGCGACGAGTGCCGACCCGGCGGGTGCGGGTGCGCCGAGCTTCACCGTAAATGCGCCCGGACGGTAGTCGAGCGTGCTCGTGGTGATGGCCAGCGCCGCCGGCAAGCTGGTGAGCGGCGGCGCCTGCACCGCGGCCGACGTGTCCACGATGGCCACCTGGTACGTGGCGAAGGTTGGCAGCGACGCAGCCTGCAGCACCACGTTGTCGGGGTACTTGGCGATCACCGGCGCCACCCAGGCGAACGGATGCTCGCCGGCAAGCTTGTACAGCGATACCTTGGTGCCGGCGGCATTCGTCACCGGGCCCGCCACACGCTCGGCGCCGTCAATGGGCAGCGTGTCGGTGTTGGTGAGCATGTAGTTGATGTTCATCAGTTGCCAGAACGAGGGATTCAGTCGGGCACTGTACCCCTGGTCCTTCTGGCCGAGCTGCTGGTAGCGGCCCAGTTCGTTGCCGTGGTAGCCGGTCACCGAGCGAATGCCGTGCACCATGAGCCCGTCGCCCATCAGCTCCGGGTCGTGCGGCGCCACGGGATTCCCGTCGGGCACCGCGAAGACCGCCACACGCGTGGGCTCCTTGACCTGCTTGAGATAGGCAATGGTGGCGTCGCTGGCGTAGAGCTTTGCGGCCGGCGGCGAGAACATCCAATACTGCTTTTCGATGCTCCACAGGTCGGCGGCGAGCAGCAGCGGCAAGGCGATGGCAAGTTGTCGCGCGGTGCCGCGCCCCTTGGCCATGGCGAGGATCAACCCACCGGCGAGTGCGACGAACAGGAACGAGCGCCACGCGCCGACGGTCACGTTCGCCGCATTCGCCTCGACGACGTCAATGAGGCTCGGGTCCACCACGAGTCCCCTTGCGATCCCGGTGAACAGGCCGGCGGTGGCCAACAGACCCACCACCGCCGCGCCGACTATCCAGCCGACGGCGTAGCGCGCCGACGCGCGGCCCGCGAGCAGTCGCTCCGTGCCTAGCGCGGCAAACATCGCGATGGCGAAGGCGAAGACGAACATCATGGTGCTCGGCGCGCGGAAGAACTTGGTGCCGGGCACGAGGGCGTAGACGATCTGGAAGAACGGCGTCGAACCGCCGAGCGCCCACAGCAGCGCGACGAGCATCACGCCAAGCCAGAAGCGCCGGAAGCCGCGCCGCCCGTCCCCGCCCGCGCCGAACGCGAGCGGCGCCAGCATGAGCACCACGACGCCCAGGTATTCGCTGTGCAGGTGGATGCCGTTGCGTCCCCAGTAGTTGTGCAGAATGCCGGAGAACTGCGGCAGGTAGACGTTCAGCACTTCTTCCAGGGGCCACGAGTATGACGTGGCGGTCGCGTAGATCGGAA
>JAJZRK010000248.1 GCA_021802745.1 bacterium
TCCGATCTTCGGTGGCGTGGCGCCCGCTCGCTTGGCGCCGCAGCGCGGACAGAACTGGTCGCCGGCGCGCACCGGCTTGCCGCACGCGTCGCACCTGAGCTGTGGCGCCGGCTCTGGCGCCGGTTCATTGCTCAACCGTCCGCCGCACTGCGGGCAGAAGGGCAGGCCCGTGTGCACGGAGGCGCCGCAGAACGGGCAGCCGCGCTTGGCGCCGGGCCCGGGCTTGGCCGCCTCGGACACACGCGTGGCTGGCACACCGGTGGCGGGCGACACCGACGCGCGCAGGCCACCAGGGCTCAGGATCGAGGCCACCTCGATGACACGCGCGCCGGACGCGACGATCGGCTTTCCGCAGTCAATGCAGAAACGCGATTCGCCCTCGTTTTCACGCCCGCAAAATCCGCAACGATTCACGCTGATCCTCGTCCAGGTCGGCGTTCCAAGAGGGTCGCCCTGAGACACTGGCATATAATAGGATTGCGGAGGGGGTGGCGGCTAGGCGGGGAATCGCGGATCGGACGGACCACGCGGCGGCGGTTTTGGGTAATATTGCGGCCTATGCGCACGCGCCCCGCCTTCGCCCGCGCCGTCCTCCTCGGTGCTTTCGCCACGGCCTGCATCGGCGGACCATCCACCCCGGCCACCGCCCCCGCGCCGGCCCGCCCTGCGGCGGCCGCCCCGCCCGCGGCGCCGCCGGTCGCCCCTGCGCCGGTCGCCCGGCCGGGGCTTCCGCCCTTTCCCAAGGTCACCGGCGCGCTGGTGCCCGACATGGTCTACCCGCCCGAGGGGTACACGCTCGCGGTCCGCGAATCCACCTTTGTCTTTGGCAGTGTGGGCAACGGCGATGCGACGCTCACCATCAACGACGCGCCGGTGACGGTGAACCCGAACGGCTCCTTCATGGCCTTCCTCCCGGTGCCGGCCGACACGGCGTACACGCTGCGCGCCACGCTCCCCACGGGCGAGACGGCCACGGCGGTGCGCCGCGTGCGGTATCCGGCGCGCGACGGGGCGCCGCGTCCGGCGGCGGTGCTCGACACCGTGGACTATCCGCGCGAGGTGATGCTGGCCAACACCAACGAGTACGCGCAGAGCGACACCGACATGGTGACCGTGGCGCGACCGGTGGCGGGCGGCACCTACAAGTACTTCCTCCTGCCGGGCACGATGGTGCAGGCGACGGGGCGGCTGGGCGGCAGCGTGCGTATTCGACTCGACAGTCAATTAGAGGCGTGGGTGGACGCCAACGGCGTTGCGGACGGCACTGGCGCCCGCGACGCGGAGCGGGCGTCCAAGGCGGCCGCGGTCGCGCGCCCGCGCCGTATCTCGGCTGCGCGCGCCGTCATGGGATATGGCTTTACCGATATCGTCCTCTCGATGGGCACGCGGGCGCCATTTGCCGTGGACCAGGCGGGCGACCGGCTGTCGCTGACCGTGTACAATGCGCGCGCCAACCTCGACATCATCCGCTACGACACGCGCGACCCGATGGTGCAGCTGGTGCGCTACGAGCAGGTGAGCGACGATCGCGTGCGCTTCGACGTGGACCTGCGGCACCATCCGGTGGGCTACCTAGTGATGTGGCGCGCGGGGTCGCTGGTGCTGCGCGTGCGGCACCTCCCGCCCATTGACCCCACCGCGCCGCTGCGCGGCCGGGTGATTGCGGTGGACGCGGGGCATCCGCCGGGCGGCGCGATGGGCCCCACGCGGCTGCGCGAACCGGAGGCGACGCTCCCCATCGCCGAGCAGCTCAAGGAATTGCTCGAGGCGCGCGGCGCCCGCGTGGTGATGCTGCGCAGCACCGCCGATGCCGTGGCCCTTGGCGCGCGTCCCATCGAGGCGCGGCGCGAGAACGCCGAGGCGTTCGTGAGCATTCATCTCAATGCCTTCGCTGACGGCGCCAATCCGTTTGCCGCGGCGCGGGGTTCGGGCACCTTCTTCTTCCATCCGCAGAGCGAGCCGCTGGCGCGCCTGGTGCAGGACCGGATGGTGCGCCACCTCGGCGTGCGCGACGAGGGGATCTTCTTCAACAACCTCGCCGTCGCGCGGGCCACGTGGTTCCCGTCCGTGCTCTGCGAAGGGGCGTGGGTGGTGATGCCCGAACAGGAAGCCGCGCTGCGCACGCGCGAATTCCAGCGGGCGTACGCCATGGGGATCGTGGATGGCCTCGAAGAGTACTTCCGTGGGCTTGTGGCTCGATGAGGACTTACGGCAACTACTTGCCACGGATTTCACGGATACGCGCGGATTGCCTTAGCACCCCAAGAAGGATTGAAGTGCACCACGCCGTTCACCTTTTTCTATTTGTTTGATCCGTGTCAATCCGTGTCAATCCGTGTCCATCCGCGTAATCCGTGGCAATCAGTAAGACTGTTCGTGACCACCCTGCATGAACTGCAACTACTTGCCACGGATTTCACGGATAACCGCGGATTGACGCGGATTGGCTCAGCACACCGAGCAGGATCGAAGTGCACCACGCTGTTCCCCTTTTCTCTTTGTTTGATACGTGTTAATCCGTGCCCATCCGCGTAATCCGTGGCAATCAGTAATACCGTCCCCCACCACGACCAATGAATGACACTCGCCGACCACGGATGACGCCGCCAATGCTTCGACCGTTCCGAGTGACGCGCCTGCTGCCGTTCTCTGCCGTCCTCTGCCTTGCTCTGCCGTCCTCTGCCTCCGCCCAAGCCCCCAACGAGCGCTGGCGCACCATCCGCACGCCGCATTTCGACGTGCATTTCCCCGCCGCGCTCGAACCCGTCGCGCGGCGCGGGGCCGGAAGCGCCGAGCGAGCGTACGGCAAGCTCGCGGCGCTGCTGACGCCGCCGCGCGGGCGCATTGAGCTCGTCGTCACCGACCACAGCGACTTCTCCAACGGCTACGCGTGGGTCTCGCCGACGCCGCGCGTGGTCGTGTACGCGCGCCCGCCCGTGGACGAGCGGTCGCTGCGCTTCCGCGACGACTGGCTCGACCTCGTCGTCCAGCACGAACTCGTGCACATCTTCCACCTCGACCGCACGCGCGGCTGGTGGCGCGCGGCCCAGTGGGTCTTCGGGCGTCAGCCCATGCTCTTCCCCAACGCGTGGGCGCCGTCGTGGATGCTCGAAGGGCTCGCCGTGCACTACGAGTCGCTGCTCGGCGATGGCGGTCGCATCGAGGGGCGCATGCTCGTCCCCACCGTGAACGCCAAGGGCGTGGAACAGCGCCTGCCGCGCTTCGGCGCCTGGTCCGCGTCGGAACTCGAGTTCCCCGGCGGCGCCACGGTCTACGCCTACGGCTCGATGCTCGTGGACGAAATGCAGCGACGCGGCGGCAGCGGGAGCGTGGAACGCTTCATCGAACGCTCGTCGGGTCGACTCTCCCCGTGGGGCTTCGAACGCTCGGCGCGCGCCTCCTTCGGAACCACCTTCGCCGCGCAGTGGAAGCACTTCGCCGATTCCGTCACGCGCGCGGTGCGCGACGGCGGAAGCAAGATTGCCGAGACACCTCTCCACCCCCTCACCACCGCCTCGTGGGTCACGCGCTACCCGCGGGCCGCCGCCGATGGCCGGATCCTGTTCACCGCGTCCAACGGCCGCGACGAAACGGCGCTGTACGAGCTGCCGTCGTCGCTCGAGGGCCCGCCGCGCCGCATCGCGCGCCGCAACTCGCTCGACGCCAACGTCGCGCTGTCCGACGGGCGCATCGTGTTCGCGCAATCCGACTGGGCCGACCCGTGGCGCCTTCGCTCCGACCTCTGGATGCGTGAGACCAACGGCCGCGAGCATCGCATCACGCACGGCGCGCGCCTCTTCACCCCCGACGCGCGCGAGCGCGACGGCGCCATCGTCGCCGTGCAGGTGGTCGCCGGCACCACACGCCTCGTGCGCGTGGATGCGTCGGGCGGCGTCACGCCCATCACGACGGCGAGCCTCGACACCAATTGGAGCACCCCGCGCTGGTCGCATGACGGCACGCGCATCGCCGCCACGCGCTGGGTGCGCGGTGGCGAGATGAGCGTTGTCGTGCTCGACTCGCTTGGCCGCGCGCCGCGCACGCTCGCCTCGGCGCGCGCCGTCGTGGACGAACCCGCGTGGACCACCGATGACGCCGCGCTGCTCTTTGGCGTGAACGCCACCGGCACCGTCGCCGTCTGGTCGGTGACACTCGCGAATGGCCAACTGCAGCGTCTCGCCGGCGGTTCGACATCGCTCGACACGCCTACGCCGGTGCGCGGCGGATTCGTCGCCATCGAAACGCGCGCGCTCGGCGAGCGGCTCGTGCGCGTGGAAGCCGCCGCGCCCACGCCAACACCCGGCGACGAGCGCGCCCTCCCCACCATCCCCGACGCGCAACCGCTGCCGCCCGCCACGCCGGCCGACGGCCCCGTGCGGCCGTATCGCCCGCTGCGCCAGCTCGTGCCGCGTTTCTGGCTGCCGAGCATCGAGACGACTGACGCGAATCGCACCAGCTACGGCGCGTGGATCGGCGGCAGCGACATCGTCGGCCGGCATTCGTACGCGGCGTCGCTGCAGCGCGAGCCCGATCG
>JAJZRK010000249.1 GCA_021802745.1 bacterium
GCTTTGCCCACAGGCGACCTGCGTCCCGGTCCCTCGCACCGCCTGCGCCGACACGAGCCGCGCCATCCGTCGCGTGCTCGATGACTTCACCCCCGTCGTCGAGGGGGCCAGCATAGACGAGTGGTATCTCGACCTCACGGGGACGGAGGCACTCTACCAGCACGAGCCGGTCGCCGAAACAGCGCGCCGCATTCGCGACTCGGTCTCCGCACGAACCGGCATGCGCGTGTCGATCGGCGCCGGCCCCAACAAACTGGTCGCCAAGCTTGCTGCCGAGCGTGCCAAGCCCAAGCCGGGGAGCGGCGCGACGGGAGTGTTCGTCGTCGAGGAGGGAGCGGTGGCGCCCTTCATGCGCTCGCTGGCACTGGCCGACATTCCAGGCATCGGCCCCAAGCTGCAGGAGAAGCTCGCGAAGGTTGGACTGGTGACGGTGTCGGATGCGCTCGACGCGCGCGCGGAGGATCTTGCGCGGTGGCTCGGACGCGAAACGGCGTACCGCGTGCTGCGGAAATCGCGCGGCGAGAGCGATGCCGCCGTCGAGGCACGCACCCCCGCCAAGCAGGTGAGCCGCGAGGAGACGTTCGACCGCGACCTCAGCGAGGTCGCGGCGCTGCATCGCGAACTGCAGATCTTGGCGCACCGTGTGGCGGCTGACCTGCGTGGCGACGCGCAGGAGGCGCGCACGGTGACGGTGAAGGTGCGCGACCAGCGCTTCGCCACGCGGACGATGAGCCGCACCTTTGACGCCCCGATTTCGTCCGATGCGGCCATTGCCGCGGCGGCCCGCGGCCTGTTCGACGCGCTGCGGCACGGGTGGACGGCGCCGGTGCGGCTGGCTGGCGTGGCACTGTCGAAGTTCTCCCCGGCGCGCGACGCCGAACAGCGCGAGCTGTTCGGCGAGCCGGCGACGGCGCCCCGCGGCCCCGCGGGTGCGGTGCAAACCGCATTGACCGGGGGCGCCGCGCCCGAGAGCGCGCGGGATCGCGCGCTCTCCCGCGCCGTGGACCGGGTGCGCGAGCGGTTTGGCGACGGTTCCATCCAGACCGGCTTGCCGCGCGAGCGGCCACTCGGCGAGAAGGGGGCGCGGAAGCCGCGCTGACGTGGCGGTCGCCCGCGCCGGCGGTCATCTTCAGGGGATCATGTCCGCCCGGTTCTCTCGTCTCGGCGTCGCTGCGCTCTCGCTGGTTGCCGCCGGCCTCGCCTGCCGCGGCGACTCCCCCACCGACATTCGGCCGGTTGTGCCGAACACCGTCACCTTCGGCACCGCCACGGTGACCGTCGCCATCGCCGCCACGAACGCCGCGCGCGCCAAGGGACTGATGGGCGTCACCACGATGGCCGCCGACAGCGGGATGCTCTTTGTCTTCGCCGACGACCGCCAGCGGGCGTTCTGGATGAAGGACACGCCCATCCCACTCTCCATCGCGTTCCTCGACGCGAATCGGCGGGTCATCTTCGTCGCCGATATGGCGCCCTATTCCACGACTCCGGTCGGCGGGTTCAACGTCGGACCGATGCGGTACGCAATTGAAGTGAAGCAGGGGTGGTTTGGTGCCCACGGCGTGACCGTCGGGAGCACTGCTGCCTTCACCCTGCCGGTCGGCCTCGTCATCGAGCCGGACGCCTAGAATCCTCCCTTCTACCCAAAGCCAGAGACCGATCGTGCGCCGAATCCCTCTCGTCGTCTCCCTCTTCGTGCTGGCAAGCTGCTCGACACAGCCCTCGGCAAGCACCACGCCCCAGCCCGCGCGCGCTCCGGGCGCCGCCGCCGGGGCCAACGTGGCTGGCGCCGTCGCCGGCGGCGCGGCCCGCCCCGACACCGTGCGCCCGCCGGGTCCCGGCGGGGCGCCCGGCGCGGCTGGACCCGGTGGTGCCGCCGCGGAACCGAGTCCGCGTCCGTACAACACGGTCATTCGTGGCGACGTGAAGACCAAGGCGGGGCTGTTCAAGACGCACCGCATCGGGTCGCGCCTCTACTACGAGATTCCCAAGGGCGAACTCGGCAAGGACATGCTCCTCGTCACGCAGATCGCCAAGACCAACGAGGGGAATGGCTATGGCGGCCAGGCCCTCGACAATCGCGTGGTACGATGGGAGCGGCGCGACAATCGCGTGCTGCTGCGGGCGGTGAGCTATGCAATTATCGCTGACCCGTCGTCGTCGGTCGCCAAGGCGGTCGAGGCGGCGAACTACGACGTCATCCTCGGCGCGTTCAACGTCGAGAGCTATGGTCCCGATTCAGCCGCGGTCATCGAGGTGACGCGTTTGTTCACGTCGCCGCCGACGGAGATCAGCGTCCTGCGGCGCTATCGCGGGCAGATCGACGCCTCGCGCACCTTCTTCGAACGCGTCGCCACCTTCCCGACGAACATCGAGACCGAGGCCACGATCACCATCAATGCGACGCCCACGCCGACACCGAGTCCGTTTGGCGGCGGCGCGCCGGGCGGCGCGGGCCAGGCCCCGCCCCAAAGCGAGAGTTACCTGCTCCACTGGTCCATGGTGAAGCTCCCCGAGCAGCCGATGATGCCGCGCCTCTGCGACGCGCGCGTCGGCTACTTCCGCACGACGTCGATTGACTTTTCGCGCCCCGAGCAGCGCTCGGAGTCGCGCTGCTTCATCACGCGCTACCGCCTGGAGAAGAAGGACCCGACCGCTGCCCTCAGCGAGCCGGTGAAGCCGATCGTCTACTACGTGGACCCGGCGACGCCGGAGTGGCTGAAGCCGTGGGTGCGCAAGGCCATCGAGAGCTGGCAGCCGGCTTTCGAGGCGGCCGGCTTCACGCACGGCATCATCGCCAAGGACGCGCCATCGGCAGCCGAGGATCCGGACTGGTCACCCGAGGACGCACGCTACTCGGTGATCCGCTGGCTGCCGAGCACCATCGAGAACGCAGTCGGTCCGCACATCCACGATCCGCGCTCCGGCGAGATCATGGAGGCCGACCTGCAGATCTACCACAACGTGATGAACCTCAACCGCGACTGGTACTGGACGCAGGTTGGGGCACTCGACCCGCGCGCGAAGAAGCTTCCCTTCCCCGACTCGCTCCAGGGACGCCTGATGGAGTACGTCATCGCGCACGAGATCGGTCACTCGCTCGGCTTCCCGCACAACATGAAGGCGAGCTCGCTGTACCCGGTCGATTCGGTCCGGTCGCGAACGTGGGTGGCGAAGAACGGCCACACGCCAACGCTGATGGACTACTCGCGATTCAACTACGTGGCCCAGCCCGAAGACGGCATCGCGCTCGGCGACCTGATTCCGAAGCAGGGGCCATACGACGTGTACATGACGCACTGGGGCTACACGCCCATTCCGGGCGCGAAGTCCCCCGATGACGAGCGCGCGACGCTGGATGCGTGGGCCCGCGAGCAGGACCAGACGCCGTGGTTCCGCTTCACGACGACCGACGACGGCGGCGCCGACCCGGGGAACAACACCGAGGCGGTGGGCGATGCCGATGCGGTGAAGGCCACGGGGCTGGGCATTAGGAACATCAAGCGCCTCGTGCCGATGGTGGCGCCAGCGGTGCTCAATCCGCTCGATGACAACGAAGACCTGAAGGAGCTCTACGGCCGCCTGATCGGGCAGTGGTCCACCGAACTTCGCCACGTCGTGGCGGTGGTCGGGGCTGCCGAGACACAGGAGAAGTACGGCTCGCAGCCAGGGCCCCGCTTCACACCGGTCAGCGCGGTCCGCCAACGCGAGGCGGTGAAGTTCCTCAATGAGAACGCGTTCAAGACCCCGACCTTCTTCCTGGATCCGGCGATTCTCCGCCGCATCGAGGCGGAGGGATCGGTGACGCGCATCAACCAGGCGCAGCGCGGACTGATCGTCGGTCTGCTGAACGACGACCGGATGGCACGCCTCATCGAGTTCGAGGCGATGGCGAAGCCGGGCGAGGCGTATCCGCTCGTCGAGATGCTCGGCGACCTGCGCGGCGGCATCTTCAGCGAGCTGAGCGTCGGCGCGGTGGCGATTGACGTCTATCGCCGCACCCTGCAGCGGTCATATGTGGAAGCCGTGAAGGCCAAGCTGGCGGCCACACCGTCGCCGCGCATTCAGTTCAGCCAGACGGGAACGATTACCCAGCTTCCGCCGCGGCCAACGAGTGATGCGCGCGCCGTGCTGCGCGCTGAACTGCGCACGCTTGACGCGCAGGTGAAGGCGGCCACGGGCAAGGCGGCAAACGCGGTAACGCGGGCGCACCTGCAGGATCTCCACACCGAGATCGACGACATCCTCAATCCGAAGAAGTAGGCACTATGCACACTCTGTTCCCGATTCTACTGGCGTTTGCTGCGCTGCGCGCCGACTCCGTGGATGTGCTCATTCGGGGCGGCACCGTCTACGACGGATCCGGCAAGCAAGGACGCGTCGCCGACGTGGGCATTCGCGGCGAGCGGATCGTCTTTGTCGGTGACGCGGCCAAGGCAAAGATCGCGGCCGGCAAGGTCATCGACGCCACGGGTCTGATCGTCGCTCCGGGCTTTATCGAT
>JAJZRK010000250.1 GCA_021802745.1 bacterium
GGAGGGCGAGCCACCCCTGCGCCACCTGCTGCATCCACGTGCCGATCAGCGACGTCGTCTGCCCGGCGAAGAAGAGCCGGAAGTTCGGGGAGTGCGAGAGCACCCGGAACGGGTTGAGTGATGGCGCGCGCGACGACATCCGGGAAAGATCGCCCGGGCTCGGCACCTTCGACAACTGCGCCCCGGGTGACCGTGGAGGGATTCCCCCCTGTTCGTGCCGCCCCAAAAGCGCTACGCTTTTGTACGCAACGACTGTCTGAACGGCCCCCCCCCACCGTCGAGGAGGCTGTGATGGCAGGGATTGTTGGCTACGGCGCGTACATACCGCGCAAGCGGATCCGGGCTGAGGAAATCGCCCGCCAGTGGGGCCGGGACGCCGCGTCCATCGAGAAGGGACTGCTCCTGCGGGAGAAGTCGGTGCCCGGCCTGGACGAAGACACCATCACGATTTCGGTGGCCGCCGGGCGGTCGGCGCTCGCACGCGCGGGGATCGATCCGCAGCGGGTGGGTGCGCTCTACATCGGATCGGAGTCGCACCCGTACGCCGTCAAGCCGAGCGGCACCGTCGTGGTCGAGGCGCTCGGCATCGGCCCGCATGTGCATGTGGCCGATTTCGAGTTCGCGTGCAAGGCGGGGACCGAGGCGATGTTCGTGGCGCTCGGCCTCGTAGAGTCGGGTCGCGTGGAGTACGCCATGGGCATCGGCGCCGACACGTCGCAGGGTGCGCCGAACGACGCGCTCGAGTTCTCGGCGTCGGCGGGCGGCGCCGCGTACCTCTTCGGTCGTGAGGCGCTGCTCGCCAACGTACTCGAGACATTCAGCTACACCACGGACACGCCCGACTTCTGGCGCCGCGAAGGCCAGTTCTATCCACGGCACGGGGGCCGCTTCACAGGCGAACCCGCCTACTTCAAGCACGTCCTCGCGGCGTCGCGCGGCATCCTCGACAAGACCGGGCTCAAGCCGAAGGACTTTCGCTACGCCGTCTTCCACATGCCCAACGGCAAGTTCCCGCTCAACGCCGGCAAGACGCTCGGATTCACGAAGCAGCAGCTGGAGACCGGCTGGCTCGTGCAGACGATGGGGAACACGTACTCGGGATCGTCACCCACCGGACTCGCGGCGGTGCTCGACGTGGCCGCCGCCGACGACCTGATCCTGGTGACGTCGTTTGGCTCCGGGGCGGCGAGCGATTCGTTCGTGCTCAAGGCCACGGCGCTGCTGCCGGAGCGCCGCGGCCGCGCCCGGACCGTGCGGTCCATGCTCGACCATCCGACGCGTTACCTGACCTACGGGCAGTACGCGAGCTATCGCGAGAAGATCATCCTGAACGACTGAGGAACGCCAATGCGTGACGTAGCGATCGTAGGCGTCGGCATGACGCGATTCGGCGAGCTGTGGGAGGCGAGCCTCCGCGACCTGTTCGTGCAGGCCGCCAGCGAGGCGCTGCACAGCGCGCGCGCCGACCACCTGGATGCGGTGTTCATCGGCAACATGTCGGCCGGCCAGTTCGTGGGGCAGGAGCATATCGGGCCGCTGCTCGTGGATCACCTCGGCATGGCGGGGGTCGCCGCCGGCCGCGTGGAAAGTGCCTGCGCGTCGGGCGGCCTGGCGCTGCGCACGGCGTTCGTGGAGGTCGCCTCGGGGATGAGCGACCTCGTGATGGCCGCGGGGGTCGAGAAGATGACCGATGGCGCCGACGCGACCGACGTGCTGGCCACCGCGTCGGACCAGGAACTGGAGGCGTATCACGGGATTACGTTCCCGGGCTTGTACGCGATGATCGCGCGCGCCCACATGGAGACGCACGGCACGACTGCGGAAGACCTCTCCTGGGTGTCGGTCAAGAACCATCGTCACGGTGCGCTGAACCCCAGGGCGCAGTTCCCGGCCGAGGTCACACTCGAGGAAGTGATGCAGTCCTCGATGGTGGCCGATCCGCTGCGCCTTCTGCACTGCTCGCCGGTGAGCGATGGTGCGGCGGCCGTGCTGCTCTGCCCGCTGGACCAGGCGAAGCAGTACACCGACCGCCCGGTCCGGATTTGCGCGAGCGGCCTGGCGACCGGCACGATGGCGCTGGCCGACCGCAAGGACATCGCCTTTCTCGATGCCGTGCAGCTCTCCGCGCAACGCGCCTACACCATGGCCGGCCTCACCCCGGCCGACATGCAGCTGGCCGAGGTGCACGACTGCTTCGCGATCGCCGAAATCTGCTGCATCGAGGCCTTGGGGCTCGTCGAGCTTGGCAAGGGCCGCACCGCGGCCCGCACAGGCGAGACCGCGCTCGGCGGACGCATTCCCGTCAACACGAGCGGCGGCCTCAAGTCGAAGGGGCATCCCGTCGGGGCGACAGGTATTGCTCAGGCAATTGAACTCTGCGAGCAGCTCCGGGGCGAGGCCGGCGCGCGGCAGGTGAAGGGCGCGCGCATCGGGCTTGCACAGAACATGGGCGGCTCGGGGGCCAGTTCGATCGTTCACATCTTCGAGGGGGTCTGATCATGCCCAGTCCTCGGTATTGGAGAGAGGTCCCGAGCCGCTTTCGCCTCGAGGCGGCGCGCTGCCGCGCCTGCGGCAAGGTGAGCTACCCCGCGCGCGCGGTCTGCCCGACCTGCCGCGGGACCGAGTTCGAGAAGACGACGCTGACGCGCGAAGGCCGGGTGGTCACGTCGACGGTGGTGCACGTCGCACCCAGTGAGTTCGCGATGGAGACGCCGTACGCGGTGGCGATCGTCGAGACGCCCGAGGGGGCGCGCCTGATGGTGCAGCTGGTGGACTGCGAGCCCGCCGACGTCAAACCCGGGCTGCCGGTGGCGCTTGAGTTTCGCCTCATCCGCCAGGAAGGGCATGGCGGCATTCTCTGCTACGGGCACAAGGCCGTGCCGGCGGGTGTCTGATGCCAAAGATCCGCATTGAAGCCGAGATCACGGAAGCCCACCTGCGCGCCTACCAGGAGGAAGCGCGGCGCCAGGGGGTCTCCGTAGAGACGCTGGTCGAGCAGACGGTAAACGTGCTCCTGCGGGAACTCGAGCAGGAGGAAGAGGACGGCGGGTGCCCGATGCAGCCGTCGTGAGGCATGCCGTTCGAGCACGCGCAGGAGGTATACTGCGGAGAACCGCCTGACATACGACTGAGGATCGTCCGGGGCGCGCAGCCGGCGCCCCGCACGACACGTCGTCGCTCCCCGCGACGCAACATGCCCTCTGGGCAGGACGCCAATGCTCCTCTGGTGGATGCTCGGATTCAGCGTACTTGGCAGCATCGGGGCGATCGGTGGCGCTGCCGTCGTGCTGGTCGCGTCGGACACGATGCGAAAGCGGCTCTTGCCGTGCCTGCTGAGCTACGCCACCGGCACGCTCCTCGGCGCGGCGTTCCTCGGGATGATTCCCACGGCACTCCGGCAGGCCGCGCCCACCACCGTCTCGGCCAACGTCCTCGCGGGCCTCGTGCTGTTCTTCGTGCTCGAAAAGCTGGTCATCTGGCGGCACTGCCACGACGACGAGTGCGAGGAACACCGCGGGGCCGCGTCGGTGATCCTGCTCGGAGACGCCTTTCACAATTTTCTCGACGGCGTCGCCATTGCCGCGGCGTTCCTCACGTCCGTTCCCCTCGGCGTCGCAACGTCGCTGGCCGTGATCGCGCATGAGGTTCCGCAGGAAGTCGGAGACTTCGCGATTCTGCTGCACGGCGGCTACAGCAAGCGCCGTGCCTTCGCCTATAACCTCCTGTCTTCCACCGCCACCGTGCCCGGCGCGCTCCTCGGGTACCTGTTCCTCGACGAAGCGCGCCTCCTGACGCCGTTCTTTCTTGCGGTGTCTGCCGCGAGCTTCATCTATGTCGCCATGGCGGACCTCGTGCCGCACTTGCGCCGGCAGCTCGGTCTCCGGTCGCTGGCCGCGCAATCTGCGCTCCTGCTGGCGGGAATCGCAACGATCGCCGCGTTCCGCATGCTGCTGTAGGCACTCGCCCGCCATCGGGCGAGCACGGTTAGGCGCCGCGCGTCCCGTTCCGCGCGCGCAGGGATGCAAGGTCGAGCCGCGCGGCGGGTGTCAGCACCAGCAGGAGCGAGGTCACGATGAGGGCTGAGGAGAGGCACCAGAGACAGCTCGCACCGATGACAAACGGCTCGAGGAAGGTGAGGTACGCGGAGAAGACGGTGCCGAGGAGTGCGGAAAACCACGCCCCGAGCCGGCTCAAGCGCCGTGAAGGCCCGTCGCCTCGCCAACCGAAATACCAGAGCCCGGTGATGGCGACATACCCCGCCATGCCGAGCACTCCCACGGGGAGGAGCCCAAAGAGCCGCGCATACTCACTCTGCTGGACGGTGTTGCAGTCGCCCACGGGCCCGCAGACCGCGCGCGCGCCCGTGGTCTCGATGACCGCTAGCCTGAATTTCCACGGACCACTATTGCCCTAACATTGACCGAGTGGTCTGGCGTTGCTACGCGGTCAAGCGCAGCGTGTGGTTGTTCCACCAGGG
>JAJZRK010000012.1 GCA_021802745.1 bacterium
CTAACGGGGAATGGCACGCTGCGGCGATGGCCAGAGCGGTACACGCGGCCCGCACGACGTATTGTTAGGACGAAAGTGGTCCGTGGAAATTCAGGCTAGTGTACGCAGGCGCTTAACCTGCTCTAGAGCGGTTCTGAAGTGCTCGCGATACGCTTCAAGTTCCAGCGTTGGCGGAAATGCTACCGTTATGATGCCGGACAGGGGGCGACCTGAAGTTCCCTCCGGACTTCTCACCTTGAGCTCCGCCGCGACGCGACCAAGAGATGGGTACGCTTGCGGAGCCCACCATAGCACGTTGTCGGCAAGTCTCACTGCTCGCAGACCTGCTGTGTCTACCGTGCAGTTGGTAAAGAAGAACGCGTGATGGCATTCACCTAGTTCTCGCAGTTCCGGAGTGTCCCGAACGGGGGCCTCGGGGAGTCTTCTTAGCACCGCATCCGGCACCGCTACCTCGTCAGCATCCTCATCGCGAGATGGCTTGAAGTAACCATGAATGGGCGAACCCGGCGGAACCGTCGCAAGTGAGAAGCGCGTTCGATAATCCTCGCCGTCCAGGCACAGTTGCTGTCCGTCCACCTGCACGATGTAGTCGACATGAGGCGAACCGCTCGCACACGCCTGCTGCCAGTTCGAGCCGAGCAGATCAACGCGGACTGTTCTATCCGTGAACAGTTCAATAGCAGTTGCCGCGCTCGCCGAACAGCGAAACACCGCCATGTTACCTGGGACTGTGATACCAAACTCGGTTGATACGAGGCCGTCGTAGCGAGAAGGCAATTCAGGCGCATCAATCACTACCAGGTCGGACTCTCCTGTCTCGAGTGTCAGGCATTTTCGGTGACACGCGATGATGAACGCGACTGCCGCAGACTCCGGCAGCCTTCGAAGTGAGTCGAGGTACGCGGCGGTGTCGAGTGAGACCTCGGGTGTCATTGGCATGGTCAGAATCTCTTAGGATTATGGCGCGCCACGCGAGGCTCTCAATAAGCGTCGGTAGCGCGGTGAGCTCTCCCCAACCACCGTCTGTATCATGACACGCGCCTGGATCGGTCAAGCGCTTCCTTCGGGTTGTGACGTGCAAACGAGGCGGGAACAAACGCGAAAGTAGCTCGGTGCTGACTCCGGTGGATGGTGTCGGGTCCCGTCCAAGAGCCGGCCGGCGCCTTCACGTTTGAGCGTTGCCCCGATCGAAGAATTCTCTGGCGTGTTAGCCAGAGTGCGCTAGACATCCCGTTCCTTGTACTCTCGTTAGCGATCGAGCCCCGATGTCTCGTTGCGCTGAGCTTTATGGAAGCGAGTGCGCACTTTCACCGTGCATCTCCGACGACTCCATCAGATCATCGTCATCGGGACATCAGGCGCACCAAGTTGGATACGAAGAGCAGGCATCGGGCAGGGCTTGGTGCCGAAGGTCGCGCCGAAGTAGCTGACACTAGCGGACCACGAAAACTTTAGGATCCGAACCCGGTACTGTCCGCAAGGAGAGCCGTCTTTCGGTGTTTGGCCGAGGGAGCTATCCCCAACCACTAGGCATCGCGCGTTTTGTGCCCTTTGTATCGCTCCAAGACGTCTCTTCGAGCTACCAGTGGACTTGGCACGCTCTAAGCAGGGCTGCGACTGCGAGGAGGATGCCGGCGACGTACGGAGCGTAGCTGATGGCCACCCGGACTCCCCAGGGGTCATCCTTGCGAATGTAGCGATCCACCCTACTGCTGCGAGGTTCGCGACCAAGGGTCTTCATAAGGAGTCCTCAAGGCTCACTTGGCGAAGGGCAAAAAAACACAGACGTCTGATACCTAGACGAGGCTATTTTCAAATCGTCACACGTTTGCGGCTGACGCGGTCGAGGACCCAGAGGGTGGAAGCTGCGACTAACGGACTAACCACGCGCAATGCGAACTTACGAACTTGAATTACTGTCAGTACTTTGCTAAGTATGTCAGCAACATAGTGTTTCGGCCGTCTTCTTCTCCGGTGGCTCACATGACTTGGCACTCTGTGAAGGTCGACGATGATGTCTTTGCTAAAGTCCAGACTTCCGCCGAGCCGCTGATAGACGACTTCAACTCGGCGCTTCGGCGGCTACTCGATCTTGAGGATGATCCGAACTCTCGTCGAAAGAGCCGGTCCTTGGCTGGAGGCAGTGCATCGCTTCCCCAGTTTCCCCCTAGAACTCCCGAAGCTCTTCGGCAGATTCTCTCGGTAATCCACCTTGTTCGACGGGGTGGGCTCGAACGTCCGTATGCAACGAGAGCTGTCGCGGCGTCCCTAGGCGTGTTTCCTCAGACGGTGCTTGACAAGTACACTCGCCAGCTCGGCATCTCCGCAGCCCTGTTTGATGAACTGCTGGTGGCCGCTCCCCCCAACGAGCTTACAGATCGGCTCATCCGAGTCTTTCCGGGCCATCGTGGAGAGATAGAGAGCATGCTGGTGCGCCGACCGTAGATGGGGGTTCTGAGGGCCTCCCCAAAGCGGAGTCAGTCAGGCCTTGAGTCGGCGGCGTTGGGGCGCCTCTCCCTGAAGCGGAGCCAGTAACGGGGTTAGGCTCGACGTTCCAGACCGCGGGGCTCGTAGACCCCAGCCCCCCAAATGGTGCAGGTGCACTCTGTCCTAAGCTGCTATGGGGCCGGTCGTTGTCGTACTCGCCACGCCACCGCTCCGACTTGACGGCGGCCTCCTCGATCGAGGCAAACCAGTGTTGCGATAGGCACTCACGCCGCACGGAGCCATCGAGGGCCTCGCAGACCAAGTTATCGACCGGCTTGCCCGATCGGCTGAAGTCGAGCTGCACCTTGTTCCGGTACGCCCAGTGGTCGAGCGCGGTGGACGTGACTCTGTCCCGTAGAATGGGGCGGGTGATGTTAGGCATCATTGGCTAACCCAGCGGTTAGTGCGAGAAGAAATCGTTGGGCCCAGAAGCCAATAGAGGTCACGGCAATTCGCGAATGGTCTAACTTCCAAGATCCTCATCGAGCTCGACACTCTGGTCCTCATGCCGCGCTTCGGCCCGATAGCCGGCCGCAATCCGCTGCAGCAGCTCAGCCGTTCGTGGCCACCGGTGTTTGACCACAGCAGCAAACCCCGAATACCGCTCTGCGAGCGCCCGTTCCGAGCCTCCGCCGGCTGTGGGCGATCGCATGATGACACCTCGACTATTGTAGAGTCCCATCGAAAAGCCGCGTTCGAGATTGTCGGACTTTAGCCCGTCAATCAGATCGCGCACGGCGGTGCAGGGCCACGTCCCATCTGCGTCGAAGACCTTGATGGCGCCGAGCATCTGCCCGATCTGATGCACGCCGATGTCGAACCTGCGATGCCTTTGCAATTCACATGTGACTGTGTCCACCCAGGCTCGAAGTGCCTCCGAATCCGGCTGCCCATCGGCCCCTGTTCCTGGAATCGACCTGATCGAGTGAAGGAGAGAGTGCGCTCGGTAAGCACGATTGTCTGGATCGCCAGCCCTCTCGTCGTCGCCGTCGACGCTGCCGTCACCATCATGCACTTCAGCAGCATTACCTTCGGCTCTATACGCTAAACAAACCGCCTCGACAAAGAGCCTCGGCTCGCGGACGAGCACCTTCGAAAGCATACGCGGTGTGCGATCGTGCCGCGTGACGATCGGAAGGAACTCCCATTCCAATCGTCCAATTCGCACCTCGTCTGCGTCTGGGAGATCGGCAAGCGTGTCCAGAATGCGCTCAACGTTGTGTGCGAACATGCTTCCTGGAACCGAACCCCCTTCCAGAGACTGCAGCGCCGCCTCAAGCACCTCGATCATGAGAACCGATGGAAAGGACGCTTTGGCAAGCTGCATGCCGACGAGCTCAACCGCACCAAGGGCGTTTCCGAACCGAATGAGCTGCCGCGCTGCCTCTTCAGCGTCCTCCGAGGGCACTCGATAGACCCACGCCTTCTCCCAGTATGCCCGCTCAACCGCTTCACCGGCACCTTCAGCAAGAATCCAAGTTTCCCGGTCTGGCTCCAGTAGCTGCAGCAGTTCTGCCCTTGCTGCCGCCGGCCAGCGCCCAGCAGTCTCGACGAATGTCGAACGAACCCAGTCCGGGCCAGTCGCATCGCCGCGGCCACGCATCTGTCCGGCGATATAGCCGAACGCAAACCTTGCCATCTTCCGATCAGCGCTTGGCAAGTGTGTCTTGAGCAACTCGTCCTCGTTTGGTGCGAACAAGTTGATTTGTCCCGCGACGAAGCCAACTGCCTGGGGATTGTCTGCAACTTCGACGATTTTCAATACGCTCGATGGGCCCTCCGCTGCCGCAATCTCTGCGAGCGCGGTCCGCTGGTGCTGTTCAATCTCCGCTTGATATTCACCTATATTGGCGCTGGTGGTGGTAGCGTCTGGGAGTCGCGCGTGCCATGAGAACAGCCACCCGTACTTCGTCACCACGTCGGTTGGCTCGAACCGCAACCGTAGACGGTCGATCGCGTCGATTCGCTTCTGCGGCATGACCCATTCAGCGTCAGGCATGCTCCTGTGATCCGCCACAAGAGCCCGCAGTGCCCCCCAAATCGCCACTCGGTCGTCAGAGCTCGCGATGTTAGCGTCAACGGAATGCAAGTGCGCAAGGATTGCCTCATGTTCTCCTGATGGCAGCATGGGCAAGGCTTCGATCAGCTCTCTCCATCGAGTGCCGCTCAGTCCGACCAGTTTGAGCAACAAACGAACGGCGACCGCGACGCACTTCGCGATGTCTCCGTGCGTCACGTCAGCTCGAGAATCTGGTTTCCAGTCGCGCCAGTGAGGGACGTTTGTGTACTCTCCGACTCCATGAAGTTCGGGCAGCATTGTTACCAAGACCTTCCATGCGGCCTCCGGCTGGTCCCGTACCCAAGATTCCAGCACGCCGATACGCTGTTCAACCGTCGCACCTGTCTGGGGATGCCAAGGCAGGAAGATCGAGCGAAGCGATCGGAGTGGACGATTGGCAAGGCGCCCTCCCGGATCGATTCGATCAAGTTCGCCAAGTACACGGATCACCCGCGGAAGCAGCTCGGCGGACCAAGCTAGGCGTTCAAGCGCCCAAAGGAATCCCGTGTGCGGGGACGAAACTGAGAAGCTGCCACCTCCTTCTTGATCCATGAAGATCCTGCGAAGCGGCTCGTCATTCCGCTGGAGTTCGCGCTCAAGCGCGCTGAGCACAGCATCAGGCGCGGCCTCCGCAAGATCCGGCAGGCAATCGCCGAGAGACTGCCAGATTCTGAAGTCAGCGTTGGCGCGATTGAGGAGTTCACCAACCACCTGCTCGGCCATGCCTTCCGACGCATCGTATCTGTCGTTCGATGATCTCGGCTCACCGCGAGACCCGAAAAGCGCCAGCGTGCCAGCCATCGCTGCGCGCACGACGGCCGAATACTCTGGCTTCTCGAGAAGTATTCCGGCCATCCATCGCTTCTCTTGAGGCAGGTCAAGTCGAGCATCGATCTGGCTCAGCACTTCAAGAGCTGCCGTGCTGAATCGCTTCACATCACTGCCGTTCAGAAAACGACGAAGCTGCCGGAACGCGTCTTCGGGAGAAACCAGGTACCAGATCGCCAATCGATGGCGCAACGCCGGATCGGTGCCTCGCGTCCAAGGACTCAAGCGCTCGGCTATTTCATCGTAGTTCGCCTGCCCAAGCGACTCGATGATCCGTCGATCACCTTCGTGCCCGTCATTCCAACGAGGAACAAGCAGTGCCGGTAGCAGCGATCGTCCAACGGTCGGTTGAGCCCAAGCGGGCACGCGCATTGTGGGAGCGACGGCAATCGTGCGGCGGAACGCCGTCATGCTGCGACGAGCAAGCGAAGCATACGACCAGGAGCGGTCGCGGTCGACGCCAGCGGCCTCGAGCGCATCCACGGCGGACGCGCGAGCAATCGGGGGGACCGTGACTACGCCGGACCGCTCGGCGTCGCCGTGTCCGAGCGGAATGACGACGGCATGGCCAACCTCAAGAGCGGACGATAGTACGCCATCCGCGTCAAACAGCGGAATGAAGATCAGCGGTGTTCGGGAAATGGCAAGGTGCCGCCAAGCCGAGATGTCTTCTACAACGACGGCGCGCGCCGACACGGCATCGCGCACATCATCGGAAAGCCCCTCGATCACCGCGGCAAATACCGCCACAGCCTCTTCGCGAGACTCGGCGTGAATGCCGAGGGGTGCGGACGGGTTCGCAATCCAATCCTCTACTGATTCTTGCGCTTCCTTACGTCCAGCTAGTACAAATGCCCTCGATAGTGCAGGGCCAGTTGCAGCACGCCAGTTGCGCCACCAGCGATCGAGATCTTGGACGCCGAGGGGCACGCTGCCGGCAAGAAGAGAGAACCACAGATGCACCGACGGGGCCGACTCCATCCACGCTTCGAGATCATCGGCGTCGAGAACCTTCACGTCTTTCCACGCGCCCTCCGCCGCCTTCTCGGCGACCCAATGGACCTTTTCGCGCCACCGGCGGGACGTGACAAATACAAATGTTCGATCGGAGACGGCGCTTCCTTCTGCCTGCGTCCGATCGTGGTAGTCATGATTCGCTTTCCTCTGCGGATTGCTGGCGGTACCCAGCTCCCACACGGAGTACCCTGTCGGCACAAAGGCCGTTGCCGACGTCGCCTCGACGATGCCATCTGGGCCCGGCACGTTGATACCGTCGCCTGCCCGAAATGACAGATGGTGGATAGTCGGGTTAGTAATCGACGCCAGGCGGCGGATCAGTCGTGGCAGTTCGCCCTGCGATTCGCGGCGGTCAGACCAGTGGATGAGATCCGTCGCGGTCACCAACGTGTCTGACCTCGGCCTTCCGCCAAACAAGGTTGTGTCGCTTGCCTCTGCGTTTCCTGTGACCTCTGTACCTGAGCGCGACCGAAGGACGTCGTCGATGCGGTCTCGAGAACGCTGGGAGACGCGATCCTCGAGAGCGTTCGCAATTGTCTGACGAGAGAGTTGCGCTGCTCTCGCAAGCTCGACTTGGCGAAGTTGTGCGGATCGCAGGCGGGCGCGTAGTCTCTTCCCGTAGCCCGGTACCGTTTCAAGTTGCTGCCTTCTGCCCATGCTTCTAACGAACGGAATCTACATAGTTTCGTCAATAGCTAATGTACATTATACATTTGAGTGTCCGAAGAAACGCCGATTCCTACTTGCACCGCGTTTGTCGACGATTCCTGACGCCGGCTCCAACCAGCTGGGCAAGGCAGTGAACGGTAGGATTGTGTCGCTCAATCGGCGTGCTTCGTCCTGTTTGCACTGTCGCGTGTAGGTTCGCGGGTTCGTTCGGCTCCAGCTCAAACGGGCCGCTGTTAAGTATTCGACGCTTACTTTCTGCAAACTGCCATGCAAGTTCAGCATTCTTCAGGGCATAACCTCGCTTGTTCGACACACGGTAAGCTTGTGACGCATACGCGATTCTCCCGCCGAATCGACGGATTTCGCGAAGTCCCCCTATTTGGGTTGCGGGATTTCGAGGGACACTGGTACGGGAAATCGGCAGGGTAATCACGTCAGCAGAGCCGGCTCTCGCCAATCATGAACAGAGGCACTCCGAGTGGAACACGAAGCTCTCCTTAACGAGGTCTACACGTCGCTCCGCGCTACCGGAACCTGGCCATTCGTTCGCGACTTGCAGAAGAGACTCGGACCGTCGCTGAATGTGCGCGTGATCGCCGCGGACATTGGAATAGACGTTATCGTGTGCGAGCAGTCCCAGAACCCGAAGTGCTTCCTGACGCGAAAAGGGTTCGAGCGAGTGGGCGCCGCCGCGGGAGACTTAGATACCCTTGCCAAGGCCCTGGGCCTGATGGCGACGCGATACACCGAACAGGGTCCCGTTGCCGTTACCGGCGAGGAGCTTGCCACGGCGCTTCGCCTTTCGGACCGCGACTGGGAATGCCTGGGAGCATTGATGCGGATGACAAACGGACCCTGGAATGGAGGTTCTTCATCGCCGGACGAACCGAAGCGGTTCTCACTCTCCCTGAATGACAACGCAGTGTTCTTCGACGGAGTTGAAACCTACGCCCAGGCACAAGAAGTGTGGGATCGAATCGCTCGTGATGAACAGCGTATTCGTGAAGCGACACTTCTCGGTTTCGGGCGACCCGTGCAGGAGACACCGTTTCATTCGGCGTCGAGTGTCTTGCGGGCACAACGGTACCGACTCGCTGCGGAAGAACTTGACGCTGTCTTTGAAAGCGACCTGATAGAACTCGATCGCGTCCACTCGGCTGGGGCATGGAAATCGGCCGCCCTCCTAGCTGGAAGCTGCATGGAGGCGGTCCTGTTAGACCTGATGCTCAGGCACCCCGATGAAGCCCAGAAGCGATTCGGCGGCCCAAGCTGGATGCGGTCTGCGACCGCGGATCGGCTTCTCCGCGCGGCAGCGGACCTTGGCCTGATCACGACAGACCACAAAGACCTTGGCGCCGCCCTCAAACGATGGCGGGACGTTATCCACCCGGCCGCTGCGATGGCGGCACCGCCCCCCACGCGCGAACTTGCGGATGCCCTCGTCGCAAGCCTCCGATTGCTACTCGCAGACCTAAACGCGTCACTTCCAGGTGACTCGGTTTCCCGGCCTCCTGCTTTGAGGGCGGATGTCTCCCCGAAGTAGGCACGAAACCCGCAACGGTAGAAGTGACATGAGATTCTGCGGGAAGCTCTGTCATCGTGTGACTTGCTTAGGCTAGACGCGTAGAAAGACGTCACGACGCCGCTAATGAGGATGCCGTGAAGACCAATGCAAGCAGTGCGCGCAAGGCAATCTGGGTGATCGGAGCCGGCGCGTCCGTGTCAGATACCGACGGCCACTTCCCAACTCTCCTGCAGATTCCCGGAAGGGCAAGGGAACTGGGTCTCATCACGGAAGACTTCGTTTCCGAACCGGAACTGAAAGGACTCGCGGGCTACCTCAAGAAGCGGCTCTACGGTGACCTCACGAACCCTGCCGAAGCGATTGATCTAGAGCACGTACTGTCGTTGCTCGAAATCGACATCGCGGTGTCACCAGAACCGAATCTGCTCTTCGCGCGGAAGGCAGTTCTTCGCCTCCTTCGTTCAACACTCCTACGCCTGAGCAGTAGCGCGCCGCCGTTGCAGGGACACTACAAAAGAATGGTCGCTTCTCTTGGTCCGCGTGACACTGTTATCACTTTCAACTGGGATACGCTACTCGATGATGTGTTCGGTCGCGTCGAACGCCTCGCGAACGCAGGGGCGAATGAGCAGGCGCGCCCGAAGTTCGGAAGACAGTCGAACCGGTACGATCGCTTTCTGATGCAGTTGACCGGTTGGGGAGAACGAACAATACACGGCGCTAGCATTCCTCCGCCGGTTCATTCGCCCGAAGACGTGGGGTACTTCATAAAGGCGCATGGATCGGTTGACTGGTATTACTGCACGAATCCCGGCTGCAGGGCACATGAAACCGTCTTCCCAATGCTCGGTTCGAAGACGCGACCAGTATGCTCGGGATGCCGCGAACGAACTGAGGTGCTCATCATACCGCCAACTATGAACAAGCGGCTGCGTGACCTACCGCTTACTCGTCGACTATTGACGCTTGCCGCTGCCGAAATGGGCCAAGGTTCAGAGGTCGTCGTGTGGGGTTACAGCTTGCCCCCAACCGACTTCTTCAGTGAGTGGATACTGAGACACGCAAAATCCACGAGATGCAAGCGCTTGGTACTTATCAACCCGGATGTGTTCGAGCATGACAACGGAGTGACCCGGCTCAATGCGGCGTTCATCTCGCGGTTCGTGAGGACCTTGAGTCGACCAGGGCGGACAATTCAGCTCGAAGTCTACTCGAACTTCAACGAGTTCGAGGCGTCGAGCAGCGCCGCCATGTCGCCTGGAATGACAGCACAGCTTCGGAGACTCGCTCGCGGACAAGTCGATTGAATTCGCGGGACTGATACGGCGAGCTCAATTCTACTCTAGGCGTATTCGCTCTCGACCGACGTGCGCGCTTGGCATCTGGGCGCTTACCCAATGATCGCTCCGTTCCGATTTGTCGGGGACGAAAACGGGGCAGCTCGCGCTAATCTGGCCGGTGTCGACGGCGTGAGGTCGGTCATGACTTCTCAGTCAACGCGAGTTCCGGCGAGCTGCGTTTGACGTCCACCGCAGAGACATTCCCGAAGCTCGCCCGGCTACTCAGGCGGCGAGGGACGGGTGGTTTCCGGACATTCAGGCCAGCAGCCGAAGCTCGTGCCTGCGCCAACCTCTGCCAGTTCAGGTCGTTAACGCGACCAACAGTTTCGGAACATTGTTTCACTGGAACACCACATGTGTTGCAAGGCAATACAGGCCGATACTGACCGCCAATGTCTGATGGCGACGTCATGCGGACAGGTTACGAATGCGGGCTGGCATTGCGGCGAAATTCTGAGAACGATGCCGAGCGGAGCGCAGCACAGTAACTCCCGAGCACACCAAAGCCCACGAACGCTAAGTCATTGTTTTGCTTGTGTTTACAATTCATCTTGTGTCGGCGGATCGAGACTTCTCAGCAGCGCCGGCTTTCGGGCGGCATAGCCTTGAACGTAAATGCATGCTGGACACTGGTTTCCGCTACCGTGTCGTTTTCAGACTTCGCCTGAGCCTTACACCTGTTGCAGGGCAATAAAGTCCGATAAACGCTACTGAAGTCTGATAATCGCGTGCGTAGTCTGATGTGCCCGCGAAACCAAGCGAGCTTGCTGGAATTGCGGATGGCATTGCGCAGCGAACTGTTGGGCAGGCTGGCTCGGACCGCGTAGTAGGCGGTCGCTTGGAATTGGTGACGGCGGCAGGTGGTGTTCGTTCCTCTACGCCGTTCGCGCTCAGCACGCAAACAACACCGACTCCCACCGCCAGCGAGACCCTTCGACGGATAGACGAACTACTTGACCGCAATCGTCGTTCGCCAGAAATCACTCTCAGACTGAAGGCGCTTCGTCGGCTCGTTCAAGATTCTGAGTCCGGGAATGCTTCTGCGGTGATGGCGGCACTTCGAAGCGCGTCCAATGTCGCACCTGGTCATCTCGCAGTAGCAATCCGGCAGACGATCCTCTTGGGGCAGACTGGTCGCGAGATTCGCGAAGAGTACCCGCTAGCATCAGGTGCACGCGTACGGACAGTCAAGATCGTGGCAACAAGCAGACCGGCAGTGGTGGCCGGACGGTTCGAGATCGCGCCGAACCCGTGCGACAGATATGTTTGTACCCCGCCTGAGTATACGCCTGTCGAGTGTGGCGGTGAGGTCGACTTGGCGTTCGATGCGAGTCCGTACGTCCGGAGATTGCAGCGCAGGCTGCGGAAGGAGACGCGGTCATCGCGGCATCGCACGCGCTCTGGGGAGGCGTCGCACTGCGCAGCATGAAAGCGTTGGTCGGGGTCGAGAGTTTCAAGGCCTCCAGTGAAGAAGTACACCCAGCGTGTCGCGGTTATCACGCGGCGACGGTGGCCGCCGCCGTCGCGGTGGCATACGGAGCCGGAGAGTCACTGTCTTGGGGCGTTGTGGTGAAGAATCCGATAAAGATGTTCAGGTCTATCATGACGACGGGTGGGCTGATTGGCGGCGCTTGGGTCGCATATGAATTTGAGAGGGCCTGCGAAGAAGAGCATAGGACGCCGCCCCTTCCTACTCCGTAGCGGAGACAATGTATGCATCGCCTCGCGGTAGGTATCCTCGGACCGCTGCTGAGCTTCGTCTTGGCCTTGGTACTTGTCGGTCTTGCGCGCAAAGATCAATCGAGTGCGAGCAAATTGAGCTTGCGACTTCATGCGGCCGGCGTACTTCTGGTTGGCTGTGCCGCGCTGCGCTTCGTCGCCGGCCCGCAAGACTACTTCACCTGGCTGCTGTTCGCCGGACTGACGCTGCTATTTGCGGGTGTCTTGGCAAGTGGATGGAATGTATGGATGAGCGTCAGGCGCGGTGGGCGTCCGTGAACTGCAACTAGCGAATTCGAGTTGCCGGTCGTAGCTGCTCAGTCCTAGCAGCTCGGCCTGGTCCCCCGTTTCTCATTCAGCCGGCGCATCACACTGGATGAAAAACGGCGGACCAGGCCTCGAACCAAATGGTCGAGCGCAGTTTGGCGGGAACGGCGGCGGGGCCCTCACTATTGCTCTCGCATGAGGTCCGACGGTGCAATGACAAGCCAGTGCGCCCCAGTCGAACCGGAACGAGTTGACAAGCAGAGCTTGGACGGTGACCGCATGCGCCTTTCCCGCAGGAGTTTCTGTTTCCTCAACGCACACTATTTGAGCAGGGTCTAGCGAATGTCATTCTCAATGAAATATCCGCGAATGGTCCTTGTGCTGCTCAGCGGCTGGACGGTGACTGCATTGCGGGCGCAGTCAGCGTCAGCACCTTCCCCTACATCAATCGGCCTCTTCGTCGGCGGTGGCGAGGCCTTGGGCGCATATGCTACGCGGCTTGCAAACGGCGCCTCTCTTGGGCTTGTCGTGCAGCAGTCACTTCCTGCTCGGCGTTTCGCGTTGCGAGGCACGCTTTCTACTCACTGGCATGCGGTGCGTGGCTGCGTCTTCGTGGGTTCTGTTTGCGTCGGCCAGCACCGAATCAGCCGCATCGGTTCTGCAGACGTAGCGTTGGCTGGCCGCCTTGCTCCGGCCGGGGCGCACTGGTCTCCATACCTCGTTGTTGGCGGCGTGGCACAGACCTACGATACCAACTTCCCCGACAATCTCCGGCCATCTCATCCGCGACGCATCGGTTCGCTCTTTGGCATTGGGTGTGACGTGCGTCGTGATCGCGTCACCTACTTTGGCGAATGGCGTCGGTTTGCTGCTCCCCCTGGCGCCTTCGCGCAGTTCAACGTTGGTGGCCGCCTTGCAGTGGGCAGTCGTCGATGAGTCGCTTGATGGTAAGCTCACCTGCCTGGTAGACGCCCAGATAAGTGACTCTGTGAGCGACATCCTGCACCGGACTGCCGCGCCGTCCGTACACTCGAAATCAGTCGCCAAGGGCCGTTGCGGCATGCGCTCTCGTGGTCGTCGGCTAGGAAACGCCTCGTGCGCGGGAATGGAATCCTGTTGAAAGTCACTCGGTCAATTGACTCCTGGTTTGTGGACTTTCCTTTCGACTCACGGCAACCCGCCGCCCCCAGACCCGGCCCCCCGCTCCCCGCTCCGCGCTACTTCTTCGCAATCGCAAACACGTACGGCATCTGCACGACCTGGCGCACGGGCACGCCACCGCGCTTTCCGGGCGTAAACCGGAGGGTCGGCAGGCAGTCCCTGACCGCCAGCTCGAAGGGCGAGTACTCGTGCTCGGCCTTTAGCGCGACCTCCTTCTTTCCTTCGGTGCTCAGCATCGTGCCGCTGATGGCGCGGAAGCTGCCGGGCTCCACGAGGCCGTCGGTGCCGACGATGAATTGCGCGAGGACGGTCGCTTCGACGCCGGCGGCGCGCTGCACCGCAGGATACAGCGGGCGGCCGGTGCCCGCCGCGAATCGTGCCGGCTCTTCCACCTGGAATTCGTAGTACGCGCTCGCGGAGTCGGTCGCCTTCGCCGAAGGCGTCGGAGCGGCTGGCACGTCCGGTGCCGCCGCGCGCTTCGTCTTCATGAGCACGACGCCATGCCCGCCTGCGGCGCCATACCTGGCGCTCGCTGCTTCTCCCTTCAGCACTTCAACGGAGGCGAGGCTGTCCTTCGGAATCTCCATCGCCGCGGCCTCGGTCGTCTTGACGCCGTCAACGAAGAACAGCGGCGCCACCTTCGCCAGCGTCCGAATGCCGGCGCCCCCCTTCATCAGCACGAGGTGCGCGGCCTCGCCCCGGTAGCTCTTGGCGGAGCCGCCGCTGACAGTCGCAGCGAGGGAAATCTCCCCGTTGTCGGATCCCACGAGCTTGATGTGCACCTCGCCGTTGGTCACGTCAGCACTGAAGGCTGGCATCGCCTTGAGGTGGAGCGTGTCCTTGAGGGGCCTGAGTGCGCCCGTGCCGAGTCCGAGCTTCGCATCGCCCGTGGCATAAATCAGGATCTCGCCCTTGATCTTCCCGCTGCCGTCAACTTCCACGTCCCGCATGCCGACCGACGTCACGCGCACGATGGCGCGGCCATCGCCCTGCACCGGCGCTGCGACCTGCGGCATGGCCGATGGACGCGGCAGCGGTATGGCAAACGCGACGGAAGCGGTGGCCGCCATGCCGCACACCAGCAGGGCGACGCCGCCAAACGCCTGGCGTCCCTTTGACCGGGTCATGATCTGAATCCTCGTTGCGAGGTGAGAGAGTTCCGGCTGCATCGGCGCGGCCATTGTGATGAGCGGCCGTGCAATCGTCGCCGGGTGTGTCATGCGTTGGCTCATCAACAGCAGGAGCTGGGCGTATCGCCTGGTGTCGCTGTAGCCGCTCTGCTCGCGCTGGCGGCGCAGCAGGCGGGCGTCGCAGTCCACCTCGATGGCGAGCCGCAGGCGCTGCCACGCCCACCAGAGCGGGAGCTGCCACGGAAGCAGGACAATGAGGACCAGCCCAAGGAACAGGAGGGTCGGATCGTTGGCCCGGAGATGTTCCTGCTCGTGACGCAGCACGAGATCGAGCAGCTGATCTTCGAGCTCCAGCGCCCACCGCGGCAGCAGCACGACGGCGGCGCCCATGCCCACCGCCGCCGGCCCCATGGCATCGGTGACGAGCACGCGCACTCCCTTCATCTCGCGCGCCTCGCATGCCTGGAGCAGCCGGCGCCCCTCGAGGGTGGCGTGCAGCACGAGTGCGCCAACGAAGGTGCTCAGCAGGGCCCACGCGACGAACACCGTTCGGTCGAAGCGGGCCAGGCGGCCGGTCATCGCGCCAATGCGCTGCGCGAGCACCGACGCGACGTCGCCGCCCGCAGCGGTGGCGTCACCCGGCACGAGCGACTCCCACCAGGCACCGCGGGGCGCGGCGGCTACGGTGGCCGAGGCTTCGACAGAAGCGTCGGCCGTGGCGCGCTCGGCCGCGTAGGCGCGCCATCCCAGGCTGCCGAGGGCTGATCCCATCATCAGCAGCATGGCCGCCACCCACACATACCGCGTCGTCCAGCCAATGGCGAGCGCCACGCGCTCACCCAACGTCGCGGCGACGGCGATGAGCGCGCCGATGACGAGGCTGTACGCCAGCCACATGATCATCATGGCTTCCCCCGGCGCGACCGTTTCGTTGCCTTCTCGCCGTGCGCGTCAATGAGCTTCTGCAGATGCTTGATTTCCGCCGCCGACAGCGCCTCGTGCTCCACGAGGTGCGCGACCATGCCAAGCGGTGACCCGCCGAAGAACTTGCGGATGAGGCGCGTGACCGCGGTGCCCCGCACCGCCTCCTCGCTGATGGCGGGCGCATAGCGAAAGACACGCCCCTCCGCCTGGTGCTTCACGAAGCCCTTCGCCTCGAGGTTGCGGAGAATGGTGAGCACCGTGTTGTACGCGAGCGGCGCGGGAATCGCCTCGCGCACCTCGGCGACCGTGCTTGGCTGGCCGTGCCACAGCACGGCCATGATATCCAGTTCGCGTTCGCCCAACGAGTGTTTCATGAGGAGGCTCCTTGAACTATGCCCATAGTTCAAGATTCATCCTACCGCCCGTTTTGTCAACTAAGCGGTTAGTTGAGACACCCGATCCCCTCTGGCGTCACCCCCCGCGCGTGCGCAGCGTCAATCCATGCCAACGATTCCCGCATCCATTGAGCAATTCCTGCGCGCCCGCCGCATCGCCGTCGCCGGCGTCTCCCGCGACCCGCGCCAGCCGGCCAATGCCATCTTCCGCCGCCTGCGCGACGGCGGGCACGACGTCGTGCCCGTCAATCCGAGTGCGGCGACGCTCGAAGGGGCGACCTGCTATCCGGACCTGACCTCCATTCCGGGCGAGGTGGATGCGCTCATGATGGCGGCGCACCCCGCAGTCGGCGCTGCGCTCGTGCGCGAAGCGGCGGCGCGCGGCGTGCGCGCCGTCTGGTTCCATCGCTCCATCGGCGACGGCAGTGTGTCGGCCGAGGCGGTTGCGGAGGCCGAGCGGCTCGGGGTTCAGCCGATCGTCGGCGGCTGCCCGCTCATGTATTGCGAGCCGGTAGACCCATTCCACCGGTGCATGTGCGCCGTCCTGCGCTGGACGGGGCGCGTGCCGTCATAGCGCGCTGGCTGTGCCGGGACCGCCAGGTGCGCCGGGCGCTCCCGCGCGCACGACGGGTCCGCCGGCGTTCGCGCCGGGCTCGTCGCCCCGCCACCATGCATCCACGCGCACGAGCGCCGCGCCGAGTCCCCACGCCAGCAGCGCCCAGGCAACTTCCCACCACCCCGGCCCGCGAAGTCCGACGCCGAGCGCCACGATCTCCAGCATCACCAGATAGCCGGCGGGAATCACCCACGTCGCCGCGCCGAACATCAGCGATACCAGCACCACGAACGCCAGCGCCCCCGCCGCCACCTGCACCATGGGCTGGTACGCCTGGAACGGCCACACCGGCCATATCCACACGCCGGCGCGCGTCGGCGTCCACTCCCCCGCCCGTTCATGCTCGAGCCGCGGACTCACCCACAGCGCGATGACGCGGTCGGTGCTGTCGGCCACGTCGCAGGCGTTCATCAGCGGCGGACGCAGGCGCAGCGGCGTCCCGCTTGTCCCCTCGAACATCAGCATCACGCAGTCCCTGCGCGTCACCAAGCGCCCGGCCGCGTTGCTCTGCACACGCGCGTACGTCACATCGCCAACGCCGACAACGCGCGCGTACTTGCTCCCCGCCGCCGTGCTGTTCGGCACCTCGATGCAGGCCGCCCGGTCGCTGAGAGCGTCGGGACACGTCACCCGATTCACCTGCCGCCAGGCACCGGCGCCATCAACTCGCTGCACCGGCTCCGGCCACGACGTGTTGAGCAGGTGCAGCCCCAGAAGACCGGCCAGCGTGCCGAACCCGATCGCCAGGCGCACGCGCCGCCCCAGCACCCGCGAGGCCAGCCACCAGCCAAGGGCGGCGCCCGCCGTGTTGCAGACGATGTCCGACGCCTGGCTCGTGCGCCCCGGCACCCATTGCTGGGCGAACTCGATCCCTCCGCTCACGAGCGCCGCGGCCGCCACCGCCGGCCACACGCGCCACCGCCCTCGGCTCGCGATCCATCCGAGCGGCAGGAACAGCACCACATTCTGCGCGTAATCCACGCCCGACATCGTCTCGGCGAAGAAGCTCCAGAACGGAATCGGCGTCGGCTGGCCCAAGGGCTGCAGCGTCAGGAACGCCGTGGTCGCCAGCCACGCGAGCGCGAGGGCACGCGTCGCCAGGGCACGCGGGGCGACCGGCACCCCTACTCCGCCGTCCCCGCGCGCCGCGCTTCCGTGAGTTCCCTGACCGCGCTCTCGCGCATCTGGTCATCGAAGGCGTTCTCGCTGCGCGAAATCACGAGGGTCGCCACGCCGTTGCCAATGAGGTTGGTGATGGCGCGCGCCTCGCTCATGAAGCGATCCACGCCAAGCAGCAGCGCGATCCCCTCGATGGGAATGACGTTGACGCTCGCCAGTGTGCTGGCGAGGACAATGAATCCGCTCCCCGTCACGCCGGCCGCTCCCTTGGACGTGATCATCAGGATCAGCAGGATTCCCAGCTGCTGCGCCAGCGGCAGGTCCTTGCCATAGACCTGCGCCAGGAAGATCGTCGCCATCGTCAGGTAGATGCTCGTGCCGTCGAGGTTGAACGAATACCCCGTCGGCACCACGAGCCCCACCACCGGCCGCGCGCAGCCGTACCGCTCGAGCTTCTGCATCATCCGCGGCAGCGCCGCCTCGGACGACGACGTGCCGAGCACCAGCAGGATTTCCTCGCGGATGTAGTTGAGGAAGGTCAGCAGGCTGAACTTGTAGTAGCGCGCGATCAGGTTGAGCACGATGAAGATGAACAGCGCCATCGTCAGGTAGACGTCGAGCATCAGCCGTCCCAGCGGGATCAGCGTCTTGAGCCCGAACGTCCCCACCGTGAACGCCATCGCGCCGAAGGCGCCGAACGGCGCCACCTTCATGATGAGCTGGACGATGCGGAACATCACCTCGAGCGTCTTCTCGAGCACGTCGGTGAGCGGCGCCACGCTCACCGGCATCGTCACGATCGCCATGCCGAACAGCACCGCGAAGAAGACGATCTGCAGGATCTCCCCCTGCGCGAACGCCTGCACCGGGCTCGACGGCACGATGTGCATGAGGTAGTCCACGAAGCCCATTTGCTTGGCCTGCGTGGCGTACGCGCTCACGTCGCCGCCCACGAGCTGCGATGCATCGAGCCCGGCGCCGGGCTTGGTGTAGTTCACCACGGCCAGCCCGATGCCGAGCGCGAACGTGGTGACGATCTCGAAGTAGATGAACGCCTTGCCGCCCACCCGCCCGATCTTCTTGACGTCGGCGATGTTCGAGATGCCGAGGACGATCGTGAGGAAGATGATCGGCCCGATGATCATCTTCACCAGCTTCACGAACGTGTCGCCGAGCGGCTTCATCTCCTTCGCCAGCCCGGGGTTCACCACGCCCAGAATCACGCCGATCGTGACGGCGAGGAGGACGCGGAAGGTCAGGTTGTGGTGGATGCGGCGCAGGTTCATGACCTGTGAAGATCGGGGGTGGCATGGCGATCCGCAACGCAAACGGGCGTTCCGTGCGGAACGCCCGTCCTCGACGGCACCACGCGGTCACTCACGGGGCCGCTACGGGCAGCTGAACCCGGAGTGCACCGCCCCTGGGTTGGCGATGCAACTCGGCTTGTTCACGCCGCCCGAGTTGGTCGTGTGCGACGACCCGCCCAGCACGACGGCGCCGCCTACGGTCAGCGTGTGCCCCGGGTTGACCGTGAACCGTCCGAGATTCGTGAACGCACCCAGCACGTACATGCTGCTCGCCGTCGCCGCGCCCGCGACGCTCGCGTTGGTCACTTCGACGTTCATGAACGCCGTCTGCGTGGCCGACGGGTAGTACGCCGCGATGCTCTGCGCCCCCGTGCCGCTGAAGCGCGTGAGGTGCGTCCCCGTGGCACGGAAGCTCTGCCCGCAGCAGCTGTTCGTCGCGCTGAAGTTCCCCTTCAGGTCGAGCGTCCCTGCCGTGAACCAGCTGTCGCCGATGTCACCACCCGGGTTGAAGTCGGCGTTGCCGAGCACGGTCATGAGCGCCGCGGTGTTCACCATCTTCACGCGCGAGCTGGAGTACATCCCATAATTGCCGCTGACGGTCAGCGCGTTCCCCCCGAGGTCGAGCACGGCACCCGAGTGTGTCGTCAGGTTCGTCGGCAGCGTCACCGCCGCCTGCGGCAGCGACACGGTCATGGCGCCTGCAATCTGCACCTCGCCCGGCCCCACCCCGGCGATGAGCGGGAAGACAGCCCCCCCGCCCGTGAGCTGCGTGAAGCCCAAGCCGCTCAGGTCGGTAGACGCCGCCGTGGTGAGCTGCCCGCCGTGGTAGAGCGTACCCCCGACCACTTTCGTCGTCCCGGCCACCGACACCGCGCCGTGCACGCGCATGTTGTTGGCGAGCGTCACGGTGTTGTTGCCCGTGAACTCCACGTTGCCGAACGTGCTCCGGGAATAGTTGTCCGTGTAGTAGAAGTTCACCGACTGCGCGCCCGCACCGCTGAAGCGCGTGACGTGATTTCCCACCGCCCGGAAGCTCTGCGAACAGCAGCTGTTCGTCGCCGTCAGGTTCCCCTTCAGCTCCAGCACGCCGTCCGTCATCCAGAGGTCGCCAATGTCGCCGCCGGGGTCGGAGTCGTAATTGCCGTTTACCGTGAAGTGCGCCGCCGCCTGCGTCATCTTCACGCGCGAACTCGAGTACATGCCGTAGTTGCCGGTTACCGTCAGCGTCTTCCCTTCGAGGTCGAGTACGGCGCCCGAGTGCGTCGTCAGGTTGGTCGGCAGCGTCACCGCCGCCTGTGGCAGTGTCACGGTCATGGCGCCTGCGATCTGCACCTCGCCCGGCCCGGCGCCGGCGATGAGCGGGAAGACCGCCCCGCCGCCGTTGAGTTGGGTATAGCCCAACCCGCTCAAGTCCGTGGACGCCCCCGTGGTGAGCTGCCCGCCATGATACAGCGTGCCGCCGGCCACCTTCGTGGCCCCCGTCACATTCACCGCGCCGTGCACGCGCATGTTGTTGGCCAGCGTCACGGTGTTGTTGCCCGTGAACTCCACGCTGCCGAACGTGCTCCGGGAGTAGTTGTCCGTGTAGTAGAAATTCACCGACTGCGCGCCCGAGCCGCTGAAGCGCGTGACGTGATTGCCCACCGCCCGGAAGCTCTGCGAACAGCAGCTGTTCGTCGCCGTCAGGTTCCCCTTCAGCTCCAGTACGCCGTCGGTCATCCACGTGTCGCCGATGTCGCCGCCGGGATTTGAATCGTAATTGCCGTTCACCGTGAAGTGCGCCGCCGCCTGCGTCATCTTCACGCGCGAACTCGAGTACATGCCGTAGTTGCCGGTCACCACGAGCGTCTTGCCCTCGAGGTCGAGCACGGCCCCGGAGTGCGTCGTCAGGTTCGTCGGCAGCGTCACCGCCGCCTGCGGCAGCGTCACGGTCATGTTGCCGGCGAGTTGCACCTCGCCGGGTCCAACGCCGGCGATCAACGGGAAAACCGCACCGCCGCCGGTGAGCTGCGTGTAGCCCAAGCCGCTCAAGTCCGTGGACCCACCCGTGATGAGATGCCCGCCGTGATACAGCGTGCCGCCGGCCACCTTCGTGGCCCCCGTCACATTCACCGCGCCGCGCACCCGCATGTTGTTCGCCAGCGTCACGGTGTTGTTGCCCGTGAACTCCACGTTGCCGAACGTGCTCCGGGAGTAGTTGTCCGTGTAGTAGAAGTTCACCGACTGCGCGCCCGAGCCGCTGAAGCGCGTGACGTGATTGCCCACCGCCCGGAAGCTCTGCGAACAGCAGCTGTTCGTCGCCGTCAGGTTGCCCTTCAGCTCTAGCACGCCGTCGGTCATCCAGAGGTCGCCCACGTCATTGCCGGGGTCGGAATCGTAATTGCCGCCGACAATCAGGTGGCCGCCGGTCGTGATCATCTTGATGCGCGACGCGGAGTTCATCCGCACGTCACCCGTTACCATCGTCGTCGCCCCCGCGACATCGAACACGGATCCGTTGCGCGTTTCCAGCCAGCCGCTGATGGTGTCCGCGCCCGATGCCGACACCGTGGCGCCGCAATCCACCAGCACGGCGGCCAGGCGGCCGGTGATGGCGTGCGCGCCGCCGCAGAAGTAGAGGTGACCGCTCCCCGACATCGTCGCGCCGCTCGCGTGCACGCTGCCGCCCACGTTGATGACCCGCGCGCCAAGGGCGAGCATCGCCCCCGGCGCCATTGTCAGATCGGCGAGCGAAATGTCGGCCGACAGCACCGGGTTGTTTGCCAGTCCCGCCGGAATGAACACCTTGTTCGCCGCCCCCGGCACGACCGCGGGACTCCAGTTCCCCGACGCCCCCCACGCCGAGTCTACCGCGCCAGTCCAGGTGGCGTCCGTTCCTACCGGAACGGAGAGCGCCGCAAACAGCACCTGGGCCGTCGCACAGCTCGGCAGGCACGCCCTCACGGTGTCCGCCCCCGGCGCGCCCAGCGTCAGCGTGAACGATGCGCGTCCCGCACCGTCCGTCACGACGCTCTGCGTCGCCGGTGCGCCGCCACCCGCAATTGCCGCAAAGCCGATGCTCACCCCGGCCACCGGATTGTTCAGGGCGTCGCGCGCTTCCACCACCATCGGCGCGCCAAGCGGGTTGCCCGTCACGCCGGTCTGCGCGTCGCCCGAAATCTTCACGAGCTGGGTGGCCGTTCCAGCGGTCGCCGTCGCAATGAAGGTCACGGGACTTCCCGCGACTCCCGACGCCGACGCCGTCAAGGTGTCCGTGCGAACGGTCGTACCGAGTGTCCAGCTCGTCGGCGTCGAATGCCCGGTCGAGTCCGTGGCGATCGCCGGATTGGTGACCGTGCCGTTCGCCGCATCCGCTACCGCAAACGTCACAATCACCCCGGCCACCGCATTGCCCGACGAATCGGTCACGATCACCGTTGGATTGGGCGACGCCACGCTTCCCGCCACGCCGGTCAGCGACGTTGCACTCGAGGCGGCCATCGTCACCGCCGGACCGGCAACGAGATTGAACGTTGCCGACGTGTCGCTGGTGTACCCGGACGCCGCGAAGGTCAGCACGTTCGGCCCCGCCGCTCCCTTCAGCGACAGCCCGCTGAATGTCGCCACGCCCGCGGCGTCGGTGGTCGCCGTCAGCGCGCCGCGCAGCGCGGGCCCCGCCACCTTCAACCCGACCGTGACCACCACCCCTGCCGTCATGAGAGGCGCTCCGCCCGCGCTCTTGAGCTGCACCTTGGGCTGCGTCGCGAACAGTTCCGTATTCGCCACCGCCGCACTCGGCTGTTGTACCACGCGCAGCACCGGCGGTCCTGCCGGCGCTGCGGCGGTCGCGGTGAACGTCACCGTCAGCGGGCCCGCAGCAGCGGTGAGCGTCTGGCTGCCAGCCGTCGCGCCGAGCGTCCACGCGGCGAGCGTCGCGACGCCCTGCGCATTGGTGGTGGCGGGGCTGCCGCTGACGGTGCCGCCGCTCGATGCGGCGAAGCTCACACTGACTCCCGCCACCGGATTGCCGTAGCGATCGGTCACGCCCACCGTCGGCGCCACGCTCACCGCGGTGCCCGCGGGGGCCGACTGTGCATCGCCGGCGACAATCTCCAGTTTCGCCGGCTTCCCCGCGTGCGCCACGAGCTGGAACTGCACACCGCCGCTGCTCGAACCGGCTGGCTGCGCCACGACGAAGAACGTCCCCGCCGTCGTCGGGTTGGTGGCCGTGACCAGCGATTGTCCCTGCGCATCGCTCGTCGTTGTCGCCGCCGAAAGCACGCCGCCGCCGGTGATCGTCCAGCGGATGTTCGCACCGGCAACCGCGTTGCCGCGGTCATCCAACGCGCGCACCACGAGCGGCAGCGGCACCGCCGTGCCCACCTCGCCTGTCTGATCGCTCCCGCTCACATACTCGATCCGCGACACGGGGCGCGAGCGCGCCGTGACCGTGAAGGTCACGCCGCCCGCATTCGAGCCCGTGATCGTGGCCACGATTGTCTCGGTGCCCGGCACCACGCCGAGCCGATACCCGACGCGCGCTTCGCCCGCGTCATCGGTGACGGCGGTTGCCGCGGTGAGCGTCCCGCCGCCCGCGGTGCGCTGCCACGTGACGCCTGCGCCCGCCACCGGATTTCCGTACGCGTCCGCCACCCGCACCACGAACGGCATGGGCAGCGTGTTGCCAATGGTGTCCGTCTGCGCATCGCCGCTCACGATCGCAATTGCACCCGCCTCGGCATGCGTGGCGGTGGCGGTCACCGACGCGACGGCGAGCCCCGCGACGCGTGCCGTGAAGGTCTGCGGCCCGGCTGTCTTGCCGAGCGTCATCGTCGTGCTGGCATTGCCGGAGGCGTCGGTTTGGACGGACGCGTTGGCTACCGACGCCCCGGCGGCGCTCGTGCTGAAGTTCACGCTCACGTCGGCAACCCCCGCGCCATCCGCGGCCTGCACCTGCACCGCGAACGGCTGCGGCAGCAACGTCGCCACGCGGCCGGCCTGCGCGTCGCCGCCCTTCACGACGAGTTTCGCCGGGGGAAGCGTGACGTTCACCGACGCCGAGCTGCTCACGCCCGTGGGAACGCTCGCCGTGATGATCGCCCCGCCACGCACATCCCCCGCCGTGACCACGCCGGCGGCGCTGACGGTCGCCACCGCCTCGTTCGAGGAATTCCAGGCGAGGATCGCGCCGCTGATCGGTGCGCCGGTGGAGTCCACGACGGCGGCGGACAGCGCCACGCTGGCGCCGGCAAGGAGTGTCGTGTTGGCGGGCGTCACGGTGACGCGCGACGCGCGCGCGCCCGGCCCCACGAAGACGAGCGGCACGGTGGCTGGTGTCGAGGGGTTCGCGCCCGGTCGCGCGACCAGTTGCTGCGTCCCCTCGAACATCGTCGTCGTCCCGGCGCGGAGTTCGAAGCGCACGGCGAACTGTTCACTCTCGCCGTGGATCGCGACGGTCGCCGCCACCGCCACGCTGTCCTGCCCCGGCGGAAAGGCGATGACCGTGTCGAGCACCACGCCGCCGGTGGCGTTGCGCAGCACGAGGTGCACGTTGTCTATGCCGCTCGCCACCTGGCTGAAGATCCGCCGCTCCACCGCATTCATCGTCGGCGCGAACGCCAGCCGCACCGCACGCTCGGCGTTGCCGCGGGGGCTGGTGGGCGGCTCACCGCAGACGGTCAGGAGCAATAGCGACACTGCCGCCATCCACGTAGGGAAGCGGATCAGTTCGGAGCGGCCGCGACTTGTCGGGGACGCTGCATCCATCGTCGGCGGGGTGGGGTGGTCCAAGGTCCAGAACTAGGACAATTAGCCCCAACCCGCCCTGTCCGCCAGCGACCTACATCACAGAGGCGCTTGCCCTACCTTAGAAAGGCCAGCCAGTACACCACCGGCAGCAACCCCGCCGCCGTCAGCCACGCCCCGCGTCCCGTGATGCCCGTCCGCCCCTTCAGGTAGTTGGGATTCCAGTCGGCGATGTGGTTGACGGCGATCCCGGAGATCGAATACGCGATCGTCAGCGCCGCCGCGACGTACCGCTCGTCGCGGTGGAGCGCGATGCTCCACCGCCGCCAGGGGATGCCGCGTTCGCGCGAACTGCCGTTCACCCGTGGAGCGTCGCTCACTCCTGTACCCGCGCCCCTTCGCCCTTGATCTGGATGTCCGTGAGCTCCTTCATGTACTTGGTCGAGTCGAACTTGGCGAGGGTGCCGCGCTCCTTGTGCACCTCTCTCGCCTGCGCCAGCGCCTGCCGTAATTCTTGCCCTGCGCCTGCGCCGTCGTCGCGGCAATGGCGACGAGGGCGACCGCAAGGCCGGCGGCACGAATCGTGGTCATGAGGGTAGTCCGAATCGGGAGCTTGGCGTTGTAAGAACGAGAATCAATTCGCAAGGCTTTTCAAAGGCGGCAATTGCCCTACATACTGTCTGGGCGGCCCGCCATAGGAACCGGGCTCAATTGCAGGTACCATAAAAGACTGTTCCTTTACCCCCGCACCCCGCACCCCTCTCCCCCCCCCCCCCCC
>JAJZRK010000251.1 GCA_021802745.1 bacterium
GAAAACCCGCCCGCCGTCCCGCCAATCGCCGGCAGGAACGCGCCCACCGTGCCCGACGCACCGCCGCCGCCGCCGCCCGGACCGGTGAAGTTCGACCCGGCCGCCTGCAGTCCGGTATTCGGATTCCCCTGAGACTGCGCCTGCGCCGACACGGCCACCAACGTGGCCAGCACACTCACCGCAATGATCCGCTTCATCGTCATCTCCTTGATCGATCGTCGTGGGGTGGCTCGCCTAGAACCGCATGCCGATGCCGGCACCGAGCGTGAACCGCATCTCCTTGTTCGCCATCCCCGCCACGTCCACCAGCGCCGGCGTGATCACGATCGGGAACTTCGGGAAGGGCGCCAGCGACACGGCCAAGTTCACATCCTGCCCCGTGAAGTCGCCGATCAGCCCGATGTACTTGTTCGCCCGCACTCCCACCGAGGCAAAGACCATCGCGCCGCAATCCTTCGTGGTGAAGATGTCGGTCGCCACTTCCTCGGCTTGGCAGAACCGCCCGTTGCCGGCGCCGATGTTCAGCGTCGCCTGGCTGAACGGCGTCTTCTCGTTGCCGCCATCGCGCAGCGCCACCACACGGCTCGCCGCGGCGAACCAGTTGGGGTCCGCACCGCTTTGGCCCGAGAGGTTGATCCCCTCGACGCCGAATGCGATGGCCGCATTCCCCGGCAGCGCCTTGTGCGCCTTGAGCGACATCATCGTCCGCTCGAACAACCCCGAGCGCACGGTGGATGCCGACACCAGCACCACCTCGAGCCCGATCGCCGTCTGGCTGTTGCCCAGCCCGAACCCGCCCGACAGCGAACCGTCATCGCCGCCGCCGTTGCGCGTCGTGGCCTGGTAGCCGCCGCCGAAGAAGACGTCGTGAAAGCTCGGGCCGAAGGCGAGCGGCGACGCCGTGCTCACGCCCGGCGCGGACTTGCCGAAGATCCCGCCCTGTCCCACTGGCTTCCATCCCTCTGGCAAGGGCGGCAGCATCAACTGCTCCCTGGTCGGCTGCTGGGCCACGCTGGAGCCCGGTGCCAGAATCAGCGCCGTCAATACGGCGCCCACGAGCCATTTCGTGCCACGCATAGCAACCCTCACAGAAGGGAGAACCATCGCCACCGATCGCATCGTCGCGAATTACAGAACGTCATTCCCAAATAACGACTTGTCAAGCAATTCCAGGCACAACTTCGAAACAATATTAGGGGCCCGGTGTCACCGCGCCGTCAGAACTTATCCAATCCCACTGGTCGACTGTTCGACTCAGGCAAGACGACCAACCAGTGCCGACGCTACTGCAAGCTGGTAACACAATGTGTTACACCGAGTTACCATATGTAAACAGCTGTATCGACTTCACCCTCTTCTGTCAAATTCCTTGACGCCGTGTGATTCGGCCTTGAGTACTTCCTTCTGCCAGAACGAATACATCCCCTGCTCCAGCTCATACGACGCCCATACCTGCCGCGGACGATCTGGCTGCTGCCGCGCCCACGCCCACATCTTGGCAAGCCCTTCGTGCATGCCGGTTTTGTGCTCGAACCCGAGCAGTTCCACCGATTTTCTCCACGTGGTGAACGCGTGCGGCACTTCGTGGCGCGGCGGCAGGAACTGCAGCGCGCCTCCGCCCATCACTTCCACGAGGGTCTCCGCCGCTCGCTTCACCGAAATCTCTTCGATGCCACCGAGGTTGATGATCTGACGTGAGGCCCGTGCGTCGAAACCTGCGCGCCAGAGGCACGGCAGTGAATCGTCGATGTAGCTGAACGCCCGCACCTGCGACCCGTCTCCGAATATTGAGAGCGGCTGTCCGTGCAGATGCTTGTACATCCAGATCCCCAGCACGTTGCGATAGCTGTCCCAGAGATTCTGCTTGGCGCCGTACACGTTGTGCGGACGCAGGATGCACCAATCCAGTCCGTGCTGATCGCCCGCGACTTCGATGTCCTGTTCGCACGCCCCTTTCGCGATGCCGTACGGATCCACCGGCATCCGGATCAGCTCCTCACTGAACGGCGGCGCGCGATGCCCCATCCCATACACCGCGATGGAACTGGTGAACACCAGCCGCTTCACACCGTGCTTGATGCACAGCGTCACGATTCCGGCCGTCGCCACCAGATTGTTGCTGTAGTTGTAGCGCCGGATGAACGGCGACAGCGCCTCGGCTGCATACGCGGCGAAGTGGTAGACCACGTCGGGCGCGTGCGCCTCGAACACCGGCTCCGCCGACCCCGTGGCCAGGTCGATGTTGTAGAACGTCACGCGCGGATCCACGTTCTCCGCGTACCCGCCGCTCAGGTCGTCAATGCCGACCACGCGGACATCGGGTTGGTTCTCGAGAATCCAGTCGGCCAGGCGTGAACCAAGAAGCCCCGCCACACCCGTAATTAGTACTGTCGTCACCTGTCCGTCCTTAGCCGTCTGCTGTCTGCCGTCTGCCATCCGCCGTCCGCCGTCCGCCGTCTCCCGTCTCCCGTCTCCCGTCTGCCCCTACCGTGTCCACCTCCAACCAATCGCCGCGTTGATATTCGTCGCATCGAATGTGGCGCTACTCCCCACCCGCCGATCAATTCCCGCCTTCCAGATCAAGTCGCCACGCGTGTAGAATCGCACCCCCGACGCTTCGATCACGTGCGTCGCGCCATACCCGAGCCCGCCCTCGGTCTGCCTCGCCAATCCAATGCGCACCCAGCGCACCGAGAACCGCCCTGAAGCGGTGTAGTGGTCCACGCCCACATCTGCGCCGCTTCCCCCGCGCACAAAGGGAGACGCGAGCAGCTGCCCGCGCAGCGTGTGGCCGTCGCGCATCTGCGAGTGTCCATAGAACAACCCCTCGCCGCGCACCCGCTTTAAGTGCGTCACACGTCCGTTGACCACCTCGGCGTGCACAATCCAGTACGCGGCGGCGTTCGGCACGCCAATTCGCTTCTGCACACCGAACGTCGCCGCCGAGATATGTTCGGGCTCGGTGGTGAGGTCCATCGCATCCCACGAATGGTCCTCGCGTCCGAACTCACCGTACACTTCCAGGCCGCTCTTTGGCAGCACCAAGCGACCGAAGAGACTCGCGAGCTGATTGTCGGGCTGGCCGGCAACTGTCGTCTGGTTGTCCTTGCCCGGGATATTCTCTTTCAGGAACGGCTCCCACAGCGGCTTGATGTCCGAGAGACGGGGGCCACCCTCCCTCCACGCGCGATGGAAGAAGCGCGTGACGCCCAGCTCGAGGCCGGGAACGCCGCGCGGCTCAAACGACCCGACGAACCCCAACCCCAGCCGCTTTCCCGTCTTGTTTGCCGTATCCAGCGAAAAACCGCTGCGCACTTCGCGCCCGGCGAACACCCGCCCGTGAACGTGTCCGATCCTAACGTCGCGCGGCGACGACGTTCCCACGAAGAGGCGCGGAATCCCCCCGGCGTTGTTGCTCAGGATCGTCCCACTGCTCACCCCCGGCCCCCACCACTCCGCCGCACTTGAGAAGCCAGCCGTCATTCCATAACCGTCTACCCGAACCCAGCTCTCTCCCAAATCCACCTGCCCCAGCGCCGTTGCCCCGAAGCGTTGTGGCAAGTCAATCGACGTTTCGACGTAATCGACGTACGCGGCTGTGTTCTTCGACACCGGTCGTAGCGGTGTGAAATCGGCGTTCTGCGCCCACCACGCGTGCGGCGCCAACTGCGCACTCACGCCGCGCCAGCGTCCAGCCACGCCTCCCTTCGCGACGGCGGTGATTCCTTTCCCCGCCCACGTTGGGCCGTCGTTGTAACCCCACGGAAACCCGCTGTTGGCAATCAACTCGACCGACGGTCGCACCACCCACCACCCCGACGTGGGCACCGCCACAATGCGCTTGGCCCACGGATGAGCGCCCGTTGGTGAGAGCTCTTTCAATTCAGCTGGCGAAAATCCGCGCACCGACCATCCGCGCACGGGAATTTCCCCCACCAGTTGCAGCGCACGCAGGTATCTCTCGTTTTGTCCCCCCGCCCCCTCCTCGTCCCATCGCGGGGCGGCTCGACGCGTCGAGTCCTGCGCATGCGCCGGCGTCGGAACCGCGGCCAGCACCAGCGCCGCAGCCATCACCCACTCGCGCGCAGTGCGCGGAGTCATCAGATTCCCCCCTCGATGCGCCCGCTTGGTCACACCCTGCTCCTCGCGTTCGTTCCCTCGGTGCTCGCCGCGCAGTCGGTGAGCACACTCCGGAGCATCGGCTCGCTCGCCGAAGACCGCGAACGCCTGGCCCAGCTCACCGGAGCCAGCACCGCCGAGTCGCTGCTGCGCGATGGGGCACGCGTCGACTCGGCCACGTCCGGGCTCCGGTGGCTGCTCCCCGAGATGAATTTCACCTGGAATGGCGCGCTCGCCACCTCCCTCAACGATGGCGCGCTTTGGGCTGGGCGCGGCGCCAACGTGCTGACCCGTGGAGGCGCCACGTACGGCTGGCGTCGCGTGCG
>JAJZRK010000013.1 GCA_021802745.1 bacterium
GCGTGGCGCGCGGCTTGCAGAGGGATTGGTGCCATCATCATCACGATCTCGGGAGGTCACCCGCATGCTTGTCCTTGTTGCATTCCTCGGAGGCGCGTTCTCGCTCTTTAGCCCCTGCATCCTGCCGCTGATCCCGCTCGTCTTTCTCGACGCGCGTCAGCCGCGCAGTGAACGCCTCCTGGTCTTTGCCGGACTGGCGCTCGCGTTTGCGGCGCTCGGCACCGCGGCGGTGCTCGGCGTCCGCGGCATCGCCGCCACCGGCATATACGGCCGCTGGCTGGCGCTGGCCCTCTACGCCTCGCTCGCGATCTCGCTGATCTCGGCGCGCGTCGGCGCGGTTCTCGCTCGCCCGTTCAGTCGGCTCGGCGGCACGCTCGACTTGCGTGCCGCACGACTCCCGGCACGGCTGCGCGCATTCGGCTCAGGCGTGGCGCTCGGGTTTCTTTGGTCGCCCTGCGCGGGGCCAATCCTCGGGTTGGTGCTCGTCGGCTCCATCCCGGATCGTACGGCACCGTTCACGTTCACCCTCCTCGCGTCCTTCGCGGCCGGGGCGTCGTGTGCGCTGGCGACGATCCTGGTCACCGGTCGCCGCGTGCGGCGCGCGCTCAGCGCACGTCTCGGCGCCGGCGCTCCGATGCGCCGGGCAGCGGGCGTGCTCGCCTTGGCTGTCGTGGCGCTCATGGTGAGCGGCCTTGACCGTCGCCTGCTTGCCGGCGTCCGCCCGATGACCGTGGATGCCGCCGAGTCCCGCCTGCTCGCCCGCTGGGGCGGCGTACCATCCGAGCGCGCACCGCTGGGCGAGCCGCTGCCGACGGCGCGCCGCGGCGCGCCGATGGCGCTCCCCGACGAGGGGCAAATGCCTGAGTTTCCGCGCGGACGCGAGTGGATCAACTCCGCGCCACTCGCGACCGGGGCGCTGCGCGGCAAAGTAGTGCTCGTGGACTTCTGGACTTTCGACTGCATCAACTGCCTTCGCGCGCTGCCGTACGTCAGGGCGCTGCATGCACGATACAAAGACCAGGGGCTTGTCGTGATTGGTGTGCACACACCGGAGCTGGCGCGCGAGCGCGTCCCCGCGAACGTGCGGTCGGCGGTCCGGCGGCTCGGCATCACCTATGCTGTGGTGATTGACGGCGACTTCGCCATCTGGCAGGCGTGGAGCAACCAGTACTGGCCGGCCGTGTACCTCGTGGACGCCACGGGCCGCGTGCGCTTTCACCACTTCGGAGAGGGCCGCTACGAGGAGCAGGAGGCGGCGGTGCGCACGCTATTGGACGAGGCGAGGGGCATGTCGTTGGGCTCGCCCGAATGACGTCCAGCGCGCCGGTGGTCGACGCGATGCCGCGACCGCCCGGGAACCTGAAGCCCGCGACAGGATACGTGAAGCATGAGCCTCCCCGACATCGCCCCCCTCCTCGCGTCACGCCCGCATCTCGCACTTCCCCTCGCCTTCGTCGCCGGTGTGCTGAGCAGCCTCACGCCATGCGTCTATCCGATGATTCCAATCACGGCCGCCGTCGTGGCCGGGGCGCGGGGCGCAGACGTCGGGACGAATGGGCGACGAAGCGGCGCGCTGGCCGCCACGGCGGGCTACGTGCTAGGCTTGGCCCTTGTGTACGCCACGCTGGGCCTGCTCGCCGGCCTGACGGGCACGCTCTTCGGGGCCGTGAGCACGCATCCCGCGGCGCTGCTCCTGCAGGCCAATGTCCTGCTGCTGTTCGCGCTGATGTCGCTTGATGTGATTCCCGTGCTCGTGCCCACCCGGTTGATGGCGTGGGCCGTCGGACGCGAGTCGGGGGGCCGGTTCTTCGGCGCGGCCGCGATGGGCGCGGTCTCCGGCATCGTGGCCGCCCCGTGCGGCGCCCCGATCTTCGGCGCGTTGTTGACCTGGGTAGCCGGCACGCGCCACGCGGGACTTGGCTTTCTCTACCTGTTCAGCTTTGCGCTCGGGATGTCGAGCATTCTGGTGGCGGTCGGCCTCGGCACGGACCGCCTCGTCCAGCTGCCGCGCTCCGGCGCGTGGATGGTGTGGGTCAAGCGCGGGTTCGCGGCCGTGATGATCGGCGTGGCCGAGTGGTACCTGGTAGGTGCGGGCAAGCAGCTCTTCTGACAGCGCTGGTTGCCGAAGGCGAATGCGACGTTGCCGCGCGGACCGAATTCTGGTAGACTGACTCATACTCGTATCATCAGGCTATCCAGAGTGCGGAACGCCGCCCGCCGGCTCAGCGGGAGGCCTCAACCTACGAGCCTCCCGTGACCGACCTGCCGCCGATGGACAAGTACCTGCTGCGAGGCGCCGCCTCGACGCTCATCCTCAAGATCCTGAATGAAAGGCCTACCTACGGCTATCAGCTGGCCCAGGAGATCCGCGACCGCTCGCACCGGCTGCTGGAGTTCGAGGAGGCGACCATCTATCCGCTGCTCTACGCGCTCGAGGCTGACGGATTCCTGAAGGCATCGTGGGGACCCGGGACCGGCGAGCGGCGACGCAAGACCTACCGACTGACGGCCGCCGGCAAGAAGGAGCTCGAGCGTCGCCTCGCCGCCTGGGAGCGCTACGAACTGGGGATGCGCATGGCGTTGCGCGGGGCGTAGGACTACGAGGTCCGAAGGGCGACCGCTTGCGCTCGCCGTGCACCGGGAACCACTTGCCCGCCGTACGGATATCCTGAGTTTGTCCACTCCCAGAGTTCCATGACGCGAGCACCGACACGCAGGCCGCACCCGGACCATGACCGCTGACGACGCGACGCGCCCCGGCCGCGATCCGGCACTCGACGCGGCACTCCTGGACGCCATGGACAGCGTCTACCGCTTCGCGAAGTCCCTGACACGCGACGCCGCGGCGGCTGACGACCTCGTACAGGAGACGTACCTCCGCGCGTTCCGATTCGCGTCCAGCTTCATTCCGGGCAGCGACGCGCGGCGATGGCTGTTCACGATCTGTCGCAATGCCTTCCTGCGCGGCGAGGAACGGGAGCAGCGCTATGCACCACTCGACGATGCCGAGGGCGAGGTGTTGCGCGCCGTGCAGTCGCACAACCAGTGGCATGCGGAGGGGCTCGACGAGACCCTGATGCGGATGGACCTCTCCGACGCCATTGCGGACGCCATCGCGCGCTTGCCGGAAACTTATCAGGTGGCGGTTGTATTGGTGGACCTGGAAGGCTGCTCGTACGCGCACGCTGCGGAGATCGTCGGCGTGCCGGTCGGAACGGTTCGCTCTCGGCTCTTTCGCGGACGACGCCTGCTGCAGGAATCACTCATCGAGTTCGCCCGCGACGCAGGCATGGCCAAGGAGCCAGAATGAAGCCCACACATCCGCAAGTCGCCCCGATGTCGTGCCGTGAGGCCATGGCGGTGCTCTGGGACCTGCTTGACGACGAGCTGGACGAGGCGATGGCCGAGCGCGTACGCGCGCACCTCGAGATCTGCCGCGCGTGCCGCGGGCACCACGATTTCTCGAAGATGTTTCTCGAGCGGCTGGCGGCGGCGCGCGAAGTGGAGGCGACGCCGCGCGAGCTGCGCGATCGGCTCCTCAGGCTTCGGGACGAACTGGTGTAGCGTGCCCTGATCCGCGGTGGCGCCGCGGCCGCACCGCCACGGCGAGCATGCCCTTGGCGATGTCCAGCAGGACAAACCAGCCCACCGCTGGTTGAACGGTAGGCCACGCCGCGGGCGCCAAGGCGAGCAGAGCAGAGAACCCGACCCCGTCAATGATTGTCAGCCCGACCATTACCGCGAGGATCGCGCGCCAGACACTCGCGCCGCGGTCCGACAGCCCCGCGACCGACCAGGCCGCGAGCGGATAGGACAGCAGGAATCCGGCCGTTGGTCCCACGAGACGCAGGATTCCTGGAGGCCCCCCTGGTGCCCACACCGGCAGCCCCAGCGCACCCGCCGCGAGATACAGTCCCATGGCGCCTGCGGCGTCCACGGGCCTCGTCCGCAGGCCAGCCAACACCACCGCCAGGGGCGTGAGAACGAAGGGCACCGGAATCCCCGGTAGGCGTACGCTCACGTGGGCCGCCACTGCCACGCCCAGCGCCCCGATGCACATCTCGCCAAGCCGCACCGCGCCATGCGGCCGCGCTACCCCCTCGGCCACCCCGTCCGTTCGCATCACCGCACTCCGTCTCGAAGGCCTTGCCCACCACGCCACGCGGCGTGCATGATAACAGTGTCACACTTGTATAGCTAGCCGCGAAACGAATTCGGGCTGCGGCGCGTAGATACGCGGTGCTCGCCGGACGCGTATCCTCAACCAACCCGGAGTTCCTATGCTGCGCCCCCTGTGCGCCGTGGTCGCGTTTCTCCTCGCCATTCCGCTGGACGGGCAGACACCACCCGCGAGCGATCCGCGCGCGGTCGCGCTCGTCGATCGTGCGCTGCTCCGGATGGGCGGCGAGAACGTGCTGCGCGACGTCAAGTCGCTTCGCCTCGAATTCCTGACGCTCTGGCAGCGCGCCCACTTCGGTGGCCACCCGTATGCCGACCAACCGGGCTACGAGCGGAACAGCGCCCTGTTCGACTTCGCACGGCGCGGCTGGCGCAACACGCGCACCTTCCTGCAGAACACCGGCGCGTTGGTGGACCTCGTGGTGGACACGGTCGCGCAGCGGACCGCCGTGTTGACCGCGGGGGCCGCGCCGATCCTGGCGCCACTCAACGTCGCCTACGTTGACGAGCGTCGCGAGCAGTTGGCGTTCGCGCCAGAGCGCACGCTCCTGCTGGCCAAGGATGCGGGCGGCCTGCGCCTGCTTGCCGACACCGCGATTGACGGCGTGGCGCACGCGCGTGTCGCCGGCTCCGCCGAGGGCTTTCCGGCGGTCTGGTTCATTCGTCGGACCGATGGGCTGCCTGCGCTGGTCCGCTATCGCGCCGACGAGACCAACGACTTCGGCCTCGCCCCGTGGGGCGAACAGGACGTGGAGATCTGGTGGTCGGCGTGGGCACGCACCGCGCCGGGGGTGCTGGCGCCGCGGCAGCGTGACACCCGCCGTGTTGGGCGCCCGTACAAACGCATCTCGGTCCTCAGTGAAGCGGTGAACGCCCCGTCGCCGGCCGATTCCTTCTACATCGCCGATTCGACGCGCCTCCGGTTCCTGGCAGACCAACGGCGGCCGATGTGGCAAGTCTCGATGGACAGCGCGTCCATCGTGGCGGGCAGCTTTGCGACCTTCCCGCCGGGCGCGGGATCCTCCGGCGCCGTCCTGGTCGGCGGTCGGTGGGTGCTGCTCGAGACCGCACAGCACGTCGGCGTTGTCGAGCGCATCGACCGCTGGCTGGCGACGAAGACGCCGGCCAGTCCGCTCGGCCTCGGCATCGTGACCCGCCCCGCGCCAAGCAACGGTGGTGCGCGCTGGTTCGCCAATCGCCAGCTCCCGATCATCGCATCGGCGGGCACCGCCACCGCGCTGCCGTCGGTGCTGCGCGCGCCAGCGGCGGTTGCGAAGGTCCGCATCGCGAACGCGAGCCAATGGGTGAAGGTCGGGAGCGATTCGTTGTGGCTGGAACGCCTGGAGCTTCCCGACAACCCCGGTACGATTGCCGTCTATTCCCCGACGCTTCGGTGGTTCTACGCCGCGCTGATGGGCAATCCGGCGTACCAGCCCGACTACGACGCGGCGATTGCCAGGCTTCTTGCGCGGGGCCTCGCGGTCGAGTGGGTTGGAGGACCGCGATCCATCCGAACGGCGGCGCCGGACCCCACCGCCAAGTAACCGCCGCGCGTCGGTCGCCGGACGGCGCGGCACTGGTCGCACCGCCGCCAGCATTGTACCGTACGGTACAACTTGCCAAGGCCCTGCATGCCTGCCGCCCTCCGTTCGCCCGATGAAGTCGTCGCCCGCCTGATGCAGGTGATCCGCCGCCGCGGCTACGACGGCGCATCGCTTGCCGAGCTCTCCCGCGCCACCGGACTCGGCAAGTCGTCGCTCTACCATTACTTCCCTGACGGAAAGGACGGCATGGTCGACGCGGTGCTCGCGCACCTCGCGACGCAGATGCAGGCGAGCGTGTTCGCGCCGCTGCGCGGCGCGGGGACGCCGCGGCGGCGCCTGCACGCGACGGTCGAGACGCTCGACGCCTTCTACCGCCACGGCGACGAGTCCTGCGTGCTCGCGCAGCTGGTCCTGGGCAGCACGCGTGCCCGGTTCCGCGGGGCGCTCAAGGCACTCTTCACGGAGTGGATGCGCGCCATCGCTGACGTGCTGGTGGAGGCAGGCATCGCGCGCCCGATCGCGCGCGCCCGCGCCGAGGAGGCGGTCCTGCGCATCGAGGGAGCGCTCGTGCTGGCGGGGGGCGTGGACGACACGGGGGTGTTCGCTCGCACCCTCAGGCAGCTGCCGGTCGCGCTGCTGGCGCCGGTGCCGACGCGCCGGCGACCCACCGCACCGTCGCGGCGCCGGTCCACCGCACCGCCGCGCCGCGCGTCCTGACCCCCCGGCGGGAACTTTCGGGGAACTGGCGGATTGGTGTTGTACCGAACGTTCGGTACACTTCACCTGAGCACTCCAACCGGAGACGCCAATGCCTCGCATTCATCCCGTCAATCCCGCCACGGCCACCGGCGACGCCGCCACTCAGCTCGTCGCCACCGCCGCCGCCTTTGGCGGCACGCCGAACCTCTTCACCACCGCGGCCCATGCCCCGGTCGCGCTCGAGGCGCTGCTCGGCCTCTTCAAGACCCTCGGTCGGTCCTCGCTCGGTGCGGCGGTTGGCGAGCAGGTCGCCATCGCGGTGGCGCAGGCCAATGGGTGCGGCTACTGCCTCTCGGCGCACACGGCCATCGGCGGCATGCACGGCCTCGACGCCGCCACCCTGGCCAGCGCCCGGCATGCCGTCGCGTCCGACGCCAAGACGACGGCCATCCTCAAGCTCGCGGTCGCCATCGTCGGCACCCGCGGCAACATTGACGACGCCACCCTGGCCGCGGCGCGCACCGCGGGCGTGAGCGACGCCGAGATCGTGGAAGTGGTGGCGCACGTCGCGCTGAATGTCTTCACCAACTACCTGAACAACCTCTGCAAGACGGTCATCGATTTCCCCGTCGTCGCCATCGAAAAGGCGGCCTAACCGGCCGGGGGTGGGCGGCCGGTGGCCGCTCACCCCGACCAGGACCGCTCCCCCTGGAGTCCCCGTGCACAACCCGATCAAGCCGCCGTTTACGCTCGAATCCGCCCGCGCCAAGGTGCAGGCCGCCGAGGACGCCTGGAACAGCCGCGACCCACAGCGCGTCTCCCTGGCCCACACGGAGGACTCCGAGTGGCGCAATCGCACGGAGTTCCTGCGCGGCCGCGAGGAAATCCGGGCGTTCCTGGCGCGCAAATGGCAAAAGGAACACCAGTACCGGCTCAAGAAGGAACTGTGGGGCTTCCGCGACAACCGCATGGCCGTGCGCTTCGAGTACGAGTGGCATGATGACGCGGGGCAGTGGTACCGCTCCTACGGCAACGAGATGTGGGAGTTCGACGCGGAAGGCCTGATGGCGCGCCGCTTCGCCAGCATCAACGATGCGCCGATTGACGAGGGCAAGCGACGCATCGTGCAGCCGGCACGGCCGTGAGCCGCCTGTTCGTCGCCGGCCTGTGGCGATACCCGGTGAAATCGCTGGCCGGCGAGGCCATCCGCGAGGCGCGGCTCACGGCGCACGGCGTGCCCGGCGACCGCACGGTGCACGTGCGCGGCCCGGAGGGCGTGCGCACGTCCCGTCGCCAGTACAAGCTGCTCGGGCTGCACGCCACGCTCGGTGCAGACCAACGTCCGCGCGTGAACGGCTTTCCGTGGGACAGCGCGCAGGCGTTGTCGCTGGTGCAGCGGGCCGCCGGCGCGGACGCCGAACTCGCCGAGTACCATGGGGTGGAGCGCTTCGACGTCCTGCCGTTGCTCGTGGCCACCGACGGAGCGGTTCGGGAGTTCGGCCGCGACGTCCGGCGCCTGCGCCCCAACATCCTCGTCGGGGGCGTCACGGGAATGGCCGAGCGCGAATGGGCAGGAAAGGAACTGTGGATCGGCGATGCCGTCATTCGGCTCGACTCCCTGCGTGGCCGCTGTCCGATGACGACCGTGGATCCCGACACGATCACACGCGACCCCGAGGTCCTGAAGGACATCGGGCGGCGGTTCGGGGGGAAGCTCGCGCTGAACGCCGAGGTGCTGCGACCCGGGATGGTGCGGGTGGGGGAGACGGTGCGATTGGTTGGCTAGCGGCTGGCGTACGCTCGGTGGCGGCGACCGCCTGCAGACCCGACGCCTCTCACCACCGAACTTCCCCGGTGGAGGAACCGGTCAGTGTGGCCACGGATAGAGTCCGAGGTACATCAAGACGAACGCGAGCGAGTTCGACACCCCGTGGGCGATCATCGGGACGATCAGGTTGCGACCCGAGTAGCGGAAGAGCAGACCGAGCAGGACGCCGTTGAACCCTTCCTGCATGACGCCGGTCGGGCCCTGGTATCCGTGTGCGAAGCCGAATACGATGTTGGCAAGCAGAAGTGCTATCCACCACGCCCGGCGCGAGTCGCCGCACAGCGTCGTCAGCCGCGCCATCAGGAAACCGCGATAGACCAACTCTTCGCCGACCGCCGCCAGGGGCCAGTTGAGGGCCAGCAAGATGCCGAGGAATGGGATGTTCCCCACGAGATCGCGGAACGCGCTGAGATCGGGGGCTCCGCCGAGCCACTGCGTCAGGAGCGGCGTGGTGACGAAATCGGCGAACACCTCCATTGCGACACCTGCCGCCACACCGAGTGCCAGCGCGCGACGGATCGACCGGGGACGGGACAGGCCGACGGAACTCCAGCCCTGCGACCGGAGGCGCAGGGAGAGCCAGACGACCACGACCAGGAATGGCGTCTTGCTGAGCGGAATGATGCCGGCGACGTCCGCGGCGAACAGGGCCGCGACGGCGAGCAGTTCGGTGGCAATGACGCCACGGCCGTCCCCCCTGGAAGGTGGGACGACCGTGGGCGTTGAGGTGGGGAGCGTCATGCGCCGGCAGGATAGGTGATCGACGTATACTATTGTGACACAGTTATACTGTCAAAGCACGCGCCGGCCGTGCGGAATCCTGCCGGTGTTGGCGTGGGGCCGGAGACCGGGTACGGCGTCGGGTCAGCGGCGAGTGAAACGAGGCACGATGTCGATCAGGACGCTATCGAGCGAAGAGTTGCGACCGTGCCCGGAGCATCCACTCGCCAGAACCTGAACGCCACCTTCACGCTCCCGCTGCCGCCGCGCTCGCGGGCCGTCGCCAGCGCCTCGCGGTACTCGGACAGGGTGAACTGGTGCGTCACGAGCCCGGCCAGCTCCACCCGCCGCTCGGCGATCAGCGCCGCCGCCTCGTGGAATGCGCCCGTGCCCGCCCCGCCGTGCCCGGCGTTCGTCCCGTAGGCGAGCGTCCCCACGAGCGTCAGCTCCTTCAACCAGAGCGGCGTCCAGTCGAGGCCGCGCAGCGTGCGCGCATTGCCGAGCAGCACGATCGTGCCGCCGGGCGCCGTGAAGCGCAGCGCATCCTCCACGCCGCGCGCGCCGCCGATACAGACAAACGTCACATCGAAGCCGCCGACGCCGATCGGCCGACCGAGAATCGGCTGCAGGAGCCGTGTGCCGCCGGCATCGGCGAGCTCGGCGAGGTAGTCGCCGCGCGCCATCACCACGCGCGCCGCGCCCAGCCGCGTGGCCAACGCCGACTGGAAGGGGTGGCGGGCGAGTGCCGTCACGGCCACGCCCGGGGCGCATGCGCCCAGCGCCGCCACCTGCAGCAGCCCCATCGTGCCGGCGCCGATCACGAGCGCGCGCTGGCCCGCCGCCGGACGCGCGCGGCGCACGGCGTGCACGCAGCAGGCAAACGGTTCCGTCAGCACGGCGTCGGTGTCCGGCACCCCGTCGCCCACGCGCACGAGCTGCGCCGCGTGCGCCACATACCATTCGCCCCAGCTGCCGCCGAGCCCGCGCGTGGTGCCAATGAACATCCCCGGCGCGAGCGCGCCGTCGGTGAAGTGCGCGCAGCGCGAGTGGTGGCCGGCCGCGCAGGCGGCGCAGGGCGGCGTGATGCCTCTCGGCTCGCAGCAGAGGAGTGGGTTCGCGACGACGCGCTCGCCAACGGAGAAGCCGCGGACGTCGCGTCCCACCGCTTCGATCTCGCCGACGTTCTCATGCCCGAGCACGAACGGGAAGGACGAGAACGGCGACGCCGACGGGCTTGCGCCCAGCGTGATGATGTTCGTGTCGCTCCCGCAGATGCCTCCCATCCGCGTGCGGATCCGCACCCAGTCGGGTCCGGGCAGCTCGGGGGTCGCCACTTCGCGGCACCGCGTGCAGGCGTGCGGCCCGACGAAGAGCGCGCTCGAGACCTTCCCCGCCAGCCGCGTGACGAGGTAGCGCGGAATCGGCGCCTCAAACGTGATGGCCCGCATCAGGGCACCTGGCCGTTCGCGGACACGACGATCCGGAGCGCGTTCGGTACGCAGGCGACGTCGATGGTGGCTGATGCAGCGCGGCGGTACTCGCCATCGGTCTCGTATGCCGGCGCCGCTGGAAAGCGCAGCACAAAGCTCGGCGACTGTTCCACCTGCACCTCGGGCATCGCCTCGTGCGTCCCGCGGATCACGGCGCCAAAGAGCTGCAGCCGACGAAACGTATGCGCGTCATGGATGGCGATGGCGTCGAGCTTGCCGTCGGTGATGGAGGCGCCTGGCGCAATGCGGAAGGCCCCACCGAAGTTCCGCGCGTTGGCGATCACCAGCATCAGGTGCCGCACGGCGCCGCGCGCGCGAGCCGGGCTGCCGACCGTGATCTCGGCCCCGACGTACGAGCCGAGCTGCCGCAGCGCCGCATAGAGGTAGAGGAGGTCGCCCTTCAGCCACGTGACGCGCTCGACACTCTCGAGCACGGCGATGTCGAAGCCGAAGCCGGCGATGTTGAGGAACCAGCGGTCCTCGATGCGGCCCACGTCCACACGGCGCGCGGCCCCCTCGGCGACAAGCCGGGCCGTGGCGGCGAGGTCGTTCGCCGGTGCGCCGGCGGTCTTGGCGAAGTCGTTCCCCGTCCCCGCGGCGACGAGCGCGAGGCGCGCGTCGGCGCCGGCACGCAGGATGGCGTTCGCGACGTTGCTCCACGTGCCGTCGCCCCCCACGGCGACGAGCGTGTCGCACCCCTCGCCGAGCGCGCGCGCGGCGAGGAGCGCCTCGCCCTCGCGCTCGGCACTCTCGCGGACGTCGGTGATGCCCACGGCGGCGAAGGCCGCGCGGACGGCGGGGAGCGCGCGGGCGCCGCGTCCGCGTCCCGCCGCCGGATTGACGATGACGCACGTGCGACCCGGGCCGGCCATCAAGGCGTGAAGCGCTGCAACGGGTGGAAGGTCTGGAGGCCGTCATTCAGCCACATCTCGCGGAATGGCGTCGTGTTGATCTCCGTGAGGTCGAGTGCCGCATTGAAGGGATGCTCGTGCATCACGAGCGACCCCCGCTCGTCCTCGCTCTCGCTGAAGTTTCCTTCCATCACGATCGTCGCCTGGTATGACCCGGCGGCGTCGTGCATGAGGCACTGGTAGTTGTGCGAGACCTTCTCCCACGAGTGGTCGGTGAGGTGCATGCTGACGATCGGCGCGCCGCCGTGCGCCGCCTCGATCCGGACGTCGTGCGGGCCGCGGTCGAACTCGAGCTCGATGTCGTGCATGAAGTGCGGCAGGTGCCAGCGTTCGATCGCGTGCTCGCGCGACGCCGCGGTGGTGGTGCCGAGCAGGAACGGGTAGAAGGCGGCGCGCGGAAGCCTCCCGCCCGGCGCGAGCCGCGGCGCGACGTGCACCGAGAAGATCAGTTCGCGGTAGGCCCCGACCATCGAGTCGTGGAAGTCGAAGGCCATCACCGAAAGCACGCCGAGGCCGTGATGCGGCTCCACCGGCTGCAAGTGCCGGGGTAGGATCCGGATGGCGTTCGCGGTGGGGATCTCGAAGAAGCCGCCAATGGCGGTGCGGAAATGGTACTGCACGAACTCCGCGGGCAGCGTGCTCATGTGAGGATTCTCTCCCGCTGGAGCACATCAATCAGGATGTCGGCCGCCTCGTCGAGCAGTTCGGGCGTGTGGACGGCGGAGACGGAGATGCGGAAGCGCGACTTGTGCTTCGCCACGGCCGGATAGATGATCGGCTGCAGGTAGAGCCCCGCGTGCAGCAGCGCCTCGCCGATGGCAAATACCCGCGCGTCGTTGCGAATGAAGACCGGGATCACCTGCGACGTCGAGTCCCCAACGTCCACGCCGGCGTCGGCGAGGCGCTTGCGCAAGTGCGCGACGTTCGCCCAGAGCCGGCGCCGCAGCTGCGGCTCGCGGTCGGCGATCTCGAGCGCCTTCAGCACCCCCGCGGTGACCACGGGCGAAAGCGCGCACGAAAAAACCCGCGACCGCGCAAAGCCCTGCAGGTAGTTCAACAGGCTCTTCGACCCGGCGATGCAGCCGCCCATGCCGCCGAGCGCCTTGGAGAAGGTGCCGACATGGATATCAATCTCGTCCTCGAGGCCGAAGTGCTCGGCCACGCCGCGTCCCTTGGCCCCGTAAATGAAGCCCGAGTGCGCTTCGTCAATCATGATGCGGGCCCCATACCGCTTCGCCACCTCGACGATCTCGGGGAGGCGTGCAACGTCGCCGTCCATGGAGTAGACGCCCTCGACGACGACGAGCTTCCTTCCCTTCACATCCTTGAGCTTCCGGTCGAGATCGTCGGGCCGGTTGTGACGGAAGAAGCGCGTATTCGCCTTTGAGAGGATCGCGCCGTCCACCACGCTGGCGTGGGCGTTCTGGTCCATGATGACCCAGTCCCCCGGCCGCACGAGCCCGGAGATGAGCCCGAGGTTGGTGCTGTACCCGGTGGGGAAGACGATCGCGGCTTCCTTGCCGGTATGGCGCGCCAGCGCCTCCTGGAGCTGCACGTGCAGGTCCATGGTGCCGCTGAGCGTTGGCGAGCCGGCCGCGCCGAGTCCGTAATGATCGAGCGCGGCCTTGGCCGCGGCGATCACCTCGGGGTGGTACGAGAGTCCGAGGTAGTTGTACGACGCGAGGTTGAGCAGCGGCAGACGCTGATGACGGAGCCCCTCCTCGAGCTCGATCCGCGGCGTGGGCGCCGTGGACATCGCCTGATAGTAGAGGTAGTACCCGTTGGCATGCGCGTGCCCGTGCCACCACTCGTCGTACGCGCCGAAGATCGTGAACAGGTCCTCGCTCGACGAGTAGAAGAAATTGCTGTAGTCATACTCCGGCATCGTGGGGTGCGATGCGGCGGCGTCGGCCGGAGGGGGCTCAGGAGGTGCCGAGCGAGAGGCCATGGGAGTCGGTGGTGGCTGGACGGTGGGTTCGGACTCTTGGAGAAGTTGCACGTCGGCGAGCGTTTCCGGCATACGTCAACTGGCGTAGTGTTGGCGCAGGAAGGCGTCCATCCGATCTCGAACCGTGGCCGCGAGCCGGTCCCGGTCCTCATAGGTCAGGCCGGCCACCGGCACCGGCTCGAGGAAGTGGATGTCCACGCGCCCGCTGCGCACTCGCCAGTCTCCCTTGGGATGGACGTGCAGCGTGCCGTGGATGATGGTCGGAACGACGGGAACTCCGGTGGTGATCGCGAGGACGAACGGCCCTTTCTTGAAGGGACGGAGCGCGTAGCTGGGGCTGCGTCCTCCTTCCGGAAACATGACGACCGACGTGCCAACGCCGATCTGGTCTGCCGCTTTCTGCAGCGAGGCGATGCTCGAGCTGGACTTCTGCCGTTCCACGAAGATGGTGCCGACAACCCCCGCCGCCCGCCCGAAGAACGGGATCCGCGCAAGTTCGGCCTTGGCCACGAAGCTGATGCGGTCGATGCAGGCTGCAAGCGCCAGCACGTCGAACCGCGAGACGTGGTTCCCGACGAGGATCCGGCTGCCGCCCTGCAGGTGCCCGGCGTCGTGCAACTGTACGGTCACTCCGGACGCCCAGAGCAGCCCGCGGCTCCAGGACCGAAAGGCGAAGTCGTAGACCACACCCCCGCGTCCGCCCCTCCGGACACCCGACAGGGCCGCGACCAGCACAATGGTTCCGAAGAAGAGCGTCAGGAACGGCAGCGCCGTCCACGCCAAGACCGATCGCATGCGCCGAACCTGCGCGAAACGGGCTGCGCTGGCAAGCGCCCCCGGCGCCGGATGCGCCCCCGGCGCCGGAACTACAGCCCAATAATCTGATCCCGTCGCGTTCCGACCGACACGTATCGGATCGGGCTCTCGACCAACGCCTCGATCCGGTCCAGATACGCGCGTGCCGCCTTCGGCAGCGCCTCGATGGTCCGTGCCTCCGCCGTGGACGACTGCCACCCCTCGAACCACTCGTAGTGCGGCCGGATCTGCTCGAGGTCGGCGAGGTCGCCGGGGAACTCGGTCACCAGTTCGCCGTTGATGTGGTACGCGGTGCAGAGCGCAATCTTCTCGAGCGTGTCGAGCATGTCGAGCTTGGTCACTGCCAGTGCCGACAGCCCGTTCACGCGCACGGCGTAACGAACGACCACCGCGTCAAACCACCCGCACCGGCGCGGGCGCCCGGTGGTGGCGCCGTACTCATTTCCGAGCTTGCGGACGCGCTCGCCCATCGCCTCGTCGTACTCCGTGGGGAGCGGGCCGCCGCCCACACGCGTCGTGTACGCCTTCACCACGCCGATGCACTCGTCAAGCGCGCGCGGCGAGATGCCCACGCCTGTGGCCGCGCCCCCAGCCGTCGTGACCGCCATGGGCGTTGCCTACGCCGCGGTCGGCCTGGCCATCTGGCGGCAGGTCCGCTGGAGCACGTACGCAGCGGGCACGATTGCCAGGCTCAACGTGCTGGTGTTCGGCGCAATCGTTGGAGTGTTCGCCACGGGGGGCGCCGTCGCGGTCGATAGCCTTGGCGCGATGGCCGTTCGCAGTGGCGTGTGGGTCGGTCCGTATGCCGCGCTGGCATGGATGCGCCGCGACGTCCTGAGGGTCGAGCGCGGAATGTGAGAAGCGCTCAGGAGGTCGGATCGCCCTGCTCACCGGTGAACCGTGCGGCCGCCTGCCGCTCCCGGTTCACCACCAGGTGCAATACGTCCGGGCGGGCGTAGTGCCCCACGGCGTCGAAGTTCTGGCGCTCCTGGCGTACGCTGGCGTGGTCGAGGGTGGTGATGATGATCCGCTCCTCGTCGGCGACGGGCGCGACCAGCCAGCTGCCATCGGGGGCGGCGATGCACGTCCCCCCGCTGGCCATCACGTCGTCCGCAGTGTCGCGCAGCATCTCCACCTGCGGGAGCCCGTCGGGGATGTCGCTGCGTCGCATGACACCGCAGACCGATATCACGTACGAGCGAGCCTCACGGGCGATGAAGCGTGTGATGTCGCCCGTGTTATGCATGCCGCCCGGCCAGATGGCGACGTGCAGATCTTCGCCCTGGGCATACAGCGCCGTGCGGGCAAGCGGCATCCAGTTCTCCCAGCAGTTCAGCCCGCCGACGGTGAACACCCCCAGCCGGTGCGTGCGCAACCCATGGCCGTCGCCCGGCGACCAGCTGAGGCGTTCCTCGTAGGTTGGCATGAGCTTGCGATGCACGGAGCCGATCGTCCCGGTGGTATCGATGTAGACGAGCGAGGCATAGAGGCTGTGGCCGCCGCGATCCGCGGGACGTTCCATGCACCCCAGCACCACCGCTGTGCCCGATGCACGCGCCGCATCGCAGACCGGGCGCAGGTGTCCGGCCTCGATCTGCACGGCCTGGTCGAGATAGTGCGCGTGAAACGCCTTCTGCACGGCTGACTCGAATCGCGCCCCGTCGGTGCGCTCGAGCCAGAATGGATACCCCGGCACGAGGGCCTCGCCGAACGTGACGAGTTGCGCGCCTCGGCGCGCCGCCTCACCCAGGCGGTCCACCACCTTGGCGATGGTGCGTTCGCGATGGAGCCAGACGGGGGCCATCTGGACGGCGGCGACAGTAAGGGAGTCGGCGTCAATCGTCGGCATGATGGGTATTCGTAGGAGATGGATTTGGGGCACGGTGCCATCAATGGGCACGGTGGAAGATACGTACTCGACGATGCCGCGGCCCCACTCCTCTCCACCCGCAGCACGCACCTTCCCCTGTGAGCAGTCGAGCGAAGCAGGGACGAGCGAACGGGAACACGTGACGCAGCGGTGAACGAACTTCCGTGCTTTCCGGAGGCAGACCGTGCGCGCGGGCCAGCCCATATCCACAGGGATCTGGTCCCGCCGCGTGCCCACGGAGACGTACCGGATCGGCGACTCCACCAGCGCCTCAATCCGGTCCAAATGCGTCCGCGCCTGTGGTGGGAGCGCCTCAATGGTGTGCGCATCCGCGGTGGAGGTCATCCACCCATCAAACCACGCGTAGTGCGGCGTGATCTGCTCGAGATCGGCGATGTCGCCGGGGAACGCGGTCCCCAGCTCGCCGTTGATGTGGTACCCCGTTGCGGAAACTCTCCGTGTCCACGCCGATCTCGCGCGGCGCGATGCTGCAACGCCGACGTGACGCAGGCCGACGACAGCGCCTGTGACGTCATCCGCAGAGTGGCGACGGTTCGCACGTGGATCGTGGTGAAGCCATGCCCCCCCCCCCGCCCCAGTACCGTGGAGGCCATACCGTCACTTCGGACCAGTTATCCCGACGAAGTGGTACGCCAATCAGGCGATTCCCTGCCGGGGCCCCCGCTCGTAGCCTTGGATGGCACGACAGCCGACGACGGCGCCGCATCGCGGCGCTCGCCGTCGGCGGCGATTCCCATGTCGGAGAGCGCATGAAGGCGCCGGTGAACGAGTCATCCATCGTCAGCGTCGAGATCACGCCACGCTCCATCGTGATGATTCTGGCGGCGGTCGCCGGCGTCTGGCTGGCTTACCAGTTGTGGATCGTCGCGCTGGTCCTGGTGATGGCGCTCGTCCTCGCCGGGACGTTCAATCCGGTGATCGAATGGATGGAAGCACGCGGGATCAAGCGCTTCTACGCCCTGCTCCTGCTCTTCGTCGCGCTGGTCGTCGCCGCGGCGCTGCTGATCTTTCTCACCCTCCCGCCGCTCATCGACCAGCTCACGCAAATGGTGAAGGACGCGCCGGCCACGCGCGGCCGGCTCATCGTCTTGCTCAACGACCATGGTGTCACGCGGCCACTCTCCCATCTTCTGCAAAACGTGGGCACGCCGAAGAGCTTCGCGCGGCTCGAGGCGTACTTGCTGGGCTACTCAACGGAAGCCATCAAGGTCGTCGGGCTGGGCGCGACCACGTTGGTGCTCTCGTTCTACCTCCTCGCCGACGGCAAGCGGACCCAGGGCGTGCTGTACGCCATCGTCCCGCGCAACTACCATATGCGGCTGGCACGCATCATCCAGAACATGGAAACGATCGTCGGCGGCTACATGCGCGGGCAGTTCATCACCAGCGCGGCGATCGGCGCCTTCACGTTTGTGCTCCTCGTCATCTTCAAGGTCCCCAACGCGATGTCGCTGGCGCTGCTCGGAGCGCTGGTGGACGTCATTCCGTTCATCGGCGGGTTCCTCGTCATCATTCCGGCGGTCGTGTCCGCGCTGCCGCTCGGCGTCACCGTCGCGGGCACGCTGTTCCTGTGCCAGCTCATCTACATGGAGTTCGAGAGTCGCATCCTGGTGCCCAGGATCTACGGCCAGGTGCTGCGGCTCCCGCCGACGGCGGTGATCCTGGCCCTCGTCGCCGGGGGTACGCTCATGGGCATCATCGGGGCGCTGCTGGCGCTGCCCATCGCCGCCGGACTGTTGATGATGCTCGAGGAACTGCGGGTGGAGATGCCCGGTGACGACAGCGTCGACCGGCCGCTGCAAGCCCGGCATGCCAAGCAGGAAGCCAAGTACGAGCTGATGAGCGCCGGCGCCACCGCGCCCGAGGCGGGAGAGATTGCGAAGAACCTCGCGCACGACAGCCGTGACGCGGAGCTGAAGGCCGTGGAGAAGGCGGCGGAGGAGGCGGCAAAATGACCAAGACGGAGCGAACGCCCTCCTACGAGACGTCGCGGTCGTCAGAGCCCGATGATCTGGTCCCGGCGCGTCCCCACGGAGACATACCGAATCGGCGACTCCACCAGTTCTTCGATCCGGTCCAGGTACTTTCGCGCCAGCGCCGGCAGCGCCTCGATGGTTCGCGCGTCGGCCGTGGACGACTGCCACCCTTCGAACCACTCGTAGTGCGGCGTGATCTGTTCGAGGTCGGCGATGTCGCCGGGGAACTCGGTCACCAGGTCGCCGTTGATGTGGTACCCGGTGCACAGCGCGATCGTCTCGAGCGTGTCAAGCACGTCCAGTTTCGTCACCGCAAGCGCTGACAAGCCGTTCACGCGCACGGCGTAGCGCACCACCACGGCGTCAAACCACCCGCAGCGGCGCGGGCGTCCGGTGGTGGCACCGTACTCGTTGCCGAGCTTGCGCACGCGCTCGCCCATTGCCTCACTGGCCGAGCCCGCCTTGTCCACCAGCTTGTGGTACGGCATCACCAGGTGAGATTGCGAAGAACCTCGCGCCCGACAGCGGTGACGCGGAGATGAAGGCCGTGGAGAAGGCGGCGGCGGAGGCGGCGAAATGACCCGAATCCTGCCGCAGCTGTGCCCGCCCGTCGCCTCGAGGCCCCGGACTAGCCCGGCCTGACAGGCTCTCCCACGAAAGGGCTAACTCCCGCTTCATCCGCTTGTGCGATACGTCAGGAGAACGACCGGCGATATCCTCCATCGTACCACCGGAGGTTCTTACTTCGGGGTCGCCGATGCCGATGTGTGTACACAGAAAACATCGGCGTCAGTGTGCGCCTTACCTCACGAAGGAGTTGCATGATGACGAAGTTCTGGAAGACGGGCTTGACGCTCAGCGCGATAGTGGGTGTCGCGGCATGTGGGGACAGTACCGGGCCTGGCAGCCAGCCCGTCAGCTTGACGTTCTCGACGAAGTCGCTTGTTAGTAGCGGGGCCATGAGCCTGGCGGACGTGGCAGCGTACGACGTGACGGTGACTGGCGGTGGGAATACGCTCGTCATCACGCGCGTCCAGATGGTCTTCAAGGAGATCGAACTCAAGCGGAGCAACGCCGACGCCTGTCCCGATGACGTCTCCAACGACTCGGATCCGTGCGAGGAGTTGATGCTCGGTCCCGTGCTCGTGGAGCTTCCGTTGACGACGGGCGTCATGACGGCGGCCAGCATGTCCATTCCGGCGGGTACGTACCGTGAGCTCGAGTTGCAGCTGCACAGGCCTGGCAACGACGCACGGGATCAGGCGTTCAGGTCCGCGAATCCTACCTTCGCCGACACGACCATCCGAGTGCAGGGCACGTATAATGGACGGGCCTTCGTGTTCACGTCGCGCGTGGACGAAGAGATGGAGCTGGAGTTCAACCCCCCGCTGACAATCGGGGAGTCGGGCGGCAACGTGACGGTACAGATTGACGTCGCTTCATGGTTCAAGAGCCTATCCGGCGCCGTGATCGATCCCGCCACTGCCAACATCGGCGGACTGAACGAGGGCATCGTCAAGACGAATATCAAGGCTTCGTTCCGCTCACTGGAAGACGACGACCGGGACGGAAAGTAGCACAGCGCTTTGCGACCGGTCGCCCGCGTCCGGTCGCAGAGCAGCGTCCGAGTCTCCTGGCCGCAGACGTTTGCCGGTGTCGAGACCCACGTACGACCCCGAGTGAGCAGCCTATCCCGGCTGCGAAACGTCTTCTCGTCTGAGCACCCGGTGTCCATCCCCACGAGGGAACCGACGTGCGCATCAGCGACATGCAATGCAGAAACCCGTGAGGATGAAGAGAACGCGGCGGGTGGCTAAAGCCCGATAATCTGGTCCCGCCGCGTCCCGACGCTGACGTACCGGATCGGCGACTCCACCAACTCTTCAATCCGGTCGAGATACGCGCGCGCCGCCTTCGGCAGCGCCTCGATGGTCCGCGCGTCGGCGGTGGAGGTCATCCACCCCTCGAACCACTCGTAGTGCGGCGTAATCTGCTCGAGGTCGGCGATGTCGCCGGGGAACTCGGTCACGAGTTCGCCGTTGATGTGGTAGCCGGTGCAGAGCGCGATCTTCTCCAGCGTGTCGAGCACGTCGAGCTTGGTCACGGCCAGCGCCGACAGACCGTGGCGGCGCCCACCGGACCACCCGCGACGCTGGCCGGTGAGTTCACGGCTGCCCTGCCGGCTCTCGCCCACTGGGGCTCTCGCCCACCTCGCGCGGCGTGCGTGGCGGCGCCATACTATACAATCAGGATCGAGTTCACTGTCTCGAATTGGTGTGTGTGCGCATTCTGCGCCGGCTTGCAGCGGGCTGCCGTGAGTTCTGGCCTCTCCCCGAGGGATGGGACGAAGGAGAGGACGGAGACCGCCCGGCCCGTCTCGTTGCACCCGGGCTGCTTGCCGCGCTCCTACGTCGGATGACATCGCCATGAACACGAGCCAGCGGTCCCAGCATGTCGCCAACCGGGTGATCCTGGCCTGCGGAGCATTCATGGCGGCGGTCGGGGCGCTGGTGCTCGGCGGCTGGACGCTCGGCTCCGACACGCTCACGTCGCTGAGCCCTGCGTACCACCCGATGGCCCCCAACACCGCGTTGCTGTTCGTCCTGCTGGGATGCGCCCTGGTGGCGCGCGCCGCTTGGCCGGCCAGCTGGATGATCCAGCGCGCAGTAGCCGCGACGGCGCTGGTCAGCGCACTGGTTGGCGTCGTGACGCTGGCCAGCTTCTTCAGCAACCTGAACTTTGACGAATGGCTGGTCCGCGGCACGCGCACGGTCGGCGCGGTGCCAGTCGGGCGCATGTCGTTTGACACGGCGTTCTGCTTCGTCCTGAGCGGCGCTTCGCTATGGCTGGCGCAACGGCAGCGCGGGAACCTGGCCACCGTGCTCGGAATCGTGGTCACGCTCGTCGGGATGGTGAGCCTGCTGGGCTTCTGGCTTGGGTCGCCGCCGCTCCGTGGCCTGTCGCTGATTTCGGGATCGCTGCCGACATCGCTGGCGCTGCTGGCGCTGGGGGTCGCGTTGATCGCAGCAGCACGTCCCGGTTCTTGGCCGATCAACGCGCTGATTGCTGCTTCGATAATTAAGATTTTCGCCATGGACAGGCTGACGCCCTCACTGTTCGCGGAGTGGCTGCTGTATCTCATCCCGCTGCTGCTCACGGCGTGGTCACCACGGCATCGTAGCCCCGTGGTGGTGGCCAGCACCTGCTCGGTGCTGGTCGCCGTCGGATTCTATCTGTCGCCTCCGGGGCTTGAACCCGACGTCGCGATCTTCAATCGCGGCCTCGGCGTCACGGTCCTCTGGGCTGCAGCCGCGCTGCTTACGCTGCGCGAACGCGCGGAGACGATGCTCAGAGAGCGCACGGAACAATACCGGGCGATCTATGAGAACAGCATGGATGCGATTCTTGCGACGGCGCCGGACGGTTCCATCTTCTCCGCGAATCCAGCCGCATGCCGGATGTTCGAGCGGACGGAAGAGGAGATCGTTAGGGCTGGACGCAGCGGCATCACGGATGCAACAGATCCTCGGCTGGCGGCGCTGCTGGCCGAACGTGCCAAGACCGGCCGGGCGCGAGGCGAGCTAATGATGCTGCGCCGGGACGGCACCCCGTTCCCGGTCGAGCTCTCGTCGACCGTCTACCCGGACGTGCATGGGGATGCCCGCACCAGCATGATCATCCGTGACATTACCGAGCGCAAGCGTGCGGAGGAGAACCTCGCCGCAGTCAATGCCCAGCTGCAGCAGCTCTCCAGCCGCCTTCTCGAGACCCAGGAAACCGAGCGCCGCACCCTCGCCCGCGAGCTGCACGACGAGCTCGGTCAGACCCTGAGCGCCGTCAAGATCAACCTGCAAACCCTGGAGCGCTTCCCCGACCAGGCGACGCCGAAGGAATTGGGCGACTGTGCAGCGATGGTTGACCGCGCCCTGCAGAGCACGCGTTCACTGTCCCTCAACCTCCGCCCGCCGTTGCTGGACGATCTCGGCCTGCTGCCAGCCTTGCGCTGGCTCGCTGACCAAACGGGCCAGCGGACCGGGCTGCGCATCTCCCTCGCTTCCGACCTGCCCCCGGAACGACTCGCCCAAGCCACCGAATCGGCCTGCTTCCGCATCGTCCAGGAGTCGTTGAGCAATGTTGTCCGACACGCCCAGGCGCGGGAGGTGGGCATCGTGATCTCCACCGATGCGCACTGGCTTCACGCGCGCGTGCGTGACGACGGCCGCGGATTCGACTCGGCTGCGGCCCGCAGAAGCGCATGGAGTGGCGCCAGCATCGGGCTGCTGAGCATGGAGGAGCGGGCTACGCTCGCCGGCGGCGGCATTGAATGGCAATCCGGCAAGGACGAGGGGACGGAGGTTCACGCCTGGCTGCCCATCGGCCCGTCGGCCGCGGCGGCGCAGCAATGACGCCCACCCGCGTTGTTCTCGCCGACGATCATGCGCTGGTGCGCGCCGGCATTCGCCTGTTGATCGAGCAGTTGCCCGACATGGAAGTTGTCGGCGAGGCGTCCGATGGCCACACCGCCCTCCAGCTCGTGCGCGAACACCAGCCGCACGTGCTGCTCACCGACATCACCATGGGCGAGCGGAGCGGCCTCGCCCTGGCGGCGCAGGTGGCACGTGAGTTTCCGGCCGTACGGGTGATCATTCTCTCCATGCACGCCAACGAGGAGTATGTCATGGAGGCGCTGCGGCACGGCGTCGCCGGCTACCTGCTCAAAGACTCCGCCGCCGAGGAACTCGACCGCGCCATGGCGGCCGTGCGTGTTGGTCAGACTTATCTCAGTCCGGCAGTTTCGCAGCGCGTCATAGACGCCTATGTGGGACGGACGAGCGCACCAGAACCCACCACCGACCCGCTCACGCCGCGCCAGCGCGAGGTGCTGTGCCTCATTGCCGAAGGGCACCACACCAAGAAGATCGCCGGTCTGCTGAAGATCAGCGTGAAGACCGTCGAGACGCACCGCGCGCAAGTGATGGAACGCCTCGGCATCCACGACGTGCCGGGACTGGTCAAGTACGCCCTGCGCAAGGGGCTCGTCTCGGGGAGCCCCTGAGTTGACCTGAGAGCGTCCCCAGGGCAACTCAGGAAAGCGCCAATTGTACGACCGCGGCGATGGCAGGAACTTGCCTCCATGACTGCCATCCGGGTACTGCTCGTGGACGACGCCGCCGATTTCCTCCACTCGGCCTGCGCCTTTCTGGAACGCCTCCCCGGCGTACAGCTGGTCGGCATGGCCATGTCGGGCACCGAAGCCGTCGAGCTGGCGTTGCGCCTTGCCCCCGACCTCGTCCTGATGGACATGATGATGCCCGGCATGAGCGGGCTCGCCGCCACCACCCTCATCAAGATGCGGCCCAAGCCGCCGCGGGTCGTGATCGTCACGCTGCACGACAATCCGGAGTACCGGCTCGCCGCCGAGAGCGCGCTGGCGGACGGCTACGTGTGCAAGTCCGATTTCACAACCGCCGTGCCGGCGATAACCGGCGCGCTCTTTGCGGGATCGGGCGTCACCGGAAGGGTTGAATGACGAGCACGCCCCCCCCCCCGTCGCCCACGAACCCTATGGACCCGTCTGGCTCGGAACCGCGCGGTTCACCCGCGCGCTTGCCGATCACGGGCGTTATGGCGCTGGCTTGCATGGCCCTTGGCGCATTGGTGCTCGTGGGCTGGGCGTTGGACATCGGGGTGCTGAAGAGTGTCGCCACGACGTTCGTCACGATGAAAGCCAACACGGCGCTGGGCTTTGTGCTCTCTGGCCTGGCGCTCTGGCCGCTGCGGCGCCCGACGGTCGCGCCGGGCGTTGGCGCCAAGCGTGCCGCTCGGACCGTGGCGGGAGTGGTGGTTGCCCTCGGGGCGGTGAGTCTGGGCGAGTACCTGTTCTCCTGGAACGCCGGCATTGACCAGCTGCTCTTCCGCGAGGTCGCCGACGCGGTTGGGACTTCCTCCCCCGGACGGATGGCCCCGAATGACGCGATCGCACTCGTCGCGGCCGGCCTCGCGCTGCTCCTGCTGCTGCGCGGCGCGTTTTGGCGCGCGCCCGGACGGCTGTTCGTCAAGAGCACGACGGGAATCGTCCTCGGGATCGGGCTCATGTCGCTCCTCGGTTACACCAGCGATATCGAAATCGGCTACCGGTGGGGAGGCCTCACGGGTGGAGCCTTGCACGCCGGTGCGGGTTTCGTTGCCCTGGGCGTCGGGCTGTTCGCCGCCTTATGGCGGGGTGAAAGAACCTCGTGGGCCAACCGCAAGGGCGCGACGGCGGCCTTTGCCGTCGCACTGGGCATGACGTTCGTGCTAATTGGGACGGCGTATCATGCCACGCACGAGATGGAAGAGTTGGCGGGACGTGTCGCTCTGACGAATGAAATCCGCTTTCGTGACAGCGACTTGCTTTCGACCGTCAAAGACGTCGAAACCGCCTCGCGCGGCTTTGCGCTCACGGGACAGGATTCCTACCTGGAGCCCTATACCTCGGCTGTGGCTAGGATGGCGGTCACCATAACGGCATTGCGCCGGTTGACCGTCGAGCAGCCGCGCGCGCAACAGCAGCTTGACACGATCACACCGCTCATCGCCGCCCGGATGGACGTGGCCCGTGAGGTGATCAAGGCCCGCCGGCTCCGCGGCGAACGGGCAGCATTCGACATCGTCCGGCTGGGCCGCGGCCGGGTTCTGATGGACTCGATCCGTGGGCATCTGGCCGCACTGGACGCCACTGAAGAACGCCTGGTCGTCGAGACTCAGGTAGCGTCCGATGCGGCAACTCGGCGGGTGTACTTCGTGATGCCGCTGGCCGGAGTCTTCGCCTTGATCGTCCTGCCGCTGGTGCTGCTGAAGCTGAACCGTGAGATCGTTGCTCGCGGGCTCGCGGTCGCGGCTGCACGGAGCAACGCGGAACGGTTCCGCGCTACGTTCGAACAGAC
>JAJZRK010000252.1 GCA_021802745.1 bacterium
GCGGACGTCATTTCGATGGTGGGCGACGTCAAGCAGTACCAGGTGCAGATCGACCCGCGAGCGCTGCGCCAGTATGGCGTGACGCTCGAGGATGTGCGGAGCGCGCTCGGCGCCAACAACCGGAATGCGGGGGGTGGCTTCATCGTCCGCGGGCCGGAGGAGTATCTCATCCGCGGCATCGGGCTCGTCGAGAGCCTGGACGATCTCCGAAACGTCATCGTGACCGAGCGTGGGGGTGTCCCGGTCTATGTGCACAATCTTGCCACCGTAGAGTTCGGCCCCGAAGTCCGACGTGGCGCCGTGACGATGAATGGCAAGGGAGAAGTCGTCACGGGGATCGTGCTCAAGCGCATCTACGAGAATACGTCGCAGCTCATCGACGCGGTGAAGGCCAAGGTCACGGAGATCAATCGCGCCCTTCCGGCGGGCGTTGCCGTCGTGCCGTATTACGACCAGTCCGAGCTCGTGTCGCGGGCCGTCGGCACGGTCAAGGACGCGCTGCTGGAAGGCAGCGTGCTGATCGTCGTCATCCTCTTCCTGTTCCTGGGAAACGTGCGGAGCGCGCTGATCGTGGCGTCGATGCTGCCGCTCTCGCTCCTGCTTGCATTCATGCTCATGCAGTACGTCGGTCTGAGCGCCAACCTCATGAGCCTCGGCGGCTTGGCCATCGGCATCGGCATGATGGTGGATGGCGGCGTCGTGATGGTTGAGAACATCTACCGGCACCTTTCCGAGGCGAAGCACGCCGCCGGTCGCTCGACCGTGAAGCTCGGGACGGAGGACCACGACGGCCGCGATGACGCGCCCGCCGTCGTCCCAGCGTTTCATGAGTCGGTCGGGCACACCATCCTCCGATCCGCGAAAGAGGTTGGACGCCCGATCGTCTTCGCGATCGCGATCATCATACTCGTCTTCCTGCCCCTGTTCACGCTTGAGGGCGTCGAAGGCAAGATGTTCACGCCCATGGCATTCGCGATCTCGTTCGCGATGCTCGGTTCGCTCATCTTGTCGCTGACGGTGATCCCGGTGTTGTGCTCGTTCTTCCTGAAGGGTGGCAGCGAGCAGGACACATGGATCATGCGCCAATTCATGAAGCCGTACCTGCCGGCGCTGCGGTGGTCGCTCAGGAACCGGACGAAGACGTTGCTGGGGGCCGTGGTGGCGCTCGCGCTGAGCTTGGCCCTCGTGCCGTTTCTCGGCACGGAGTTCGTGCCCGTACTCGAGGAAGGCTCCATCATGTTCCGGCCGACGCTCGCGCCCTCGGCAGGCCTGGACGAGACGGTGCGCACGACGGACCGGCTCGAGCGAATGCTCCTCGCCAAGTTTCCAGAAGTGAAGGATGTCGTATCGCAGTCTGGCCGCGCCGAAGCGGGGGGCGACCCTGACCCGGTCAACAGCTCGATGGTGCTGGTCACGCTGAAGCCGCCGAGGGAATGGACTACTGGCCGGAACAAGGCGGAACTCGTGGAAGCGATGGAGCACGAGCTCGGGAAGTACCCCGGCATCGCGCTAAGCTTCACGCAGCCCATCGCGATGCGGGTGGACGAGCTCATCAGCGGCGTCCGCGCGCAGCTCGCGATCACGCTGTTCGGCGAGGATCTCGATCAGTTGGTGCGGCTCGCCGACCGGATTCAGGACGTCGTCGCCAAGGTGCCCGGCGCGGTGGACATCCAGACGGAGCAAGTAACGGGTCAACCGCAGGTGCAGATCAAGGTCGATCGCACGGCGGTCTCCCGCTACGGACTGAACGTGGACGACGTGCTCGAGGTTGTGCAGACCGCTGTCGGCGGCGCGGAAGCGGGGCAGGTGTATGAGGGGGTGCGACGCTTCGACGTGAACCTGCGGTTCCAGGCGCCGTATCGGAGCGACTTGGACGAGATCGGCGCCCTCATCATTCCCGGCCCGGATCATGGCCGTGCCAGCGTCCGCTTGTCCGACGTGGCAGATGTGCGGGTGGTGACCGGCCCGAAGCAGATCAACCACGACAACGGCCAGCGTCGGATTGTCGTGCAGCTCAATGTGCGCGGGCGCGACCTCGGCGGGTTCGTGGGGGACGCGCAACGCGCGATCGTAGCCCAGGTGCCGCTGCCGCCGGGATACTTTGTGACGTGGGGCGGCCAATTCGAGAACCAGCAGCGCGCCATGAAGCGGCTTATGGTCATCGTACCCATCACGATCGGCCTGATCTACCTGCTCCTGTTCTCGAGCTTCGGATCGCTCAAACAGGCGGCGCTCATCATCCTGAACGTGCCGTTTGCGCTGATTGGCGGCATTCTCGGGTTGTTCGTGTCGCGGCAGTATCTGTCCGTACCGGCCTCGGTCGGCTTCATCGCACTCTTCGGCGTGGCGGTGCTCAACGGCGTGGTGCTGGTGAGCTACATCAACGCGCTCCGACGAGAAGGGAAGAGCGTGGGCGATGCCGTCTATGAAGGCACGCTCCTGCGCCTGCGTCCGGTGCTCATGACGGCCACCGTGGCCATTCTCGGGCTGCTGCCCCTCCTCGTCTCGTCCGGCGCGGGGTCGGAAGTGCAGCGGCCCCTGGCGGCGGTCGTCGTCGGCGGCCTCCTTACGTCCACGGCGCTGACGTTGCTGCTCCTGCCGACACTCTACGGGTGGTTCGAGGGTGCACAGGGCGAGTCTTGATCACTGACGTTCCACGCGGAGGCGACGCATGACAACATCTGGCCAACCACACGAACGCCCGGACGACGCGCCCGCCGATCTCTGGCTGGTCGTCGCCGTCATTCCCGCGTTCCGTCTCGATGTGGTCATTCTGGCGCTGGAGCCGCTCGAGGGGTTTGCTGGTGTGACGGTCACGGACTGCTGTGGCTTTGGGCGAGACAAGGTGGGGGATGACCGAAAGGGCGGACCGGCAGCGGAGCGACGCGTAGGCAACTTCATCGACACTGTGAGGCTTGAGGTTGTCATCGCGGGTCGACACCGCATGAACGCCGTCCTCGACACGATCGTCCGTGCGGCCCACACTGGCAATCGCGGGGACGGGATGGCGGTCGCATGGCCGGTGTCTCGGTTCGTTCGCGTGCGCACATTCGACGAAGGCCCGAACGGCCTGTGACGGAGAACGGATGACCGGGAGCGCCGAGCCTCATGACCCCGAGCAGGCCGCGCTGGCGACACCAGGCGACGCGCGCCTCGAGTTGCGAGTCGCCAACCTGGATTGTGATGAGGATGCGCGCCGCCTCGAACGTGCGTTGGGTGAGTTGCCTGGCGTGGCATCCGTCACGGTGAACTCCGCCTCGGCGCGTGTCACCGTGCGATTTGCGCCCGCAACCACGTCGGGTGAGACCATCCGCGGCGTACTAGGCGACCTCGGGTTCTCGCCACCTCCGGCGTCGGGCGGCACCAGCATGCCACGGCCCTGGGAGAATCCACGCGTGCTGGCGTCGGTCGCGTCCGGTGTGTTGCTTCTCGCGGGCTGGTTGGTCCATAGGGCCGGCGCGCCGGCTGCGGTAACGCCGCTGCTCTACGGCGCGTCATTGCTCGCCGGGGGGTACTTCTTTGCCCGCGAGGCGCTCGAGGAACTGGTGTTCGAGCGCGAGGTCGGCATCGAGCTCCTGATGATCGTGGCCGCCGTGGTCAGCACGGTGATGGGCGCTGCAGGCGAGGGCGCGATGCTCGCGTTTCTCTACTCGATTTCCGAGGTGGCAGAGGGCTACACCGAGGAGAAGACGCGCTCGGCGATTCGCGCGCTAATGGATCTCGCGCCCAAGACAGCCCTCGTTCGACGAGACGAGAATGGTGTCAGCACGGAGGTCTCGATCCCGGTCGAACAGGTTGTTGCTGGCGACGTGTTCATCGTGAAGCCAGGGCAGGCGATGCCCACCGACGGCGAGGTGATCGCTGGCGAGTCAAGCGTCAACCAAGCCCCTGTCACCGGCGAAAGCGTGCCGGTCGAGAAGCGGCCGTCGGACACGGTATTCGCGGGGACGATCAACGGCGAAGGTTCGCTCGAAGTCCGGGCGACGAAGGCGTTCGCCGAGAATACCATTGCGCGCATCATCCATATGGTGGAGGACGCCCAGGAGCGCAAAGGGACGAGCGAACGCTTCATCGAACGGTTCGGCAAGCGCTACAGCCCGGCCGTACTCGGCCTCGGGGTACTTCTCGCGATCATTCCGCCCCTCGTGTTCGCGGCACCGTGGGCGCTGTGGGTGCTACGCGCGACGGTCTTTATCGTGGCGGCGGCGCCCTGCGCGCTCGTGATCTCGATTCCGATCACCTTGGTGGCCGCGCTCGGGACGGGAGCACGGCAGGGGGTACTGATCAAGGGTGGCGTGTACCTCGAGGCCTTGGCGAAGGTTCAGGTTGTCGCGCTCGACAAAGATCG
>JAJZRK010000253.1 GCA_021802745.1 bacterium
CGCTCGGTACCCTCGAACCATCCTCACGTCCTCGGAGCCACGATGAGTCACATCAGCAAGCGTTCCACTCGCATGGACAAGCGGCATATCCTGCTCGCCGCCTGTCGTGCGCTCGGTGCCACCACGCGGGAGAACACGCAGATCACCTACTACGGTGGCCGCAAGCAGGCGGTGCAGATCGGCGTCGATCACCCATCGTTCCGTCAGGGCTTCGGCCTTGGCTTCGACCTCAACCGCTCGACGGGCACGTTCGAGGCGGTGGGCGACCTCTCGTTCGGGGGCCACGATGCGTTCCTGGGCGACCTGACGATGGAGTACTCCAAGCAGGAAGTGCTGGAAGCTGCCGTGAGCGTCGGACATGATCTGGTCTCGACGCAGACGCCCGACGGCAAGGTTGTCCTCACCTTCGCCGCCTACGTGGGCTAGGAGACACGATGAGCCGTCAGGTGACGTACACGGTGGAAATCAATTCCACGGGCGAGAAGCGCATCGAAGTCCACGGCGCGGTGGGATCGACGTGCGAGGACGTAACGCGCCCCCTCGAAGAGCGACTGTCCGGCGTCGAGACCGAGCGTACGTACAAGGATTCGTACCACCAGTCGCAGGGCACCGGCGTGGACGTGTCGGGCTGAGCTGGGCCGCGCCGCCGCGACGGGCTACCTCTATCGGGGTGGCCCGTTGTGCGTTGGGGTGCTGATGCGCGGCGACTCTGCCGCATCCTCCGTCGCATGACCCGCTCCCTGCCGACCCTGCCGCCCGAGACCATGCAACTGACCATCGCAGCCGACGGTTCCGTCGCCGGCCTGTTCGTGTCGGAGGCGATGCGCCAGGCGTTGGGCGGGTTCGCGGTCATGGGCGAGGCGCCTGATTTTTGGGACGGCTTCACCGCGCCGGTTGCGTTGAGCGCCGACCTCGGCACGTTGCGCACCACGGTGCTTGACGCGATGCGCGAGTGCCATCTGTGCGAATACCACTGTGGGACGGATCGCACGGCCCCGCTCGATCGCCGCTCCGTGTGCGGCGTCGGCACGGAGTCGCGCGTCGCGCAGGTGACGGTGTTGGGCGCGGAGGAAGCCCCGATTTCCCCCGCGGCGACGGTCTTCTTCGCGGGGTGTGCGCTTCGGTGCGCGCATTGCCACTCGTCGTCGTTCTCGTGGGATGCGGCGCAGGGGAGCGCCCTGACCGCTGACGCGGTGGTGGATCGTCTGCTCGCGACGGGGATGCCAAAGACGGTGCAGTTCGTCGGCGGCAATCCCGACCACCATCTGCTCTTCGCGCTCGACGTCATTGCGGCACTCCGGGTGCGGTGCGGCGCGGCGATGCCGCCGATCGTGTGGAACTCCGCGCTCTATGTGCCGGAACAGGTCGTGGCGTGGCTTGGTCAGGTGGTCGATGTGTTTCTGCCGGACTTCAAGTGGTGGGAGGACCGCTGTGCGCGGATCGTGGGGAAGGTGCCGAGCGTGGTCGATCGGCAGGCGCGGGACAAGCGGTACGCCGTGGTGCTGGCGAGGAACGTGGCCGCGATTTCCACGCGCGCACGACTCATTGTGCGGCACGTTCCGGTCCCCGGCCATGAGGCGTGCTGTACCGACCCGATTCGCCGGTGGGCGGCTCGCCAGCCGCGCTTGCAGGGCCGTGGCGGGATGTACCACGAACCGCCGTTCCTGAGCGTGACGGCCCGCTAGCCCGGGAAGGTCGCTGGCGGCGCACCGATGCGTCGGTTCGAGGCCGCACTCTCGGCGCATGACCAAGACTGCCCTCTCCGAACAGACCGCCGCCGCCAACGCCGCGCGCCGCGCGTTGCTGGCCTCGCTCTCCTCCCACTCGTCGGTGTCGATGATCCGGCGCGTGGCCGCGTCCTTCCCGCCGCTGCCAAGCGCGCGCGAGGATGTCACGAAGGTCACGGACGCCGAGTGCGCCGCGCTCGACCAGCGGTGGCTCCCTGCCGAGTTTGCCGACATCGTGCGCGACCTGCTGGCCGCGCTCGACGCCCCGAGCGGCCTGCGCGTGTTCGCGCCGCACGTAGGTCGCGGCCTCTGGCTTGCCGGGATCGATGACGAGCATTTCGTCACCGGCATCGAAGCCGATGAGGACGTGGCCGCGCTGGCGCGTCGGGTGCTGCCGAAGGCGGCGATCCTGACGGACGATGCCGCCGCGCACGACGTGCGGAACGCCTTCGACCTCGTGATCGGGATGCCGGCCTACGGCATCCTGACCGACGCGCCGTGGTCGGGCATCGCCATCGAGCGCAAGGACGGCCAGGTGGAGTCCCACGCGCTCTGGCTGTACGCGGCGCGTCATGCCTGCGCGTGGTCGGGCGGCATTGTCGCGGCCGTGCTTCCGAAGGATTGGAAGCGCAAGGCCGATGAGGGCACCAACGCCGCTGTGCGCGGCATGAGCCTGCTCGGGGTCGTGCCGCTCCGCGTGTTCGCGACCGGCGACGCGACGACCGAAACCGACGCGACCCATGCGCTCTACGTGTATTACAGCGATCGCCTTCCCGCGCAGCGTGGCTTCGCGTTTGATGGGGCGGTGGCCCCGAAGCTGCGTCGTCGTCGCCGTGGCTCGGAGACGCTCGACAACCTCGAGTTCATGGCGGCTGGCGCGGAGTTCCGCATTGCGGCCGCCCACTTCCGGTCGTCCCGTATCCGCTGGAATGCGCCGCTCGTGCTGGCGCCGTACGTCGCACCGGAACGCGCCACGCGCGTCCTGCCCGTCACGGACACGGTGGAAGTGCGGATCATCCCGAACGCCAGCCACATCGGCCTCATTCCGAACGGCCGTCAGGCGGCGGTGCGACTGGCCGCGCTGCACGAAGCGAGCGGGACCGTGACGGACGTGCGCCGTCCGAAGCACGGCAAGCCGGGGAAGTTCTCGCGGTTCAGCGAACTCTGCCGCGAACCGTGGGAGCAGGTGGGCGAGACGATTACCGCCGAGCTGATGGCGGCGGGAATCACGCCCGTGATGACGCAGGATCAGGTCACGCGTCTGGCGCGCCGGAAGCGGTGGATCGCGCGGATGCGGTCACCGTTCGAGCAGGTCGTGAAGGACCGCGACGGCGAGTGGGGCGAGGCGTACACCGCCGATGGCGTCCGTGCCGCGTGCAGCGCGGAGTACGCGCAGATGCGCCAGCGGCTCATCGGCATGGGGTTCAGCCCGGTAGCCTTCCCGTACCAGCTCGATGACGCCGCGAGGCTCGCCGTGAAGAACCGTGCGCTAATCGGGTCCGAAGTCGGCACCGGCAAATCGGTGACGATGGTGATGTACGTCTGTGCGCGCGGCTCGCGCACGAACATCGTTACGTGTCAGACATCGCTTATCGGCAAATGGGCCGAGGAACTCGACAAGTGGCAGACGGCGTTCCCGCACCTGGACCTGTCGTATCGCGTCGTGGATCGGCTGAGCGACATCGGAATGGTACGGAAGGGACGGCTGCGCGACTTCACGAAGGCGCGGAGCGTGCGGTTCTTGCTCGTCGCCTACGAGTCCCTCTGGCGCATCCCGCGCGACAGCTACCGCCATCGTGACAGCCGGGAGGATACGGCGGTGGCTCCGACGATGGAGGGGCGCGAGGGCGAGCCGAAGCCGCAGTGGCATCTGGCGAAGGGATCCCTGGCGTCGGTACTGCGCCGCGTCTCGCGCAACGCCACCGTGATTGCCGACGAGTGCTACAAGCTGTCGCACGAGGACGCGAAGGTGACGCAGGCCGTGGCGTATCTCGGCGGCACGCGCCGCCTTCCCGCGAGCGCGACCCCGATCCGGAATTACGTCACCAATATCCGCCCCGTCGCCAAGTGGGTGGCTGGCGAGCGGAGTGCCTTGTCGCGGCACTACTCCGCGCTCGTGCAAGGCGAGACGGAGGAGTTTGCGCGGGACTTCGCGACCATCGTCTTCTATCACGCCGATGAGGAAACGGGCGTGGTGCGCTCCAAGATGGTGCCGCGCATCGGGAACAATGTCGCGTTCCGCCAGATGCTCGCGCCGCTGATGTTGCGCCGCACGAAACAGGAACCGGATGTCCGTTCGTTCTGTCCGGCGCAAAAGCCGATCATTCGCCGCGAGTCCATTCCGATGGATGCCCCGCACCAGCACTTCTACCGCGAGCTACAAGCGCACTTCATGGAGTGGTGGACGCGCTACGCCGAGGAACAGCGCGTGGCGAAGAAGCTGCCGATGGGCAGCGTGGTGCTGGCGAAGATCGCCCCCCTGCTTGCGGCGTCGGCGGTGCCCAGCGCGGCGCGGCTCAGCGCGGGAGGCGTCGTGCACTACACGGGCGGCGTTCCGGCGAAGGCGCGTCGCGTGCGCGAGTTGGTGGAGGCCCACGCGGCCCAGGACAAG
>JAJZRK010000254.1 GCA_021802745.1 bacterium
TCGCCGCTGCGCTGGACCATCTTGGCCTTCAGGCGCTCGTTGAAGGAATGCGCCGCGTCCACGCCGGTGTAGCGCAGCAGGTGATTCATCGCGATCACTTCCGAGATGACCGTGATGTTCTTCCCGGGGTTCAGCGGCACCGTGATCTTGGGCAGGTCCACGCCGAGGATGTTGACCGTCTGCCCGTCGAGCCCGGTGCGGTCCACCTGAAGGTTCTTGTCCCAGACGATGAGGTCCACCACCACCTCGATGCGCTTCTGCTGGCGCACGGAGTGGATGCCGAAGATCGCGCTGACGTCAATGAGCCCGACGCCGCGGATCTCCATGAAGTGGCGCTGGAGTTCGTGCCCCCGCCCGATGACGATGTCGGCGCCCTTGCGGCGCGCGAGCACGAGGTCGTCGGCAACGAGGCGATGGCCGCGCTCGACGAGGTCGAGCACGCACTCGGACTTGCCGATGCCGCTCTCGCCGGTGAAGAGGAGCCCGACGCCGAAGACGTCGGCGAGCGAGCCGTGCAGCGAGATGGACGGCGAGAACTCGTTCTCGAGGAACGGCGTGATGACGCGGTAGAACTCGCGCGTGTTCAGGCCGGACACGAGCACCGAGACGCCGGCGCGGTGCGCCTCCTCGTCCATGCCTTCGGGGAGCGAGAGCCCCTTCGTGACCATCACGCACGGCAGGGGATAGCTGAAGTACGTGCGCAGGTTCCGGCGGCGCGTGTCCTCGTCGAGCGCGGCGAGATAGGTGATCTCGGTCTCGCCGAGCACCTGCACGCGCTGGTGCACGAAACGTCCGGTGTAGCCGGCGAGCACGAGGCCCGGCCCCGACGCATCCGAGGTCGGAATCTCGCGCGACAACCCTTCCGGGCTTCCCAGCACGGTGAGCGCGAGCGCCTCTCCCATGCGCTCCACCAGCCCGCGGACGGTCAGCGCCATGGGCGGGCTACCCTCGCGCCGTGGCGCGCCGCACTGGCGTGCGGCGCTCCTTCGACGCCTGACGCACCAACTTGACGAGTGCGTCGTTCAGGGCCGGCCCCCAGTAGCGCCCGGCGGCCGTCGCCACGAGGCGCGTGCCGCGCGGCACCGTGATGACGATCTCGACGCGACGCTCGGGACCGTCCGCGTCAAACCGGACCGTCGCCCCCGTGGCCCGGGGAATGCGCTCGGCCGCCTTGAGGACGGCACGCTCCGCCTTCTTGAGCATGGACTGCGTCAGGTCGAGGCCACTGTGCTTGAAGACCAACTGCACGATGCTATCCTCCAGTCTGGATCACCTGCTGAAGATGCGCCGCCGTCTCGTCGGCCGCACGATCCCACGTGAACGACTCGGCAAAACGCCGTCCGTGCGCACCCAGGCGGCTGACGAGGGCCGGCGATTCGCACAGGCGCTGCATCGCCCATGCCATGGCCCCCGTGTCACCGTGCGGCACGAGGAAGCCGGTCTCGCCGTCCCGCACCGATTCGCGGATGCCCGGCGAGTTGGACGCCACCACGGGCGTGCCGCACGCCGAGGCCTCGATATTGGTGAGTCCCCACCCTTCCTTGGGCGACGCAAAGGCCGTGGCCCACGACCGGCGCAGCAGCGCCAGCTTCTCGGCTTCGCTCACAAAGCCAAGAAACCGCACGCGAGCGCTCAGGTCAAGCGACGTCACCAGCGCCTCGAGCGCCGGCCGGTAGTCCCCCTCGCCCGCGACCTCGAGGACGGCACGCTGGTCCGCCACCTGCGCGAAGGCGCGGATGACGAGGTCCACGCCCTTGTACTTCTTCAGGCGGCCGAGGTACGCGAAGACCGGCGTGGGCGATCGCTGGCTGGCGTCCGGCGTGTAATAGTCGCACGACGCGCCCGGATAGATGACTCGCACCTGGCGCCGCGCGAGCCCGCGCGCCACCAGGTCGTCGGCCGTGCTTTCGCTGATTGCCTCGAACGGCGTGTCGCGATAGACTGCCGGTATGGGGCGTTCCGAGAGCCAGACGGCGGCCGCGAGCGGCGCCGAGAGTTCCTGGAAGGCGGTGCCGCCAAAGAGGTGCGGCACGCAGGCCACCGCGCGGCGCGCGCCCCACAGCGGGGTGTACAGCGGCATCTTGTTGATGTCCTCGATCAGCGCGTCGAACGGCTGGTCGGCCAGGTGCCATCGGTAGTAGGCCCAGGCCTTGAGGGCGAAGGTCTGCCGGATGCCGGTGCGATGCACGTCAATGCCGCCGAGGGTCGCGCGCGGCGGGCAGCCCGGCCATCCGCCGCACAGCATCGTGACGTCGTGACCGCGCGCCGCCAGGCGCTCGAAGATTTCGTGCAGGTGGATCTCGGCGCCACCGGCCAGCGGGTTCTCCCGGTCCTGCCAATTCACCACCAGGAGCCGCACTAGAGGCGCCCCATGCGCCGCGCCAGCGCGTCGAGCACGCCGTTGACGAAACGCGCACTCGGCGCGCTCCCGAACCGCTCGGCAAGGCGCACCGCTTCCTGCAGGACGACGCGCGGGGGCGTGGTGCCCTGCGTGAGCTCGGCGGCGGCTAGGCGGAGGACGCACCGTTCGATCGCCCCGAGGCGCTCGATCCGCCAATTGGTGGTGACCTCGCCAAGCTCCTCGTCGAGCGCATCGCCCTGCGCCTGGATGAGGTTCAGCAGCGCGTCGGCAAAGGCGCGCTCTTCGGGCGCCACCATCAGGTCGTCCCACAAGAGCGCGGCGACGCGATCGAGCGGTTGCCCGTCACGCAGGTCCCACGCATACAGCGCCTGCAGCGCCCGGGCGCGGCCGCGTGTTTCGAGTCGCGCCATCAGCGGTCATCCTCGGCGTCGTCGCCGGCATCGAGCAATCCGAACAGGTCGGCCATCTGCATGGCGGCGAGCGCGGCGTCCCACCCCTTGTTGCCGTGGTCGCCGCCGGCGCGGGCCGTCGCCTGCTCCAGCGTGTCCGTGGTGAGCAGGGCGAACCCGATGGGCACGCCGTACTCACCCTGCAGCAGTGCAAGCCCGCGCGACGCCTCACCGGCCACGAAGTCAAAGTGCGGCGTCTCGCCGCGAATGACTGCGCCGCATGCCACCACGGCGTCGTAGCGCTCGCTCATCAGCAGGCGGGCCACCGCGGCGGGCAGCTCCCACGCACCGGGCACCCAGACCACGTCCACATCATCGGCGCGCGCGCCGTGGCGGACGAGGCAATCGAGCGCGCCATCCACGAGCGGCTGCGTGATGGTGTCGTTGAAGCGGCTGCCGACGACGACGAACCGGCGCCCCGCCCCGCTGGGAGTCCCCTCGAATTCAGCCATCAGAGCGCCCGCAGGTGCCCGAGCTTGCGCACCTTGGTTTCGAGATACGCCGCATTCTCGCTGGTCTTGGGCGAGACGACCGGCACGCGCTCGCCGAGGCGGAGTCCGTAGCCTTCGAGACCAACCAGCTTTTTCGGATTGTTGGTGATCGGACGAATGGACTTGAGGCCGAGGTCGAGCAGGATTTGCGCGCCGATGCCGTAGTTCCGCAGGTCGGGGGCGAAGCCGAGCTTCTCGTTCGCTTCCACCGTGTCGGCCCCCATGTCCTGCAGCTCGTACGCCTTCAGCTTGTTCAGCAGGCCAATGCCGCGCCCTTCCTGGTCCAGGTAGACAATGACGCCGCGCCCCGCCTCGGCGATGAGGCGCATGGCCTCGTGCAGCTGCCAGCGGCAGTCGCAGCGCAGCGAGTGGAAGGTGTCGCCGGTGAGGCACTTGCTGTGCATGCGCACCAGCACGTCCTCACCGCCCTCCACGTCGCCCATGAGGAGCGCCACGTGCTCGCGGTCATCCACGTCGTTGCGGTAGCCGATGACGCGGAACTGGCCCCACTCGGTGGGAAGCTTGGCCTCGGCGACGCGGTGGACGAGCCGTTCCGTCTGCAGGCGGTGCGCCACGACCTGCGCCACGGTGATGAAGGTGAGCCCGTGCCTGGCGCAGAACTCCTCGAGCTGCGGACGCTTGGCGGTGGAGCCGTCTTCGTTGAGGATCTCGCAGATCGCGCCGGCCGGCTGCAGCCCGGCGAGCCGCATGAGGTCCACGGCGGTCTCCGTGTGCCCGACGCGCTCCAGCACGCCGCCCTCGCGGGCGCGCAGCGGATGCACATGCCCCGGCCGCCGGAAATCGGAGGGCACGGCCAGCGGATCGGCGCAGCGGCGGATGGTGGCGGCCTGGTCGCGGGCGCTGATGCCGGTGGTCACGCCGTAGCGCTGCACGGCGTCTATGGTCACGGTGTACGCGGTGCGCAGGGCGTCGGTGTTCTCGTGCCCCATCATCGGCAGGTTGAGCTGGGCGACGCGCTCGTGGCTGAGCGCCACGCAGATCATCCCCTTCGCCTGC
>JAJZRK010000255.1 GCA_021802745.1 bacterium
CAACTGCTCACCACAAAGGCACCACGGGCACGAAGAAGTGCGAATTGATTATTGGGCGAACAGCGCGCGCCACGCGATTAATGTGGCGAGCCGTTGTTCCCGCAGTGATTCCCTTCGTGCCCTTCGTGCCTTTTGTGGTGTGCAGTTACGATAAAACGACAACCGTAAACGGCGAGGGGCGCGAAGGAAGGCGACTGCAACTGCTCACCACTGAGGCTCCAAGGGCACGAAGGACTGCGATAGGATGCTTGGGGAACAGCGCGCGCCACGCGATTTCTGCGTGGCGCGCCGACGTGAACCCAGTGATTCCCTTCGTGCCCTTCGTGCCTTTGTGGTGATCTGTTGCAGTTGCAGTTGCAGTCTTCGCGCCCCTTCGCGCCCTTCCTACTTTGCGGTAGCTGTCCCCCTACCCCCTCAGCTCCGGCAAGTCCTGGAAAAGAGCAAGCGCTTCGGGGTTCGCCAGCGCCTCGGTGTTCTTCACCTCGCGGCCGTGCACCACGTCGCGCACGGCGATCTCGCTGATCTTCCCGCTCAAGGTGCGCGGGATGTCGTCCACCGGCACGATCACCTTGGGCACATGATGCGGGCTCGCATTCGCGCCGATCGCGCGGCGGATCCGCTCGGCGAGGCCGCTGCTGAACGTCACCCCGGAACGCATACGGATGAACAGCACGACGCGCACGTCGCTGCCGCCGGCCCCGTCCGGCACCTCCTGGCCGATCACGACGCTTTCGAGCACCTCGGGCACCTGCTCCACCTGCCGGTAGATCTCGGAGGTGCCAATGCGCACGCCGCCGGGATTGAGCGTCGCGTCGCTGCGCCCGTAAATGACGAGCCCGCCGCGCGGCGTCAGCTCCGCCCAGTCGCCGTGGCGCCAGACGCCGGGAAAGTGCGCAAAGTACGCGTCGCGATACTTCGTGCCGTCGGCATCGTCCCAGAAGGCGACCGGCATCGAAGGGAACGGCGCCGTGCACACCAGTTCGCCCGGCTCGCCCGTCACGCGCGCCCCGTCGGCGTTCCAGACCTCCACTGCCATGCCGAGTCCGGCCGACTGCAGCTCGCCGCGATGCACCGGCAGCAGCGGGTTGCCGAGCGCGAAGCACGAAATCAAGTCCGTGCCGCCCGAGATGCTGGCGAGCATCACGCCCGGCTTCACGTCGCGCGCCACGTAGTCGTACGAGTGCGCCGCCAGCGGGCTTCCCGTGCTGAGAATGGCGCGCAGCGGCGCGAGGTCGAACGCGCGCACCGGCGCGATGCCCGCCTTCTCCGACATCGCGAGATAGCGCGCGCTCGTGCCGAACACCGACACCCGCTCCTCGGCGGCCATCTCCCAGAGCAGCGCCTCGCGCCCCGGCGGCATCGGCGCTCCGTCGTACAGCACGAGCGTGGCGCCGCTCGCCAGCGCGCTGATGAGCCAGTTCCACATCATCCACCCGCAGGTGGTGAAGAAGAAGAGCCGCTCGTCGCGCTGCAGATCGAGATGCAGTTGATGCTCCTTGAGATGCTGCAACAGCGTCCCACCCGCCCCGTGCACCATGCACTTCGGAAGGCCCGTCGTCCCTGACGAGTACATGACGTAGAGCGGATGGTCGAACGGGAGGCGCTCGAACTCCAGCGGCGCCCCGCGCCCCGTGGCGGAAAAGTCCTCCCAGCGCATACCGGCGGGCACCGACCGGATGCTCGGCGCGTCGCGCAGCAGCGGCACCACCACCACGCGCTCCACCGACGGCAGTGCGTCGGCGATCTCACGCACCCGCGACAGACAGTCAATCTCCTTGCCGGCGTAGCGGTACCCGTCGGCGCAGAACAGGAGCCGCGGCTGCACCTGGCCAAACCGGTCGAGCACGCCCTTCACGCCGAAGTCGGGTGAGCACGACGTCCACAGGCAGCCCAGCGAGGCGGCGGCGAGCATCGCAATGACCGCCTCCGGGATGTTGGGAAGGAACCCAGCCACCCGGTCGCCGGCCACCAGTCCCGCGCTGCGCATGGCCGCGGCAACGGCCGCCACTTCCGCCGACAGTTCCCGGTGCGACATGCGGCGTGCGACCCCGGGCCGTTCATCTCGCGCGATGAGTGCGAGCCCGTCGTCTCGACGCCGCAGCAGGTTCTCCGCGAAATTCAGCCGCGCCCCCTCGAACCAGCGCGGCCCGAGCAGCGAGTCGGGAGGTGCCATGCGGTCGCGACCGAGCAGCACGGCGTCCCAGACGCCGCCGCCAGGGAGCGGTTCGGCAATCACCCCTGTCCACTTCCACAGCGCGCCCCAGAACGCTTCGCGCTCGCGCACCGACCAGTCGTGCCATTCCGGCCAGGGCGCAACCGCCGCTGGCGCCGACGGTTCCGCCGCCGAGACGGACGCGAAGAACCGCCCCATCGCGGCGCGTTCACGCGCGTCGGGAGCCGGGAACCAGATGGGGGAGTCGTTTGTTGTATGGGAGGGCATTTCTGGCGAATTGTCCCAGAAAAGATGGTATATTGGCCCGTGTATCACCACGGCAGCACGTTGTCGCGTTTCGGTCGTCGCGTCCCGCCGTTCGGGGCGCGCCCCACCGGTGCATTAGACCCCAACGCAGGAGAGTTCTCTCATGCGACTCCGCACGTTCGCCTTGACGCTGTCGTTCGCCGCCGCCTTGACGCTGTCGTTCGCCGCCGCCCTGCCGCTGACGGCGCAGCAAGCGTTCACGCCGGTGGAAATCGGCGCGTATGGGCAGTACACGAAGTTCGCCGATGTGACCAAGCTCGATCCCGCCTTCGGGCTGGGCGGACTGATCAGCATTCCGCTCGTGCATCGCATCGCCTTCCACTACGAGGGCGACTTCGGCTCGACCAACAGCACGCGCGTCGGCGACCTGACGGCGTGGAACCACCGGTTCGACCTGCTCTACCACATTCCGTGGGGCGCGCGCCGCTCCGTCTTCCTCGGCGGCGGCTGGACCGGCACGCAGTACAAGACCGACACGACGAACAACCAGTATGACTCGGGCGGCAACGCCCAGATCGGCGTGCGTTTCTGCGTCGGCGACAACTGGGCGCTGCGCACGAGCGGCGTCATGGACTTCAAGGATCCGTCCGACCAGATCCCGACGGGCGATCGCACGCAGACGCTGAGCCTGCGCGCCGGCCTCAGCCGGTTCTTCGGCGGCAAGGGCACGTCGCCGTGCGTCATCGTCGCCCCGCCGCCACCGCCACCGCCTCCACCGGCTGCCGCGGCCGCGCCGGCACCCGCGCCGCCGCCTCCGCCGCCGCCTGCGCCGAAGGCCGAGCCCGCTCCGGCTCCGGCGCCACCGCCGCCGCCGCCGGCTCCCAAGCCGCGCGAGATCTTCCGCCTCACCGGCGTCTACTTCGACTTCGACAAGAGCAACCTGAAGCAGGCCGGCAAGGACACGCTCGAGGCGGCGGTGAAGTACCTGAACGCCAATCCGGGCGCGAAGGTCGAGATCCAGGGGCACACCGACTCGATCGGCACCGACGAGTACAATCGCTCGCTCTCCGACCGTCGCGCGACGACGGTCATGAAGTACCTGCAGGGACGCGGCATTGACGCGTCGCGCATGACCATCAAGGGCTACGGCGAGAGCGACCCCGCAGCGGACAACGGCACCAAGGAAGGGCGCGCGCTGAACCGGCGCGTCGTGATCATCGAGTTGTAGGGCGATGGACGATGCAGTATGCGGTTTCGGATGACGAACCGCACGCCAGAAACCGGACGAAACAGATGAGGGGCGCCGCTCGGCGCCCCTCATCTGTTTGTCGTCCGCTCGCGCATTTCGCTCGGCACGACGCGCGCGAAATCGGTCATTTCACTCTTGCCGAGCGGCGTTCCCGACCCGCATCTTCTGAGATGATACGCCTTCCTTAACCATCCCCCCAGGAGCATGCGCAGATTGCCTCCGTAACGAGGAGCCTGCAGCCCCCGCATTCGCCGGCGCCGTAAGGCGCGAGCGGGCTCGGCTGGAACGTGACTCACTGTCCACCAACACACGGTACACCTCATGATGAAAACTCGAGTACTCATGGCGTTGACGGCCCTGGTGTTCTCTGCGGCGCAAGCATTCGCCCAGCAGAAGACCGTGACCGGCAAGGTGACCAACGACGTCGGCGCCCCGGTGCAAGGCGCGGCGGTCGTCATCAAGGGCACACGCCTTGGCACCCAGACCAACGCCGAAGGCACCTATTCCATCCGCGCCGAGGCGGGACAGGTGCTGCAGTTCCGCTTCATCGGCAACGCGATGGAAGAGCGGACCGTCGGCGCCGCGGACGTGATCAACGTCCAGTTCCGCCGCGTGGCGACAAGC
>JAJZRK010000256.1 GCA_021802745.1 bacterium
TTGACAGACTACCTCAGATAGCTTCGCGCCCTTCAACCTTGGTGGTGGCAGTTACCGCCCGCCGTACGGCTTGGGCGGCACGGTCCTGAGGAAGAGCCAGAGCGCGCGAATCTCGTCGTCCGTCATCAGCTTGGTGAAGCGGTACGGCATCAGCGAGTCAATCGCCACGCCGCCCGGGCGCTTCCCCTCGCGCAGCGCGCGGAAGAAATCTTCCTCGGTGTAATGACCGATACCGGTGGGCGTGATGTTCGCGGCCGGCTTCCACTCGGGCGGGGTGCCCGGGATCTGGCCGCCGGAGAACCCTTCGCCGTGGCACCCGGTGCAGCCGCCAATCTCGGCGAGATACCGGCCATACCCCGGCGTCACCGACGCGACGGGCGACACTGGGTGCGTGGCATGGTCCACGCGCTCCGCCGGGACGAGGGCCAGCTCGCCCTTGGCGTACAGCAGACGGCCGACGGGACCGACACTGTTCTTCGCCGGTTCGCGATCCACCGGCGGGAGCGACTTGAGGTAGGCGATGAGCGCTCCGAGGTCGTCGTCCTTGAGGAACTGGAACTCGAGCGACGGCATGAAGAGCAGGGCCGAGCCGTCCGGCTTGACGCCGTGGCGGATGGCGCGCTCCCAGTCGAGGTCGCTGAGCTGGCCGCCGACGCCGCCCTTGCCGCGCGTCAGGTTGGCCGCGTACAGCCGTGCAACGGGCGGGACGTCTATGAACTGGCGGCCGCCGAGGTCGGCGCCGTGACAGTCAATGCACTTGCCCAGCGCGGTCGCCACGTGCTGGCCGCGGAGCAGGGCGAGCGAGTCGGTGGGAACCGTGACGGCGTGACCGGCGATCTCGTACTTGCGGTCAATGCCGCGCTGCGTGGAGAAGTAGAGTCCGCAGCCGGCGAGAATGACCAGCACCACTACGGCGCCGGCGCCCCACGCGAGCGCGCGGAGCACTTTCTTCATCAGGGGGGCCTCCGATGGAGAATGATAAGAACGCGAGAACTTGCACGACCCGCGGTCGGCTGTCCACTCGGCCGGCGGCGCGCCGCGTTCGTTGTTGAGGTCGGCTATCGCGTACGGCGGCGGGACTTTATAGGTTTCGACTCCAAATGACCACCACCGCGCCCCACGATCCGGCACCGGCCACCGAGCCGCCGCGCTGGAGCATTGATGCCGCCAAGCTCCTGTACAATGTCGAGGGGTGGGGCGACGGCTTCTTCGACGTCTCCGAGAAGGGGCGCATGGTGGTGCGCCCCGACAAGGCGCATCCGGAGCGCACGCTCGACCTCTTCGAGCTCGCGCTCGACCTCGAGGCCCAGGGCGTTGCCCTGCCCGTGCTGCTGCGCTTTTCCGATATCCTGCGCTCCCGCATCGAGGCGCTGCACGGCGCGTTCCAGAATGCGATCGCCGAGTTCGGCTACGGCGGCCAGTACACCACGGTCTACCCGATCAAGGTCAACCAGCAGCGGCACGTCGTCGAGGAGATCGTGCAGTTCGGCCAGGCGCTGGGCGTCGGCCTCGAGTGCGGCTCGAAGCCCGAATTGCAGGCCGTGCTCGCCCTCGACGAGCGCACCGACCACGTGATCGTCTGCAACGGCTACAAGGACGAGGAGTTCATGCGCCTCGCCCTGATGGGGCAGAAGCTCGGGCACAAGGTCTACATCGTGCTCGAGCAGCTCAGCGAACTCGACGTGCTGCTGCAGGCGGCCGACGAAATGGGCGTCGTCCCCACGGCCGGCGTGCGCGTCAAGCTGTCCACCGAGGGGTCGGGCCGGTGGGCGCAGTCGGGCGGCGAGAAGAGCAAGTTCGGCCTGAGCTCGGCCCAGCTCGTCGCGCTCGTGGAGCGCCTGCGGGCGATCGGGCGCCTCGACATCCTCAAGCTCGTGCACTTCCACCTCGGCTCGCAGATCACCGACATCCGGTACATCAAGCGCGCCATGGGCGAGGTGGCGCGCTTCTACGTCGAACTGCGTCGCCTCGGGCTCGACCTCACGCACGTGGATGTCGGCGGCGGGCTGGGCGTGGACTACGACGGCACGCAGAGCACCAACCAGGCGTCGGTGAACTACACGGTGCAGGAGTACGCCAACGACATCGTGTACACGCTCGCCGAAACGTGCCGCGAACTCGACCTCCCGATGCCGAACCTCATCAGCGAGTCGGGGCGCGCGCTCACGGCGCATCATGCCCTGATGCTGATGAGCGTCATCGAGGTGGAGTCGCAGGTGGAGCCGTCGGTGCCCACGATCACCGACGACGACCATTCGCTGCTGCACGAGATGGCCGACGACCTCAAGGCCGTGTCGCGCAAGAACGTGTCCATCCGCCGCGTGCGCGAGGTCTACCACGACGCGTCCTACGACAAGGAAAAGGCGCAGGGGCTGTTCTACAACGGCGTGCTCACGCTGCGCGAGCGCGCCTACGCCGAGCAGCTGCACCTCGGCATCCTCAACGCCGTGCGGGCGGCGGCGCAGCGGCACCCCGACGAGTTCGAGGACATCATCGGCGACCTCGGCGCCGCGCTCGTGGACCGCTACTTCTGCAACTTCTCGCTCTTCCAGTCGCTGCCGGACAACTGGGCCATTGACCAGCTCTTTCCGATCATGCCCATCCACCGGCTCGACGAGGAGCCGACGCGCCGCGGGACGCTGCAGGACGTGAGCTGCGACTCCGACGGCAAGATTGACCGCTTCGTCGGGGAGAAAGGCGGGCGCCAGTCACTCGAGCTGCATCCGTTCACCGACGGCGACCCGTACATCCTCGGCATCTTCCTCACCGGCGCGTACCAGGAAATCCTCGGTGACCTGCACAACCTGTTCGGCGACACCAACGCCGTGCACGTGCGCCTGCGCGACGGCGGGTACGAAATCACCGACCTCGTGCACGGCGACACCGTGACCGAAGTCCTCAACTACGTGCAGTTCCGGGCGTCGGACCTGCTGGCGACGTTCCGGCGCAAGGTGCAGGGCGCGTCCGGCATCACGCGCGACGAGGCGAACATGTTCATCGCCGACTACGTCGCCGGACTCGAGGGCTACACGTACCTGGAAGGCGAGGCCGCGCGATGATCGAGGGGTGGGCCGCACTCGCCGCTCCCGCGAGCGGCGGACTTGACGTGCCTGCGCTGCTGCTGACGCTGGCCGCAGTGCTGGTGGCCACTAAGGTGCTCGGCGCACTGGCGCGCTGCGTCGGCCAGCCGGCGGTGCTCGGTGAACTGGTGGCCGGCATCCTGCTCGGCGGCTCCGTGCTCGGCGTGCTCGACCCGAACGAGCCCGTCCTGCACGTGCTCAGCGAACTCGGCGTGCTGATCCTGCTGTTCGAGGTCGGCCTCGAGACGGACCTGCAGTCGCTGCGGCGCGTCGGCGGCGCCGCGCTCACGGTGGGCGGGGCCGGGATCATCCTGCCGTTCGCCGGCGGCTTGGGCGTCGCGCTCGCGCTGGGCGCCTCGACGGTCACCGCGCTCGTGATCGCGGCAGCGCTCACCGCCACGTCCATCGGCATCTCGGCACGCGTGCTCGGCGACCTCGGATGCCTCAAGACCGATGAAGGGCAGATTGTGCTTGGCGCCGCCGTCTTCGACGACGTCATCGGCCTCGTCATCCTCGCCGTGGTTGGCGGGGTGGTGGCCGGCGAGGGGATCACGGTGATTGGCGTCACCGCGACCGCGCTCGTGGCGATCGGGTTCGTGGTCGGCGCACTGGTGCTTGGCGCCTTTGTCGCGCCGCCGCTGATGGCGGCCGTCGCGCGCGTGCGGGTGGCGGGCACGGTGGGAGTCACCGCGCTCGTCCTCGTCTTCGTCACCGCCGCGCTGGCGGCGAAGGCCGGGTCGGCGATGATCATCGGCGCGTTCGCCGCCGGCCTGGTGCTCCACACCACGCCGCAGCGGCACGAGATCGAGAAGTGGGTGACGTCGATTGGGCACACGCTGGTGCCTGTCTTCTTCGCCTCGGTGGGCGCGGAGGTGGACCTGCAGGCGATGTTGTCGCCGAGGGCGCTCGGCCTCGGCGCCGCATTGATCGTGGTTGCGGTGGCCGGCAAGGTGATTGCCGGCTACGCGCCCTGGTGGTTCAAGGGGCGCAAGCTGCTGGTCGGCGTTGCGATGGTGCCGCGCGGCGAGGTGGGGCTCATCTTCGCGCAGATGGGCACTGCGGCCGGCGTGCTCGCCGGTGGGGAGTTCGGCGCGGTCATCGCGATGGTGGTGGTGACCACGTTCCTCACGCCGCCGCTGCTCGGCGCGATCGCCGGGGCCCCACCCACCGGTGGCAGCGATGGCAGC
>JAJZRK010000014.1 GCA_021802745.1 bacterium
GGCGGTCCTCGCGCAGGTGCGCGGTGATGCCGTCGGCGCCTGCCGCCTCGCACACGGCAGCGGCGAGCGCCGGATCAGGTTCGTCGGTGAGGCGGGCCTGACGGATCGTCGCGACGTGATCAATGTTGATGCAGAGGCGGAGATGCCCTGGGCCGCCAGTTGCTGTCATAGTCCACCTCATCCGTAATCGCGGATCGCTCCGCGGGAGTCTTCAGTGAATCGAGCCGTCCTGCTGTTGCTGCTGCCCGTCCTTGCCGCCTGTCACACCCTGCCGGGCGGCGGCGCCGGCACCGGCGCCGCTTCGCCGAACGCGGCCATCCAGCAGTTCCTTGCCGCGGCGCGGAGCAAGGACCTCAAGGCGATGGCGTCCGTGTGGGGGACCGAGAAAGGGCCAGCCAGCCGAACGATGGACCAGAGGGAGCTCGAGCGCCGCGAGTTGATAATGATCCAGTGCCTCTCGCATGAACAAGCCACCCTGGGGGCGCCGACGCCAGGCGAGGCGGGGCGGCTCCGCATTCCCGTGACGCTCACGCTGCTGACCCTCAAGGCGACGCCCGCGTTCACCGTCGTGCGCGGCCCCGCCGATCGCTGGTACGTCTGGGACCTGGAGATTGACCAGCTGCGCGACGGTGGCTTCTGCGGTGCGTCCACGACGCCTCCCGGCGCAACGACGGCAGCGCGCTAGGCCGGCACACCGCCGCCGGCACACCGCCAAGTGCGCGCCCGTGCGATAGGGGCGGCGAGCTCCCGGTTCTCCGGGGCTTGCCGCCCCGATTAGTATTCGGAGAGTTCGATGAGCACACCGCCCGTCGACTTCGGATGCAGGAAGGCAATGCGCTTGCCCTCGGCGCCGACGCGCGGTGCATCATCAATGAGCGTGACCCCGACCGCCTTCGCCTTGGCGAGGGTGTCGTCGAGGTCATCAACATAGAAACAGACGTGGTGAATGCCCGGGCCCCGCTTGTCCACGAATTTCGCGATCGGCGAGTTGGCGACGACGGGCTCGAGGAGTTCCACGAGGGAGTCGCCGGCCGCGAGGCCGGCAATGCGGGCGCCATCGGCATCGTCGAGCGGCACCGCGGGCAGGCCGAGCACGTCGCGGTAGAACGGCAGGACGTCGGGAAGCGCACGCACGGCGACGCCGAGGTGGGCGATGCGGGTGCCACGACGAGCGGTAGTGGTCACGACAGGGTGCTCCGGCAGCAGGGTGGGCGCCTAACATTATCAAGCACGACGCGTGCATGGCACCGTCGCGGCGGAGGCGAGTTCAATGGCGGGTATTCTGACGGTGGTGACAGACGCCGATTTCGAGCAGGAAGTCGAAAAGCATCAGGGCGTGACGGTGGTGGATTTCTGGGCGGTCTGGTGCGGCCCGTGCCGCATGATCGCGCCGATCCTCGAGCAGCTCTCGGTGGAGTATGAGGGCAAGGTGAAAGTCTGCAAGCTGGACGTGGACACGAACCAGCGGACCTCCATGCGCTTCAACGTGCGCTCGATCCCCACGATGCTGTTCTTCAAGGACGGCAAGGTGGTGGACATGGTGATTGGCGCCGTCCCGAAGTCGGCGTTGGAAGCGAAGTTCAAGGCGCATACGGCCTGAGCGCCGTTGCGGCGGGGGGTACCACCCCCGCAGAATTAGGTCCGGGCACCGACGTCACGGCGCCCGGATTTTTTTCGTCCGCTCTCCCCATTCATGCCAGTCGCCGCCGGACAACCTAGGTACCCCAAGGTCAGGGCCCTGCTTCCCCGGACGCGGCTCGCCTACGTTCATCTCCAGAATCTGCTGACCGACGCCAAGCGCGACCGCGCGGCGCGCGTCTTCGGGTACGTGGCCATCTGGCTGCCCGAGGAACTCCTCCTGCTGTACATGGAGGAGGGCGACGTGGTGAACGCGACGGCCACGGCCGACGGCCGCCGGTGGCGGGCGCTCCGATCGGCGAAGCGGTGGCCAAGGTGCCCAGCGCGGCGGAGTACGGCGAGATCTGCTTCCATGAGGCGGAGGACGAGCAGCTGGCGGCGATGTACGCGGCGCAGGTGACGCCGGACCTCGGATGGCCGTCCGAACTGGCGGCGACGAGCTCGTCGGCCGTGCTCGGCAACCTCATGGCGACGCTGTTCGACGGGGTGGTGGAGATCATGGCCGACGGCGGCGTGAACTACGTCGTGTTCCAGCATGGGATGCCGCTGCGTTGGTACTACGCGGACGACGCCGTGGGGGCGGACGGCAGCACGCGCGTGCGCCCGCTGCTCGACCGGGCGTTCCAGAACGGGGGGTGGGCGCGCCGCTGGGATGTGCCGCCGGCGCTCCCCAATCAGGCGGCGCCGGCGCTCATCGCGGCGTACCGCGACCTCGTGGCCACGCTCGTGCGTCGGCTGCAGGAGAGCGGGGCGGAGAGCGCGCTCCCCGTGGCGGAGCATGCTCGGCATCACCTGATGGGGCAGCACCCGGCGCTGGAGCGGTTCTCGCTCACGATCCCGAGCCAGCGCGATCCGGTGGTGGACGCGCCGGCGCTCTCGGCGGCGATTGCCGCCTGGCTCGGCGAAACGCTCTGGCACCTCCACCTGCCGGAGGGCGTGACGGCCGAGCAGCTGCTGGCGGAGGTGACGCGCTCGCGCCGGCACCTGTTCCAGGCGGCGGGGCTCTTTGAGGCCCTGCCGTGGAACATTCCGTGGTAGACGCGGTCGGCGTCCTCTACATCGTCAGCACGCCCATTGGGAACCTCGGGGACCTGAGCACACGCGCGCTGGAGACGCTGCGCGCGGCCGATGCCATTCTCGCCGAGGACACGCGGCATACGCGCACCCTGCTGTCGCACTTCGACCTGCACACGCCGCTCGAGTCGTACCACGAACACAACGAGGCGGCGACCACGCCGTCACTGGTGGGGCGGCTGCAGCTCGGGGCGCGGCTCGCGCTCGTGAGCGACGCGGGCACGCCGCTGCTCAGCGATCCGGGGGCGCGGCTGGTGCAGGCGGCGGTCGCCGCCGGCATATCGGTGGTGCCGGTGCCGGGCGCCTCGGCGCTGCTCGCCGCGCTCGTTGGCGCCGCGCTGCCGGCCGACCGGTTCACCTTCTTCGGCTTCGTGCCGCGCAAGGGGCCGGAGCGCCGCGCCATGCTGGCTGACATCGCCGCGCTTCATCACACGGCGGTGTTGTACGAGGCGCCGAACCGCGTCGCGGCCACGCTCGAGGCGCTTGCGGCCGCCGGTGCCGCCGACCGCGAGGCGGTGGTGGCGCGCGAGCTGACCAAGCAGTTCGAGGAGTTCTGCCGCGGCACGGTGGGCACGCTGGCGGCGCAGTTTGCCGAAGCGCCCCCACGCGGCGAGGTGGTGCTAGTCGTCCGGGGCGGCGCAACGCCCGCGCTCGACGAGGGGGCGCTGCGCGCCCGTGCGGCCGCACTGCGGGCCGACGGGTTGAGCGCTCGGGACGTGGTGCGCCTTCTCATGGAGGACGAAGGCGCCCCCCGCAATCTCGCGTATCGCCTCGCCCACGAGTGAGCATGCGCCTTCCGACGATTCTCCTGCTCGCGCTTCCATGGCTGGGCGGCGCCGCCCCGGTGCCGGCCGCCGCGCCCGCCGCGCCATCGCACCTCGCCGTGGCCCGGCTGCAGTATGACGGCGGCGGCGACTGGTATGCCAACCCGTCGAGCCTGCCCAACCTGATCGCCGCCATTCGCCAGCGGACGACGCTCGACGTGGATCCCAAGGAAGCGCGCGTGACCCTGATGGACGACCGGCTGTGGGACTATCCGTTTCTCCACCTCACGGGACACGGGAACATCCGGCTGACCGACGCGGAGGTGCCGCGCCTGCGCGAGTACCTGCTGAAGGGCGGCTTCCTGCACGCGGACGACAACTACGGGCTCGACGATTCGTTCCGGCGCGAACTCAAGCGCGTCTTCCCCGATCGCGAGCTGGTGGACGTGCCGTTGCGGCACCCGGTCTACCACGCGGTGTACGATTTTCCGCAGGGCGTGCCGAAGATCCACGAGCATGACGGCAAGCCGGCACGCGGCCTGGGGCTCTTCATCGGCGACCGCCTGGCCGTCTTCTACAGTTACGAGAGCGACCTCGGCAACGGATGGGAGGATGTGGGGACGTACAAGGACGATCCGGCCGAGCTGCACGAGCAGGCGCTGCGCATGGGCGTGAACCTGTTCGTGTACGCCGTCACGAGCCGACCCGGCGCATGACGACCGTTGACCGCCTGCTCGCCGAGCATGCCCGCGTTGCCCGCCTGATGCGCACGGCGATGGGGCTGCGCATTGGGGCGATGGCGCTGGCGGCGCTGACGCTCGGCGCGATGGTCCTTGGCAAGGCGCGGTGGCTCGGCTTGCCGCGCGCGCTGCCGATGCTGCTGTGGGTATTGGCGGCGGCCGCCGCCTGGGGCGTGTGGCAGCTGCAGCGCCGCCGGCGTCGCGCGCGGACGTCGCCGGGTGACATCGCGCAGGCCATCGAGGCGGAGCGCGGCCTGCGCGACGGCGCGGCGCGCACGCTGCTCGAGGTGGCGCCGCAAGGCGGCCCGTTCGTGGCGCGGGCCGATGCGCTGCTCGGCGCGCGCCTGGGCGCGGAGCCACTGGCACCGCGGCTCCGGCGGCAGACGCTGCGCACGCTGCTCGGCGCGTCCGCCACCGTGCTGACCATCGTGGCCGGCGCGGTGGGAACAGGCGGCACGCACCGCGACGGCTGGCGTGCCCTCCTGCATCCGGCGTCCGCGTGGGCCGGCACGCTGCTTCCAGCCATCACGTTCGACGATCCGCCCGCGGGGCTGCTGCGCGGCGACACGGCGCCGCTGCGCGTGCATGCGCCCGGCCGGCAGGCGCTCACCATTCGCCAGCGGGCCACGGGCGGCGCGTGGTGCGACACGACGCTCCTGGTGCGCGACGGGACCGCGGCGTGGCGTGTGGGCCCGCTGGACGCCGATGTGCTGCTCGTTGCCACCGACGGCCGCGCGGAATCCGACACGCTGCGGCTGCGGCTCGCCGAGCGGTCGTTTGTCGGCGACGTGGCAATTGCCGCGCACTTCCCGGCCTACCTCGCGCGCGCGGACGAGTCGTTGCCGCCGGAGGCGACGCTGCGCGTGCCGCAGGGCACGCAGCTGACCATCACCGGGCGGGCCTCGGAGCCGCTCGCGAGCATCGCCCTCGGCGGTGACGCGGCGCGCGTGCCGCTCACGGTGAGCGGACGCGGCTTCACGGGGCGGTTCTCGCCGCGCTCGAGCGGGACGCTGCTGTGGCGGGCAGCGGGGGTTGGCGGGCCCATCGCCGACCTTCCGGCGCCGCTGCAGCTGGAGGTGGTGCCCGATTCCGCGCCGCAGGTGGACTTTCTGGCGCCGAGCGCCGATTCCAGCCTCACGCCGTCGGGCGCGGTGCGCGTGGCCGTGGCGGCAATAGACGACCGCGTCCTGCGCGACGTGACGCTCGCCGTGTGGACGCGGCACGCCGATGGCCGCACGAGCGCGCCGCAGGCGCGGCGGCTGTTCGACGGCGGGTCGCCGTCGTACCTCGGCGCGATGGTGCTGGAACTCGGCGCGCTGTCGCTGCAGCCGGGCGACGAGGTGCACGTGCAGGCGAGCGCCCATGACGACGCGCCGTGGGGGCAGGTGGGGAAGAGCCGCGAACTGCTGCTGCGGGTGCCGGCGGTGGAGGACCAGCGGCGCGAGGCGCGGGCGGCGGCGGATTCGCTGGTGAGCAAGGCGCTGGCGGCGGCGCGCGCCCAACAGCGGCTGGAACAGCGGACGAATGAGGCGGCGCGCGCGCGCACGCCGACGAAGACGGGGAAGGCCGGCGCGCGCCGGGCGCCCGACGCGATGTCGTACGACGCCGCGGAGAAGGCGAAGGCGCTCGCGAAAGAACAGGCGGCGATGGCCGATCGCTCGCGCGAGGTGCAGGAGGCGACGCGCGAACTCGAGGAGCGGCTGCGCGCCGCCGGCGGGCTCGACAGCTCCCTCCAGGCGCAGCTGCGCGAAGCGCAGCAGTTGATGCGCGAAGCCATGACGCCCGAGCTGATGGCCGCCATGAAGAAGCTCGAGGGCGCCGCGCAGGACCTGTCGCAGGACCGCGCCCGGCAGTCGCTGGGTGAACTGGCCGAGCAGCAGAAGCGCCTGCGCGAGGCGCTGGAGCGGACCGCCGAGATGCTCAAGCGCGCCGCGCTCGAGGGGCAGATGAAGACGCTGCGCGAGGACGCCGTCTCGATGGCAAGGCGCCAGCAGCAGCTCGCCGACTCGGGCATGGCCGATGCGGCGCGCGCGAAGACCGTGGCGGAGCAGACGGCACAGCTCGCCCGCGAGATCCAGCAGCTGCAGCAGCGCCTCGAGCGCGAGCGCGCCAATGCCGGGGCGCGGCAGGCCGAAGGGGCGGCGAACCAGGCGCAGGCGTCGCGCGAGGCGATGCAGCGCGCGGCGCAGGAACCGACGAAGCAAGGACGCGAGCAGGCCGCCCGCGAGGCCGCGCAGGCCATGCAGCAGGCGGGCAAGTCGCTGTCGGAGGCGCGCGAGAAGCAGGTGGCGGCGTGGAAGGACGACGTCACGGGGTCGCTGGACAAGGCGGTCCAGGAGATGATGCAGATGGCCCGCCAGCAGGAACAGCTGGCGGAGCAGGTGCAGGGGAAGAGCGCAGGGGAACAACAGGGCGACGTGCGGGGCCAGCAGAGCGCACTGCAGCAGGGCGTGCAGCGCGCGAGTGAGCGACTGGCCGACCAGGCGAAGAAGAGCGCCATGGTCTCACCGGGGGCGCAGCAGGCGATGCGCGATGCGCAGCAGGCGATGCGCGATGCGCAGCAGCGCGTGGACCAGGCGATGCGCGATGCGAACAACGCCCAGCAGGGGCAGGGGAGCCGGTCGCAGCAGGCGAGCTCGATGCGCGAGGCGGCGCAGGCCCTCCGCCAGGCGGCGAGCGCGCTGGCGCGCGACCGCGAGCGGGTGAAGGGGGCACAGTCGGGGAGCGGCGTGCCCGAGATGATCGAGGAGCTGCAGAAACTCGCCCAGCAGCAGGGGGCGCTGAACTCGCAGATGATCGGACTCTTCCCGATGCCGAACCAGCGCCAGGGGGCGGATGCGGCGTCGCTCGACAAGGCGCGCGTGCTCGCGCGGCAGCAGCGCGCGGTGGCCAAGGCGCTCGACGACGTGCAGGATCTCGACGCCAGCGGGCGCACGAAGGAGCTGGCCCGCGAGGCGCGCACGCTGGCGCAGGCGCTCGAGGCGGGCGTGGCCGATCCGTCCACGCTCGATCGCCAGCAACGGCTCTTCCGCAAGATGCTCGATGCCGGCCGGCTGCTGCAGCAGGAGGAGCGCGACGAGCAGGGGCCGCGCGAGTCGAAGCCCGGGGACAACGTGTCGCCATTTGCGCCGCCCGACGGGGCAGCGCGCGGGCGCGAGGCGCTGCGCTACCGCGCGCCGACGTGGGACGAACTGCGCGCGCTGGCGCCGGAGGAACGGCGGGCGGTGTTGGAGTATTTCCGCAGACTCAATGCGGCGCCGATGCAGACGGGAGACGGGAGACGCGAGACGGAAGAACCGCGGAAGAAACCGTAACGTGGCACGCACACGAGGATGGCCGGTGATCGCGCTGCTGCTGGCGGCGCTGGCGTCGCCGGCATTGGGGCGCGCGCAGGCCCAGCCGGGGGAGATGGCGTTGCGCCGCGCGCTGGACCTCGAAAACGCGGCCAAATACCGCGAGGCGGTGACGGCCTATCGCGAGGCGGTGGCGCAAGGCGCGGTGTCGCAGGGTGTGCTCGGCCTCGAGCGATCGTTCGCGTCGCTGGGCCAGGAGGACTCGCTGCTCCCCACGCTCGACGTCCTCCTGCGCGCGACCCCCCGCGATGCGGTGCTCCGTGGCGCGCTGCTGCGTACTTTGCGCGCCGTCGGCCTCGATGTGGCGGCCCGCCGCGCATTCGAGGAGTGGCGCTCGCTCGACCCCCGCGACCCGGCGCCGTACCGCGAGTACGTGCGCCTGCTCCTCACCGACCGTCGCACGGAGCTTGCGGATTCGGTGCTGCGGCAGGCGGTGACGGCGCTGGGCGGCGCGCGCGAGTTCGCCACGGAATTCGCCGACCTGTACGCGACGATGGGCCGGTGGGACGCGGCGGCGGCGGCGTGGCGCGACGCGATGGCGGATGCGCCGTATCTCGATCAATCGGCCTCCTATTCGCTGATGGGGACACCCATCGGCGCCCGCGACGGGGTGCGGGGCGCGCTCGCGCCGCCCACGGCGGCCGCGCTGCCGCTCGTCGCGGCGCTGGCGCGCACGCGTGCCTGGCTCGAACTGCGCTGGGGATCACCGCGGGAGGGCTGGCGCGCGCTGAGCACGCTGCCGTCCTCGGACAGCACGGCGCAGCTGTGGATTGATTTCGCGGACGAGGCGGCCCACGTGGGCGGCGCGGCGGTGGCGCGCGACGCGCTCGAGGCGGCGTATCACGTGCGGCGCGATCCGGCGCTCGCCGTGCGCGCGGCGACGGCGGCCCTCTCGGCGGGCGATGCCACGAGTGCGCTGCGGCTCGCGGCGTTGGCGACGCCGGCGCTCGACAGCGCACGCGCGGCGAGCGAGGTGCTCCCGCTGCGCGTGCGGGCGCTGGCCGAGCAGGGGCGTGCTCGCGAGGCGGAACAGGTGATCGCGGCGTACGGGGCGCGCGTCCCGCCGGCCCAGCACCGGCTCTTCGCGCGGTCGCTGGCCTGGGGGTGGATTCGCGCCGGGGACATTCCGCGCGCGCGGCAGGCCGCGGCGCAGGGCGGGGGCGAGGACGAGGACGTCGTGTCGGGGTGGCTCGCCCTGTTCGATGGCGACCTCGACGCCGCGCGAAGCGGCCTCCGGACCGCCGAGGAGAAGTCGCCCGAGGTGCTGACGGCGCTGGCGTTCATTTCGCGCGCCGCTCGCGCGCACGCGCCGGCCATCGGCGCCGCGTTTCTCGCGCTGGCGCGCGGCGATTCGGCGCAGGCGTCGCGCGCGTTCGAGCAGTCGGCCGATTCGGTGCCCGACGCTACGTCGTTCCTCCTCGGCCTCGCGGCGCGGGTGGCGAGTGCGCAGGGCGACGAGGGGCGCGCCCTGGCGCTGTGGACGCGGCTCGTGGAGCGGCATCCCGCATCGCCCGAAGCACCCGAGGCCGATCTCGAATGGGCGCGCGCGCTGCAGCGCCGCGGCGACCGCGCCGGTGCGACGGAGCGCTACGAGCACCTGATCCTCACGTGGCCGGACAGCGCACTCGTGCCGCAGGCGCGGGAAGCGCTGGACCGGATGCGGATGGCGCCGGCGCTGGCTCCAGGCGTGGGGCTCTGCAACGGCAACTGATTGCCACGGATGGCACGGATCGGCACGGATGGACACGGATCAACACTTGGCCACACCCATTAGGTTTCTTGTTGCCGCGGTGCTGGCTGTCGTTTCGCTCTACGCGCGTCAGTCCGCGTGCATCGGTAGTCGTCCGTGTCGATTCGTGTTGCTCCGTGGTGATCCGTGTGATCCGTGGCGAGCCGTAACACCCAGCCAACTACGCATGCCCCGAGCGCTTCGACTGCTGTTATTCTGTGCCGTCCTGCTCGCTTCGCGCGCGCAGGCGCAGCAGCTGCTTGTCCCCATGGACGACGCACAGGCGAACCACCTGAAGGCGTACGGCGTCACGTTCAACGCGCTTACCGAGGGCGTGCGCGCGGAGTGGCTCATCAACTACCGCGGCGGCGCCTTCCTGATTCCGGACGTGCCGTTCGTGCGGCGCCGCGCGTCGCTGGACGGCGTGACCTTCGAGGCGGTGACCGACGCCGCCGTCGCGGCCATCCGCAACGAGATCGCCGACGGCAACGCCGATGCCGTGCCGCTGGAGAAGGCGCCGCGCATCGCCGTCTACTCGCCGCCCAACTCCCCGCCATGGGACGACGCCGTCACGCTCGCCCTGCGCTACGCCGGCATCCCCTACACGCGCGTCTGGGACGACGAGGTGCTGGGGCAGGACCTGTCGCAGTATGACTGGATCCATCTCTTCCACGAAGACTTCACGGGCCAGCTGAACAAGCTGTACCTGAGTTATCGCGACGCGCCGTGGTTCATTGACCAGCGCGAACGCGATCTCACCACCGCGCGCCGCCACGGCTACGCCGACATTCCCGCGCTCAAGCAGGTGGTGGCCGCCCGGATCCGCGCCTTTGTGGAGCGCGGCGGCTTCCTGTTCGCGATGTGCGGTGCCACCGAGACGATGGAACTGGCGCTGGCCTCGCAAGGCGTGGACATCGCCTCGCCGTACTCCGACGGCACGCCCATGGATCCCGATGCCGACAACAAGATGGACTGGGCCAACGGATTCGCCGTCGCCAAGGCACACCTGGAGATGTCGGCCGGCGTGAACGCGATGAGCGACATTGACGGGCACCAGGTGAACGTGCCGGCGCGGCGCCAGCCGCTGGGCAACTTCCAGCTCTTCGCCTTCTCGGCGAAGCTCGATCCCGTCGCGACGATGCTGGTGCAGGACCATCGCAGCGTCATCCCCGACTTCTACGGTGTCACGACGTCGTTCATGCGCAACGTGCTGCGCCCGTCGGTGACGGTGCTCGCGTACGAAGAAGGGGCGCCCTGGGTGAAGTACATCCACGGCGACCTCGGCAAGGGGGCCTGGACGTATCTTGGCGGACACGACCCCGAAGATCCGCAGCACAACATTGGCGCGCCGCCCACCGACCTCGCGCTGCACCCCAACTCGCCCGGCTACCGGCTGATCCTCAACAACGTGCTCTTCCCGGCGGCGAAGAAGCGGCCGCACAAGACTTGACCCACGGCGAGCTGCGCATTCTGCCGCGCGTCGCCAACGCGATTCGCACGGCCATCCACATGGCGGGCGGCCGCGAAGTCTGCTTTGTCGGCGCGATGGACGAGGCCGGGATGCTGCAGGCGGCGCGCGCGGTCGCACGCGGCGACGCGCGGAGCGTCCTCGCGCTGCCGGGCTTCGCCCGCCGCGGCGAAATCCTGGTGCACAACTATCCGTCGGGAGTGCTCGAGCCGTCCGACGCGGACCTCGAGGTGGCGGCGCGCCTGCACGACGACGGCATCGGCTTCGCCATCGTGGACAACGACGCGAGCCGTCTGTACGTGGTCGTCGAAGTGCCGCGTGCCGCCCCCGAGCATCCGCTGGACGCCGACGAGGTGGCCGATCTGCTCGATGCGCACGGCCCCATCGCCGCGCACCTCGGGCGGTTTGAGGACCGGCCGACCCAGCGCGAGATGGCGGCGGCGATTGCCACCCTGTACACGAAGGGCGGCATCGGCCTGCTCGAGGCGGGCACCGGCGTCGGCAAGTCGCTGGCGTATCTCGTGCCGGCCCTGCGCTGGGCGGCGGGCAATGGCGAGCGCACCGTCATCTCGACCAACACGATCACCCTGCAGGAGCAGCTTGTCGGCAAGGACCTGCCCATCCTCGCCGAGGCGCTCACCGACCAGAAGGTGCGGTTTGCGCTGCTCAAGGGCTGGCACAACTACCTCTGCCTCCAGCGGCTCGACACGGCGCGCGCCGAGGGGGCGTCGCTGTTCGAGGAGGGGCTGGCCGACGAGCTCGACATGCTCTCGGCGTGGGCGGCCTCCACCAAGGACGGTTCGCTCGCCGACCTCGCGACGACACCGCGCAGCGACGTCTGGGACGAAGTGGCGGCCGAGGGCGACCTGTGCACGCGGATGCGCTGCCCGCATTTCGACCGGTGCTTCGTGTTTGCGGCGCGGCGGCGCGCCGCCGAGGCGGACGTGGTGGTGGTGAACCATCACCTGCTGATGGCCGACATCGCGGTGCGGCGCGCGAGCGGCAACTGGAGCGAGGCCGCCGTCCTTCCGCCGTTCACGCGACTCGTCGTGGACGAGGGGCATCACCTGGAGGACGCCGCCGCGGCGCATCTGGGGCACACCGTCTCGCGGCGCGGGTTGCAGCGGCTGTTCGCGCGGCTCGAACGCAAGGGCAAGGGGCTGCTGCCGGCGCTCGAGCGCAAGCTCTCGCGCGCCACCGACCTGCTGAGCGTGGCGTCGCTCGACCTCGTGCGCGTGCGCCTCGTGGACGGCACGCGCGCCGCCCGCGACAAGGCGCAGACCGTCTGCGACCTGCTCGACGCCTGGCTCGCGACGCGCAGCGAGCCGCAGGTGCGCCTCACCGACGCGTTCGACGACGACCCCATCTGGCGCGCGGGACTCGGGCCGGCGCTCGACGACCTGCTGCGCGAGATCGCGCTGCTCGACGACGGACTGCGCACCATCGGCAGCCGCCTCGAGACAGAGCCGACGCGCGCCGAGGAGCTGGCGCCGCTGCTCGGCGAGATCCGCGGCGTCTCGCGGCGGCTGCAGCACGCCGGCGACGCCTTGCGCGGCGCGCTGCGGGCCGGGCGCGAGGGTGATCAGCTCGTGCGCTGGCTGGAGCGCCGACCCGGTGACGGGAACGTGGGCGCCGCCTCGGTGCCGCTCGATCTCGCTCCCATCCTGCGCGAGGACCTGTTCGTGCGGCTCGAGACGGCGGTGGTGACGAGCGCGACGCTCGCCACCAGCGACGGCTTCGCCTTCATCGCGCGGCGGCTCGGCCTCGACGACGACCGCACCGAACCGGTGACGCGACAGTTCGCGTCGCCTTTCGACTACGCGACGCAGGCCCTCCTTGCCGTGCCGAGCGACTTTGTGGCGCCCAACACGGACGGGCGGTCGCACTTCGGCCAGGTGATGGCGGCCGCGCACGACCTCGTCGAGGTGGCCGACGGCGGCGTCTTCCTGCTCTTCACGAGCCATCGCGACGTGCGCGAGGCGGCCGCGACGCTGCGCGCCCTCGACGTGGAGGCACGCTGGCCGCTGCTCGTGCATGGCGAGGCGCCGCGCGACCAGCTCCTCCAGCGCTTCCGCGAGCACGGCAACGCCGTGCTGGTGGGCACGTCCACCTTCTGGGAGGGCGTGGACGTGCCGGGGCGCGCCCTCCACGCGCTGCTGCTCTCGCGCATTCCGTTCCGCGTGCCGTCCGAGCCGGTGACGGCCGCGCAATGCGAAGCCATCGAGAAGGGCGGGGGCGACAGCTTCATGGAGTACATGGTGCCGCACGCCGCGCTCCGGCTCAAACAGGGGTTTGGCCGCCTCGTGCGGTCGACGTCGGACCGCGGCGCGGTGGTGCTGTGCGACCCGCGTGTCTTAAGAAAGGGCTACGGCGCGCACCTCCTGGATGCGCTGCCGCCAGCCCGCCGCGCCGTGGCGCCGTGGGCCGTGCTCCGAGAGACGCTCCGCGACTTCTACGCGAACGGCCGATCGGCGCTGGAGCCGGGCCGCGCGGGCCGGTAGTCCGCTCGCACCTTTCGCCTCTCGCTGGGGTAAATTGCCTGTCATGACCAGACCCGGAAAAATCGTCTGCGTGGGCCGGAACTACCGCGAACACGCCAAGGAACTCGGCAACGAGGTCCCCACCGCGCCGCTGCTCTTCCTCAAGCCGCCGTCGGCCGTCCTCGCGCCGGGCGCCGCCATCGTGATGCCGAGGGCGTCGCAGCGCGTGGACTTCGAGGGCGAGGTGGGCGTCGTCGTTGGCACCACGCTCCGCAAAGCGCCTCCCGCGCAGTGCAAGGCAGGCATTCGCGGCATCGTCGCCCTCAACGACGTGACGGCGCGCGACCTGCAGAAGAGCGACGGACAGTGGACCCGCGGCAAGGGGTTCGACACGTTCTGCCCGATCGGGCCGCTCTGGGAGGGCGTGCCGCCGCTCGACGCCATCACCGTGGTGACGCGCGTCAACGGCGTCGAGAAGCAGCGGGCCAGCTCGGCGGAGATGGTCTTCAGCATCCCCGACCTGCTCTCCTACATTTCGCAGATCATGACCCTCGAGCCCGGGGACGTCGTCGCCACTGGCACGCCGGCCGGCATCGCCCCCCTGCAGGCGGGCGATGAGGTCGAAGTCGAACTGGTGGGCTACAGCGTCGTCCGCAATCCGGTGGAAGCCGAGGCGTGATCCCGCGCCAGCCGCGAGGCGTCCGGTCGCTCGTCGTCTCGGTCATCCTGCACGTGGTGATCGGCATCGTGCTGCTGCGTTCGCTGGAGATTCCGAGCGTCCTCCTGGAGCTCTTCAGCAATCGCGGCCAGCCGGTGGTGGTGGAGCGCATCGGCTTCCTCGCGCTGCCGCGCACCGCGGGCGGCACGGGGCAGACCGCGCACGCCGGCGGCGACAACCGGCCCGATCGCGGCAAGCCGGCGGAGGCGCCGGCCCCGGTGCTTGTGGCACCGAGCGCCGTGCCGACCACGGTGCCCAGCGCCCCGTCGGCCGCGGCGAAGCCGGAGGGTGGCAGCGGCGAAGTCGTGGGCGAGGGGGGCGCCACGCGCGGCATCCGCCCCAGCTACAGCGATCCCCGCCTGTGGCTCCCGCCCGGCGCGGTAGTCACCGCTCCAATGCGTGCCCCCCGCACCAAGGCCGACTCGCTCTACGACATGCTCGCCGGCAAGATCCGCATCCTGAACGATTCGGTCGCGGCGGCGGGCCCGCAGCGCGCGCCGGGGGACTGGACCTTCAAGGACAGCAAGGGGCGCAAGTACGGCATTGACCAGCAGTTCATCCGGCTCGGGAAGTTCTCGATTCCGACCGCCGTGCTCGCCCTGCTTCCGCTCAACGCGCAGGCGAACCCGATTCAGATGGAACGCCAGCGCACCATGAACCAGATGACGCGCGAGATTCAGGAACAGGCGGCCCGTTACACGCGCGACGAGGAGTTCAAGGCGGCCGTCAAGGCGCTGCGCGCGCGCAAGGACCGTGAGCGCGCCGAGGCGCAGGCGAAAGCCAAGGCGTCCACCCCGCCGCCGTCAGAGCCGGCGAAGAAACCGTAGCGCCTATTCGGCGGCGAGCTCGTCCGCCGATGGCGTCACCGGCGGACGAATGACGCCGGCCAGCACGCCGAGCACCGCGTAATCGTCCTGCGGGCCGAGTTCCACCGCCGGACTGCCGTTGCCGGCGTGCATCACCACCGTCTGGCCGCGGCGCACCATCGTGCGCACCACCGCGCGGTCGCCAATGCGAACCACGACCGCCTCGCCATCCTTCGAGCGTGCGACGGGGTGCACGATGACGTAGTCGCCGGCCTGCGCACCGAGGGGGCGTGCCTCGTCGCCGGCGATGGCCACGAGATAGCACTCAGCGCTGGGCACCAGCGTCCGGTCCAGCGCGAGATGCGAGACCGGTTCGGGCGTGCGCTGGCCGGGGGCGAAGCGCATCACCGGCACGGGCATCACACCGGCGGGCCCTTCATGGCCCAGCAGCTTCACGCCGCGCGAACGGCCCGCCACGCGCTCGATGTATCCCTTGGACGCGAGCGAGGCGAGCACGTCCGTGACGCTCTTGGTTGACGCGATGCGGCAGTGCCGTCCGATGTCGCGGACACTCGGCTGAAACGTGTGCTGCGCGAGGTAGTCGAGCAGGAAGTAGTACACCTGCTCTTCGACAGCAGTCAACGGTGCGCGCATTCGCTCACGGGGTCCCGTTCAGGCGGTCAAGTTCGACGATGGCGGCGCCGAGACGGGCAAGAGCCACGTCGCGGCCAAGTACCACCAATACGTCGAACATGCCCGGACTGTTGGCCTCTCCCGTGAGGGCGACCCGCATCGGCCCAAACAGCTTGCCAGTCCCGATCCCCCGCGCCTCGGACACCGCCTTGAGGGCGGGCTCGAGTTCCGCCGCCTCCCAGGCCGGGCAGGCGGCGAGGGCGTCGCGCGCGGCGGCGAGCAGGGCCCGGGCCTCGCCCACGTCTTTCCATGCCTTGGCGGCGGCGTGCTCGTCGTACGTGACCGTGACCGCGAAGTATGGGCGCGCCTGCCGCACGATGTCGTCCACGGTGCGCGAGCGCACGCGCAGCAGGTCGAGGAGGGCGTGATACCAGGCGGTGCGGCTGGCGAGGTCGCTCTCCGATGCCAGGCCGGCCTCGCCGAGCTTGCGCGCCACGAGCGGGCCCAGTTGCTCGAGCGGCATCCTGAGCAGGTGCTGGCCGTTCATCCACTCGAGCTTCCTGGTATCGAAGACCGAGGCCTTCTTCAGCAGGCCGGTGGCGTCGAACTTCGCCACCAGTTCGTCCATCGACATGACCTCGTTGAACTCGCCGCCCGGCGACCAGCCGAGCAGCGCAAGGAAGTTCACCATCGCCTGCGGCAGGATTCCTTCGTGCTGCCAGTCGGCCACCGCCGTGGCGCCGTGGCGCTTCGACAGCTTCTTGCCGTCGGTGCCGTGGATCATCGGCAGGTGCGCGAACTGCGGCAGCTCCTCGCCGAGCGCGCGGTAAAGCATGATCTGCTTGGGTGTGTTGGAAATGTGGTCGTCGCCGCGCATCACCAGCGTGATGCGCATGGCGATGTCATCCGACGTGACGGCCATGTTGTAGATGGGCGTGCCGTCGGTGCGAAGGATGATGAAGTCCTCGATATCCTTGTTGGGGAAACTGATTGCGCCGTGTACCAGATCGTTCCACCCCGTACCCTGCACCTCCGGCACGCGGAAGCGCACGACGCTGGGCTCGCCGGCCGCCACCTTGCGCGCCACCTCGGCGGCGCTCAGCTGGGCGCAGCGCCGGTCGTACTTGAAGGCTCCCTCGGTCGCCTCGGCCTGCTTGCGGCGAGCGTCGAGTTCGAACGCCGAGCAGAAGCACCGGTAGGCGTGGCCGCTGGCCAGCAGGCGCTCGGCGTCGGCCCGATGGCGCTCCACATTGGCGCCCTGGTACACGACCTCCTCGTCCCAGTCGAGCCCGAGCCACTGCAGCCCCTCGAAGATGGCGCGCGTGGATTCATCCGTGCTGCGCGCCTTGTCGGTGTCCTCGACGCGGAGCAGGAACTGCCCGCCGTGCCGGCGCGCGTAGAGCCAGTTGAACAAGGCCGTGCGAGCGCCGCCGACATGCAGGTAGCCGGTGGGGGAGGGGGCGAAGCGGAGACGCGGAGGCGACACGGAGGGTGGGAGGTAGACGGTGGACGGTGGACGGTAGACGGTGGACGGTGGACGGTGGACGGTGGACGGTGGACGGCAGCGTACACCTTTCGACGGTGCGTCCACTGTCTACCGTCTACCCTCTACCGTCGCCTTCCCCCGCACAGATCCCAGCAATGCAAAGCGGGTCCACCGGGGCGCTCCCAGCAGACCCGCTCCACGGAGACGGAGGGATTCGAACCCTCGATACAGGTTTAAGCCCGTATAACGGTTTAGCAAACCGTCGCCTTCAGCCTCTCGGCCACGTCTCCAGCGCAAAGCGCGCGCAGAGAGCGAAAGATGACCGGCTTGGCAGGCGATGTAAAGGGAGAGTGGGCCGAGTGCAACAGAATACCGGAGAATCGCACGGACGAGTACCGAGTAGCGCCGACTAGCCCCGACCGGCCCAGCGTAACACAGGACGGCGGTGCCCCATCGCTGCGCCACGGGGCACCGCCGTACGCCGTCGTCTCTTGCACGACTCCGCCATACGCTGACGTACGCGGTCGTGCTCCGCCGTTACGGATTCACCCGGACGGGCGGCGCCGGCTTCGAGTGATCCTCGTATGGCCGCAGCCACCAGTCGAAGAACGCCCAGGTGCGGTTCCAGGAGTCAATCTGGTCGGGTGAGTCCACGCGCTCCAGCGTCACGGGATCCACGCGGCGGCTGAACGAGTGCCCCACCGACGCCCCCGATCCGGGCGGGTTCACGTAGACCTTCGTCTCCGAAAGCTCCGGCTTGAGGGCGCGCAGCTTCCAGACGATCTGCTGATCCTCGACATAGTTCACGTCGAGGTCGTTCGTCGAGACATGAATGAGCAGCGGGATGTTGAGATTCTCGACGTGATAGAGCGGCGACCGCTTGATGTACTCGTCCGGCTTCTCGAACGGCAGGCCGCGGATGGTGGGCTCCGCCGCATAGCTCCGCTGGTAGCCGGGGCCCTTGAGCGAGAGCCGGAAGAGCAGGTTGGTGACCGGCACGATGCCGGCTGCCGCCTTGAGCGGGGTGCCGGATTTGGTGGCGTTCAGGATCGTGATGAACCCGCCGTGACTCCACCCCATCATCCCGAGGCGATCCATGTCCACGTACGGCAGCGTCTTGAGGAATTTGGTAGCGGACATCACGTCGTCCACCTCCATGCCGCCGTAGTCAATGGCCTGGTGGTGCGCCTCGCCGTATCCCGTGCTGCCGCGGTACTCGGGCGTGATGATGACGTAGCCGCGCTCCACGGCTTCCTTGACGAACGGGAACATCGTCGGGCCCCAGTCGCCGTGCACTCCGCCGTGCACCCAGATCATCGCCGCATGTCCTTTGGCGCCGCGCTTGTTGAGCGGGGCGAACAGATACGCGGGGATCTCCATGCCGTCGGCGGTGCTCTTGTAGCTGACCTTGCGGAACTCGGCGATCCCGGCGAACCGCGCCGCGTAGATGCTGTCGGTGCGATGCTTCGCCTGCATGTCGCGCTCGAAATTGGCGCGCGGCAGGTCCTTGGGATCGTTGCTGACGTAGAGCTGCCGGGCGCGCGCGGAATCCATGACGCCGGTGAAGCCGCGCTCGAGGCCGCCAACTGGCCGGGGCGCCCCGGGGGGACGGCCAGCCGTGGGCGCACCCGCTTGAGCGCCCGCCGCGCCCGCCGCGCCAGTCGGCGCGGCCCGCGGGTTGGACCGCGTGAAGGTTGCGCAGCCCGCGGTGATGAGGAGGCCGGCCATCAGCGAGGCACGTGCAGCGCGTGGCGAGAATCGCATGCGATGTTCCCTGGTCTCGAGTGGCGGGGGGCGCGATCGAAAAACGCGGTGCGCCCGCACGGCGTTGAATCGCCGGGGCCGCCAGGCGGCACGAAGCGGCTGATACGGCGCGGCACAGGGCGCGGCGGGCAACGCGGCGCGGCTGGCGCCGCGTCCATCACCTTCAATCCAACGGGCAGGGAGGGATTCGAACCCCCGAGACCCTTGCGGGTCTGCCGGTTTTCAAGACCGGAGCATTAAACCACTCTGCCACCTGCCCAACGTGCGCCGGAGGCGGGCACATGAGCTCCGACAACCTCGTAAACTCGCTACCGCGTGCAGGTTGCGCCACCTTGGGTGTCTGTAAGGGATTTCCTTATCTCGGATCAGGGAGTTCCCTGCGGGATTCTCACGTACAATCGCTAGTACTACAGGCGTACTTTCGGAAGTGGTACGGCACATCGTGTTGCGCTGGCGCCGTTGCCGACGCGACCGTGTGCTGGTGATGAGAAGCGATCCCAAACATGAGGAGCATCCCAAATGAAGCGGACCGGAGTTGTTGCGTTGTTCGCATTCCTCTTCGCGAGCGAACCGGCGCTCGCGCAGACCCGCATTGCCGGTGCCGTTCGCGCAAGCGACGGCTCGGGCCCCATCGTCGGGGCCGAGGTGACGCTTGCTGGGACGAAGCGCGGTGCCATCACGCGCGATGACGGTCGCTTCACGATCGCCGTGGATGCCGGCACGTTCAAGCTCATCGCCAAGCGCATCGGCTACGCGCCCGACTCGCAGTCGGTGACCGTGGCGGCGGGGCGCACGGCCACCGTGGACTTCACGCTGCGGGTGACGGCCGCGCAACTGGGCGGCATCGTCATCACCGGCTACGGCCAGAAGGACGTGCGCGACCGCACGGGCGTGGCCGAGACGATCCGGGAGAAGATTTTCAACGTCGGGAAGATCACCAGCCCTGAACAGCTCATCCAGGGCAAGGTGCCCGGCGTCCAGGTGGTGACGAGCAACGAGCCGGGCGCGGGGATCGCGATGCGCATCCGCGGCGGCACCTCGATCAACGCCAGCAACGAACCGCTCTTCGTGGTGGACGGCGTGCCGCTGCCGGTGGGCGGTGGCGTGGCGGCGGGCCGCAACCCGATGAACTTCCTGAACCCCAACGAGATTCAGAGCATCACGGTGCTCAAGGACGCCTCGGCGGCCGCGATCTACGGGTCGCGCGGTGCGAACGGCGTCATCCTGATCACCACGAAATCCGGCGTGCAGGGGGCATCAACGGTCTACTTCGGCAGCAGCTACTCGACGTCGTCGATCGTAAGGAAGCCGGACATGCTGAACGCGACGCAGTTCAAGGCGGCGGTGGCGCAGTACGCGCCGGAGAACACGGCGCGGCTCGGCACCGCCAATACCGACTGGATCGACGCCATCACGCACAACGGCACGGGGGCAGAGAACAACCTGTCGATGGCCGGCGCCAGGGACGACATGCGCTATCGGCTGTCCATCGGCAGCATGTCGCAGGACGGCATCGTGACCGGCTCGAGCACGCGCCGCGAAACGATGGGCCTGACGTACAGCGACCTGCTGTTGAACGACAAACTCGAGTTCCGCGCCAACCTGAAGGGGAGCCGGGCGCTCGACACGTACGCGGCGGGCGGCATCGGCGCGGCGACGTCCATGGCGCCGACGCAACCGGTGCGCAATCCGGACGGCACGTTCTACCAGTGGACCGACTGGCTAGGCCCCAACAATCCGGTAGCCGACCAGGCGATGATCAGCGACCAGGGCTCGACGTACCGCACGGTGGGCAACATCGAGGCCAAGTACAACCTACCATGGATCGACGGGCTCAGCGCGACGCTGCGCACGGGCTATGACTTCACGCAGGCGTCGCGCGTGACTTTCTCGCCGACGACCGCGCAGTATGACATCGAAGTAGGGCGCGGCGGCCGCTTTGACAAGAACAACCCGCGGCAGGTCAACACGGTGCTCGAGACGTTCGCGACGTACACCCGCAAGATGGACGACCTTGCCAGTTTGTTCGACGTGACGGGCGGCTACAGCTACGAGGACTCGCGCGGCGACTATCCCTGGTACTACGCCGAGAAGCTCTCGACGAACCTGCTGGGCAGCAACGGCGTCCCCGGCGCGCAGGTGCAGCAGAACTACCTGACGATCGAGGAGAGCAAGCTGATCTCGTTCTTCGGGCGCGTGAACTACACGTTCCGCGACCGGTACCTGCTGACTGGCTCGATCCGCCGCGACGGCTCGTCGCGCTTCGGCCCGGGCAACCAGTGGGGCGTCTTCCCGGCGTTCGCCGCGGCTTGGCGCGTGATTGAGGAGCCGTTCTTCCAGAAGATCTCGCAGCTGTCGGACCTCAAGCTGCGCGTCTCGTGGGGCGTCAACGGCAACCAGTCATTCGGCAACTACCTGTTCCTCTCGACCTACACGAGCGGCGACAGCAAGGCGCAATACCAGTTCGGGAACAACTTCGTCAGCACCATCCGCCCCAGCGCGGTCGACCCGAACATCAAGTGGGAGCAGACGACCTCGACGAACTTTGGCATCGACTTCGGCCTCTACAACAACCGCATCACCGGCACGCTCGACGTCTACGAGAAGAAGACCGACGACCTCATCTTCACGGTGCCGGTGCCGGCGGGCACGAACCTGTCGAACTACGTCACGACGAACATCGGCAGCATGAAGAACAGCGGCGTGGAACTCGGCCTGAGCGCCGTGATCCTCGAGGGCCGGAACTCGCCGTGGCGCTGGGACGGCACCCTCTCCGCCGGCATGAACAACAACAAGATCGTGTCGGTGAGCGCGTCGGGCGCCGACAAGATCCTGGTGGGCGGCATCGCCGGCGGCGTGGGCAACACCATCCAGGTGCTGCAGTCGGGCGAGCCGCGGTATGCGTTCCTCGTCTTCAAACACAAGGTGGGCGCGGACGGCAAGCCGGTGACGGGCGACAAGCCGGACAAGGAGCTGTACCAGGATATCGACGGCGACGGCGCCATCACCCAGAGCGACAAGGTGGCGTACAAGAGCCCCGATCCGAAGTGGATCATCGGGCACACGTCGAACGTGTCGTACAAGAACTGGGACGCCTCGCTCTCGGCGCGCATGCACCTCGGCAACTACGTCTACAACAACGTGGCGTCGACGCTCGGCACCTACCGCGCCCTCAAGGGTACGCAGGCACCGAACAACCTGCACGCCTCGGTGCTCAAGTACGGCTTCACCTCCACGCAGTACTTCTCCGACCTGTATGTCGAGAAGGCGAGCTTCCTGCGCCTCGACAACGTCAGCATCGGCTACACCTTCAAGAACGTGTTGCGGATGAACTCGTTGCGCGTGTACGGCGCGATCCAGAACGTCTTCACGAGCACGAAGTACACGGGCGTAGACCCGATGGCCGGCGTGAACGGCATCGACAACGCGCTCTACCCGCTGGCACGCACGTTCACCACCGGCCTCAACATCGGCTTCTGAGCGGAGACGGAACCATGAAAATCACCATTCGCTCCATGCTCGTCGCCGCCAGCGCGCTGCTGGTGGCGGCCGCGTGCACCGATCCGACGGTGGCGCCGAAGAGCAGTGTCAGCAGCGCCAACATCTTCTCCGAGGAGACGTCGTACAAGTCGTTCCTCGCCAAGATCTATGCGGGCCTCGCGGTCAGCGGCCAGCAGGGACCGGCGGGCAACGGCGACATCGCGGGGCTCGACGAGGGCTTCTCGCAGTACATGCGCCTGTGGTGGCAGATGGAAGAGCTGCCCACCGACGAGGCGGCCGTCTCGTGGAATGACGGCCCCATCCAGGAGCTGAACACCCAGATCTGGTCGTCGTCGAACTCGTTCCTGGGCTCGATGTACTACCGCATCTACTTCCAGGTCGCGATGGCCAACGAGTTCCTGCGCGAGACGACGCCGGAGAAGCTGGCGTCGCGCGGCGTCTCGGCGGCGACCAGGACGGAGGTGGCCAAGTACCGCGCCGAGGCGCGCTTCCTGCGCGCGCTCAGCTACTGGCACGGGCTGGACCTGTTCGGCAACATCCCGATCGTGAAGGAGACGGACGTGCTCGGCAAGGAGCCGCCGGCACAGGCGACGCGCGCCGAGGTGTACAACTACGTCGTCAGCGAACTGACGGCGATCCGCAGCGAGCTGCCCAACGTCGGCGCGGCCGAGTATGGCCGCGTGGACCAGGGCGCGGTGGCCATGCTGCTCGCGAAGGTCTACCTGAACGCGCAGGTGTACGCCGGCGCGGCGAAGTACGCCGAAGCACTGGCCGAGGCGCAGCGGGTGATTGCCGGGCCGTACCGTCTGGACGCGAACTTCCGCCGCATGTTCTCGGCGGACAACAACACGTCGCCCGAGATCATCTTCGCCATCCAGCAGGACGGCGACAAGATCCAGACGTGGGGCGGCATGACGTTCCTCATCCATGCCTCGGTCGGCGCGAGCATAAACGCCGGTGACTTCGGCATTGACGGCGGGTGGTGGGGCATTCGCACGAAGCCGTCGCTTGCCGCGCTGTATCCAACGCCGGGTCCGAACAGCCCGGACAAGCGTGCGTCATTCTTCGTGTACAACGGGTTCTCGGGCAGCATGACGAACCTGACCGACTACACGACGGGCATCGGCTCGCCGAAGTTCACGAATGTCACGTCGACGGGCGCCAAGGGAAAGAACTCGACCTTCGTGGATACCGATTTCCCGGTCTTCCGCCTGGCCGACGCCTACCTCATCTACGCCGAGGCGGTGGTGCGTGGCGCCGGCGGTTCCCGCGCCACGGCGCTGGGCTACATCAACGCGCTCCGTGAGCGCGCCTACGGCAACACCTCGGGCCAGATCACCGACGCGCAGATGACGCAGGCGTTCATCCTCGACGAGCGCGCACGCGAGCTCTTCTGGGAGGGCACCCGCCGGACCGACCTGATTCGCTACGGCCAGTACAGCACGGCCGGAGTCTGGCAGTGGAAGGGCGGTACCGTGAACGGCGCCGTGACCGCGGCGTTCCGTGACCTGTATCCGCTGCCGGCGAGCGAGTTGATTGCGAACCCGAAGCTGAAGCAGAACACGGG
>JAJZRK010000015.1 GCA_021802745.1 bacterium
TCCAGAACACCTCCGCCACCATCTCCTTGATTAAGCTAAGCCGGGCCGCCATTCTGACCGGCCAGTATGTGCACACGCACACCGTCGTTGACAATCAGGCGCCCGAACCCGCCAACATGGTCTTCTTTCCGCAATACCTGCAGAAGCAGGGGTACCAGACGGCCTTCTTCGGCAAGTGGCACATGGGAGCCAGCAGTGACGACCCCCGCCCGGGTTTCGATCGTTGGGTGAGCTTTCGTGGACAGGGCATCTACTACAACCCGCTGCTGAATATCGACGGCAAGCATGTACAGTACGGTGACAGCAGCTATATCACCGACGTATTGACGGACCTGGCGCTCGACTGGCTGGACAAGCGGGACCAGGCCAAGCCGTTCTTCCTGTACCTGTCACACAAGGCCGTGCATGCGGAGTTCCTTCCTTCACGGCGTGACAAGGGAAGGTACAAGGACCTTCAGGTCCAGTACCCGGTTTCCATGTTCAACACGGCCGGGCCCGACAGCAAGCAATTCACCGTGGGCAAGCCCTCGGAAAGCCAATCCACGGTCAACTACCGGGACATACCGCAATGGGTCCGTGCCCGGCGATACAGCAGCAGTGGCGTGGATTTCATGTTCGGGGGTGTCTACAGCAAGCGTGACGTGGATTTCAGGTTTCAGGGTCCTACCGATTTTGACCGTTTCTACCGGGACTACCTGGAAACACTGTCCGGAATCGACAACAGTCTTGGCCGGGTACTGGCCTACCTGGACAAGAGCGGATTGGACAAGGAGACGGTGATCATTTACGGATCCGACAATGGGTTCGCGTTCGGAGAGCACGGCCTGATCGACAAGCGGGATGCGTATGAAGCGTCCATACGGATACCGTTGATGGCCCGCTGGCCCGGGATGATCAAGCCCGATACGAAGGTCGGGCAAGTCGTGCTCAATATCGATATCGCGCCCACGATCCTGGAAATCGCCGGTGTGCGAAAGCCGGCACAGATGCAGGGCAGTTCGTTTCTTCCGCTCATGCGAGGGGAATCCGTACCGTGGAGAGACCGGGTGTTTTACGAGTATTACTGGGAAGACGGATTCCCGCAGACGCCGACGCAGTTTGCCGTCAGGACGGACCGCTACAAGTTCATCCGGTCACAGGGCATCTGGGACATCAACCAGCTGTTCGACCTGCAGCAGGACCCCTATGAGATGAACAACCTGATTCGGAGCCCGCAACACCAGGAACTTGCGGGGCAGTTGAACAAGGAACTTTGGGACTGGCTGGAGAGAACGAACGGTCTGCGGATTCCGCTGAAGCGAATTGACGGGAAGAAAACCGATCATCTCTACAGGAACACCTGGTAGGGTTCACCAGTCAACGCGAGTGCGAGCTGCCGACGCGTCGTGTGCGTTCGCGGCCTATCGCATCATTCACCGACACACTCCAGCACATACCGGCACAGCGCAGCGGGGTCCTGCTCGTTCATCAATCGCTCCCTGAACCCCGCGCGTATCACCGTGCGTGCCAGCGTCGCCAGGATTGGCAAGTGCTCGACCGCGTGGTCACTTTCGCGAATGGCGAGCAGCACCGGCACCGGCTCGCCGTCGAGCGACTCCCACGCCACGGGATGCCGCGTCCTGAGGATCACGAGCGACTTGGCCTTGAGCGCGTCGGACTGGCAATGCGGAATGGCGAAGCCATGCCCAAAGGCGGTGGAGTACACGGTGGATTCAATTGGTCGTCGCAACCCTCGACCTCCGAGGTGCGTGATGACCAAGAGACACCAGCGACGGTCTGGCCGAAGGAGCTGAACGCGGTGTGCGAGAAGAAGAACATTCACGGACTGGAGTAGCGCGCGAACGAGGCGGAACGGGGCGGCGGCCGCAAGCGCGGGCCGTCGCCCTGTTCGCTCGGTACGCTATATTTGCGGGATGTCCAACGACTCCTCCACCCAGCGCCCCCCGCTGACGGTCCTCACCGACGACGAGCTCGCCTTCCGCGACGCCGTTGCCGATTTCACCAACGGCGAAGTGCGCCCGCGCGTGCAGGACATGGAGCGCGCCGCTAAGCTCGACCCGACGCTGATCCCCAAGTACTTCGAGCTGGGCCTGATGGGCATCCAGGTGCCCGAGCAGTATGGCGGCGGCGGCGGCAACCTGATGATGGTGACCATCGCCGTCGAGGAGATCAGCAAGGCCGACGCGGCCGCGGCGATCATGGTGGACGTGCAGAACACGCTCGTCCTCTACCCAATGCTCACGTACGCGAACGACGAGCAGAAGGCGCGCTACCTGCCACGCCTCTGCGCCGATATGGTCGGCGCCTACGCGCTCTCCGAGGCATCGTCTGGCAGCGACGCGTTCGCGCTCCAAACGCGCGCCACGGTGCAGCCCGACGGCTCATGGGTGCTGAACGGCCGCAAGCTCTGGATCACCAACGGCGCCGAGGCGGAGTTTTTCATCATCTTCGCCAACGCCGATCCGTCCAAGGGATACAAGGGGATCACGGCCTTCATCGTCGAGCGCGGCTTCAGCGGCTTCTCGGTGGGACGCAAGGAGGACAAGCTCGGCATTCGCGCGTCCAGCACCACGGAGCTGATTCTCGACAACGTTCCGGTGCTGGCGGCGAACGTGCTCGGTCCGGTGGGACAGGGCTACAAGATCGCCATCGAGACGCTCAACGAGGGGCGCATCGGCATCGGCGCGCAGATGATCGGCAATGCGCAGGGGGCGCTCGACGCCACGGTGGCGTACCTCAAGGAGCGCAAGCAGTTCGGCAAGACGCTGGGCGAGTTCCAGGGGATCCAGTTCCAGCTGGCGCAAGTGGCCACGGAGCTCGAGGCGGCGCGGCTGATGGTGTACAACGCCACTCGGCTCAAGGAAGCAGGCCACGACATCGCCGTGACCGGGGCGATGGCCAAGCTGTATGCCTCGCAGGTTTGCGAACGCGTCACGTCGCTCGCGGTGGAACTCCACGGTGGGTACGGCTACACCAAGGATTATCCCGTGGAGAAGTTCTACCGCGACGCGAAGATCGGCGCGATCTACGAGGGGACGTCGAACATGCAGCTGCAGACGATTGCGAAGGCGCTGCTCAAGTAGAAACCTGAGCGGCCCACCAATCGCTGGCTCTCGCCCGCGATCGCCCGCGACCGCCCGCTGCTGCCCGCTGCTGCCCGCTGCTGCCCGCTGCTGCCCGCGCTACCCCACCCTGCCCTGCTCGCCGCTGGTGCGCGGGGCTCTCCACGTGAGCTCCCACTCGCAGAAGGCGTCGCCTTCGAGCGCGCAGCGCACATGACGTACCGCAGGCTCATCGCCGCCGGCGAGTGTGAGGGCGGCGGCCAGCCCGCCCGTCTGCCGACGACAGAAGAGCGGCGTGACGGCGTCGAAGCCCTCGAGACGCAGCACGGCGCGCCCGGCGCCCTCGTCCACGACCTGCATGTTGCCCGGGTGGTAGAAGAGCCGGAAGAGCGAGATGCTCTGCGTGAGGAACTCGTGCGGGCTTTTCTTGCGTAGGATCCCACCGTACATCTGCGCACCGCGCGCGCGGATTGAGTAGCCGCCCGCGCGTTCCATCCACTCGGCGTCGACAACGCCTAGTTCGTCGTCCACCGCTTGCCAGAGCGCGACCATGAGCGCGTAGGGCAGTTCGTTGGTCGGCGCGAGCGACTCGATGACGGCGCGATCGTTCGCGTCAAGTCGCGCCATGACGCGCCCGCGCAGGTCGGGATCGCGGAGATCGAGGTACTCGAGCGTCGCGTGGAGCGCCGCCCCCTTGGCCATCAGCATCGTCATCTCGCCTCCGTCATCGCGATCAGCCGCGCCCGGTCCACCTTGCCCGACGCGAGCCGCGGCGCCGCCTCGAGCACCGTCACGTGCTTGGGTACCTTGTACGCGGCGATGCGCGTGCGCAGCTCCGCGAGTACCGCAGCGCCATCGAGTGCCACGCCCGCCTGCGGGAAGAGGAAGCAATGCCCCACCTCGCCCCAGCGCTCGTCGGCCACTCCCACCACCACCGCCTCGCCCACGCCGGCGCACTCGGAGAGCGCCGCCTCCACCTCGCCCGGAAAGACGTTCTCCCCGCCCGAGATGAACATCTGCTTGCGCCGTCCCCGGATGTAGAACGCCCCGTCGGCGTCGCGCGTCGCGAGGTCACCTGAGCGGAACCAGCCGTCGGGTGTCATCACTTCAGCCGTTCGCTCGGCATCGAACAGGTACCCGCTGAAGAGCTGCGGTCCGCGCAACTGGATCTCACCTACTTCGCCCGCACCGACCTCATTCCCACGTTCGTCGACCAGTCGCAACTCCACGAACGGGCACGGCCACCCGACGCTTCCGGGACGTGCTCGCGCCTCACCCTCGCTGATCATGAAACAGTTGGGGCCGAACTCGGTCATGCCAAATCCTTCACGGATGTCGTAGCCGCCCGCGCGCACGCGGTCGGCCACCGACTGCGGCAACGGCGCACCTCCCGACATGAAGTTGCGCAGGGCGGGCAGCGCGCGGCCGAAGGTCGGCTGTGCGCTGAGCATCACGAACTGCGTTGGCACCGCAAACGCGATCGTCACGCGTTCCTCGTCCAGCGCATCGAGGAAACACGCTGGATCGAACGTGTCGAACAGCACCACCGTGCCGCCGACCGTCCAAAGCGGAATGGCGATGACATTCCACCCACCGGTGTGGAAGAACGGCGTCGACACGGGGCCGACGTCGTGCGCACCAAGTTGCCACCCCGTGGTGGTGGCCAAGGCGTTGAACAGCAACTGCCGGTTGGAGAGGATGGCGCCCTTGGGCTCGCCGGTGCTCCCCGACGTGTAGAGGATGAGCGAGGCCGACTCGGCGTCGAGTGCGTCCGCACCCATCGCAGTGCGCGCCGCGGGACGGGTGGCGGCGAGCGTCGCCGCGGCGGCGTCAAGGTCAAACCACGGCGCATCGGCCACGGCCTGCCCGACGGCTCCAAACCGCGCCTCGCGGACGAGTAGTGCCACACGAGCGTCCGACACCACCCGCACCAGCTCAGGCTCCGCCAGCCGCCAGTTGAGCGGCACCAGCGCGGCCCCCAGGCGCACACACCCGTAGAACAGGCCGACGACCTCGATCCGATTCATCGACAGCAGCGCCACGCGATCACCACGCCGCACGCCACGCCCGGCGAGTAGCGTCATCCACTGCTGCGCCGATTCGTCGATGTCGCGATACGTGGCGCGCGTGCCACGCAGGCGATCGACGATCGCCACCTTGTCCGGGGTCAGCCGACCCCACCACCGAAACGGATCGACGAGCGCCCCAAACGGCGGACGGTTCACGGTCGCCTTCCGCCGGGAAGCCCCAAGCCGCGAAGGAAGTCGAGTACCATTTGCGTGGCGCTCGGTGTCGACGGATTCGTGAAGCTCCCGTCGGCGCTTCCACCGGACCAGGCATGCCCAAGCCTTTCGATGAGACGCGTCTCGACCTGGGCGCGTTCGCCAATCAGTGCATGCCAGCCGCGCCATTGCGCGGCCAGGGCGTCGAGGTTCCGCGAGGAGACGACGGCGTCAGCGGCACCGTGGATGGCGAGCAGCGGAATCGCCCGCGCGTCGGCGCCCATCGCGTCGAGTGCGCGGCGGGCCAGCGTCTCGGCGCCTTCAGCCGGGCCGTTCTTCATGACCGCGAGCGCCGTGACCACGTCACTGGCCACGAGGGCACCGGGCGCCGAATGCACGGCGACGGCACGTACGTCCCGCGGCCAGGCCAGGGCATAGTTCGCGGCCATCGCTCCGCCAGCCGAGACGCCGACGAGATACACCTTGCCCGGATCGATGCCTTCCGTGGCGATAGTGCGCGCAATGAGGGCGTGCATCCGCGACACTTCGCCCGCGCTGCGCCGCGCGTGCGCGGTGACATACCAGTTCCAGCACTTCTGCGGGTGGTTGGCCGCGCGCTGCTGCGGCCAGAGCACCACGAAGCCGTCACGGGCCGCCGCGGCGTTCATGCGGGTACCGCGGGCAAAGTCATCGGCGTCCTGCGTGCAACCATGGATCATGACAACCAGCGCGCGCTCCCCCACCGGGGGGAGCGCCACCGGCACAAACAGCTTGTACTCCAGTTCACCCGCGCCAGTGACCATGCTGCCGGCGCGGAACTCCCCGTCCGCTGCCGGAACGGCAGCGGCCGGGACGCCCGGCACCTGGCCGTTCGCTGCATTCATGTCAATGGACATCGCGACGGCCAGGCACAGGGTCAGCGTCCTCAACTCAGCGTCCGTACCGCACACCGGCAAAGACCATGGGGCCAATGAGCGGCATGTTGAGCATCTCCTGATGCGTCCGGCCGAAGCCGCACTTGGAGTCCTTCGTGAAGGTGGCCGTGTTGGCACCGGCGATGCCCCGCGCGGGCGGCGTCGTGGTGCCGGTCGTGCAGGTGAAAAGGTTCTGCATGCGGATCATCAACTTGGTGTGCTCCCACGGGAGATCATACCCGAAGTTGACGTCCACCGTCTTGAACCCGGGGAGGCGGCCGACATTCACACCTGAGCGGAAGAAGTACTCGTTGACGTACCGCATCATGATGCCACCGCTGAGGCTGCCGTAGATCTTGGCCTGGTCGAGCCCGATCGTCCACTTGGTGGTCGGGCTGTTGAAGGCCGTTGCCTCGGTGCCCGCCGTGGCCAGCGCTCCGGCCGGCTTCTCGACGGTGTCGAGCTTCATCACGCTGAACGTCGCACTCATCGTCAGCGTCGGCGTCAGCAGGTACCGGACCCCGGCATCGACGCCCGAGATCTTCGCCTTGCCGACGTTGATGTAGGTGAGGGCGATTTGCGGACCGGCGTTGACCTCGGAACCGGCGGCCTTGCCGGTGCTCGTGTTGTACGCCGTGGTGGCCGCTGCACCGGCCAGCGGATTGGCGATGACGATCAGCGGGCTGAGGAAGTGGTCGTACGTCGACTTGTACCCGGTGACGTCGACGTACAGGCGGTTCCTGATGACGCCCTTGTACCCCAGTTCGTACGTGGTGTTGATCTCCGGTTGAATCGGCGCGTACGTCGTGACGACCGTGCCGGAGGTGTTCTTGATCGTCCAGCCATCCTTGTTGCCGAAGACGCCGACGAACGGCGAGAAGTTCGGGAAATAGAAGTTCGTCTGCAGCAGCGTCGGCGACTTGAAGGCGCGGTTGTACGAGACGCGGAGCGTCTGGTCCTCGACCGGCGTCCAGAGGAGCGCGGCCTTGGGGCTGAACTGCGCGTCGTAGTTGTCGTGCTTATCGTAGCGGCCCGCGCCCACCAGGCGCAGTGACATCGGTAGCTGGGTCTCGAACTGGAAGTAGCCGCCGAGCTGCGCGGCGGTGATGTTCTCGCCCGTGAGGCGGTCGCTCAGCCATTGCCGCTTGGACGTGACGTCATCCTTTCGGTACTGCACGCCCCAAATGAAGTGCGTGTTGTCGAGCGTGGTGATGCCCGTCTTGGCCAGCATGCCGGCCGAGAAATTGTTCTGCACCTCGGCGGCCATGAGATCGCCCTGCGCCGGAAAGTCCGACAGGGCCTTCACCGAGTCGTCACTGATGGTCGGGTAGCGCACGCGATTCTGCGTGAATCCGTTCAGCTGGTAGGTGTCGCCCGACAGCGACTGGGCCTTGTACGCCTGCGCGAACCAGCGCGGCGATGTGTACTTGGCCTGCGCCACACGGTACTGCCAGTCGATGAGCTGGTTGCGGCCGACGTTGGTCTGACCGATGCCGTTGGAAATGCTGGCGCCGCCGGCCAGCTCGAGGCGGCCACCGCGTTCGAAATAGTGCGCCAGCGAACCATAAACGCGCTTCACGTCCGTCTTGAAGTCGGTGCTCTTCTCCGTCAGCGGACCGCTGGTGCCGACCTGCGGATACTTCGGCGACGAGTGATAATCGTCGGCGCTTTGCATTTCGCCGGAGAGCTTGTACGCCCACTTGCCACTGCTGGAGGCGCGGGCATACCTCGCCTGCGCGTCCATGAAGTTGCGCGACCCGCCGGAGACCTCGGCGCTGAATCCCTGATGCTGCTTGGCGTCCTTGGACTGCAACGTGATGACGCCATTCGACGCGTCGGGGCCATACAGCGCCGACCCTGGGCCGACGAGCACCTCCAGGCTGGCCAGGTCGATCTTGGGAATCGCCGTGAAACTGCCCACGGGTAGCCCATTCTCCGGGAGCACCGCGATGCGCCCGTCTTCCGTGAGGAGCATGCGGTTGTTGAACGACGAGTTGAAGCCGCGCGCGTTCACCGCGACGGCCGTGATGCCGACCTGCACGAAGTCGAGACCCTTCACTTCCTTGAGCGCCGGCGCGAACGAGTTGCCGATGGTGTTGGAGATGGCCAGCGCATCGAGTCGCGTGATCGTGGCGGGCGCGTCGGTGATCTTCTCCACGCGGCGCGACGCCGACACGACCACGCCACCCAGCGTCACCGGCGTTGACTCGAGGGAGAGATCGACGGTGGTCGCGGCCCCGGACGCCACCGAAACGCCGGTCGTCGACGTGGGCTTGTGACCGATGCGCTGCACGCGTACGGTGTACGTGCCGGTGGGAATGCCGGTCACCATGTACTTGCCGTCATTGCCGGTTTCGGCGCCGAGCGCCGTGCCGACGACCATGACCTGCGCGCCGCCAAGCGGCCGCTTGGCTGCGTCGGTCACCTGGCCGGTGATACGCCCGGTCTGGGCTGCTGCGGGAAGCGCGGCGGCAAGCAGCACCACCAGCGCCCGGCACGCCGAGCTGAGGGACGAGTGGGACATCGCGATCTCCTGAGTGTTGAGGGGTGACACGCCATCGGGTTCACTGCTCCGGGCACGCACATGGGGCGGGTACGTCTCGTGGTCCCCGCAAGGGCAGGGGCTCATCCGCTGTCCTCTGGCACGAGGATTGTGGCCTCGCCCTCCAGGACCGCCTCTCCGTGCTGGTTGCGGCAGCTGGTGGCGAGGCGCACGCGGCGGCGCGGTGCGATGACCTCGAGCACCTCGACGCGTGCCGTGATGGTGTCTCCGGGTCGGACGGGACGCGTGAACTTCAGCGTCTGCGCCACATAGATGCTGCCCGGGCCCGGCAGGTCCGTGCCAAGCACCGCCGACACATAGCCAGCCGACAACATGCCGTGTGCAACGAGTCCGCCGAAACGGCTCTTCGCCGCCGCCGCCGCGTCGACATGCACCGGGTTGAAGTCGCCGGTGACCTCCGCATATCGACGCACGTCGTCAGCCGTCACCGTGCGTGCACGCTCGGCAGACTGTCCGACGGCCAGTTCATCGAATCGCATCAGACCTCCATGACCAGGCGGATGTCGGCATCGAGCTGCGCCGCGGCACGCGCCCGGGTGAACCACGACACGACGAAGAAGACCAGCAGCGCGAGCAGCAATGCGAGCCCGCTCACCGTAACGCCGGTCGGCAGCGAAAACACCTTGAAGTAGGCCAGCGTCTCGAGCACCAGCGTGAGTCCGAGTCCGGTGGCGATCGACGCCACCGCTCCCTCGCGCGTGGCCCCTTGCCAGTTGAGGCCGATGGCCAGGGACGGCACGAGTGTCGCCGCAAACAGGCCGTAGCCGAAGATCCCGAGGAAGGCCACGAGCGTACCCGACAGCTGCGCCACGATCACCGCCGCCAGGGAGAGCGCGAGCGTCCAGATGCGTCCCCAGCGCAGCTCGTTGCCGACGCGCCAGGCAAAGGCGCGGGGAAGGTCGTGGGTCAGTGCGGCGGCACCGATATTCATGAATGAGTTCACCGTGCTCATGCCGGCGGCGATCACGCCGGCAAAGACGATGCCGGCCACCACGCTCGGCGTGAAGCCGAGCACGAACGCCGGCGTGGCATCGTCGGCGCGCGTCAGCGGTGCAATGGCGCCGGTGGCCGTCATCGCGCGCATGGCGAGCCCGACCCCTACGTAGAGCAGCAGTGTCACCGCCATGGCCACGCTCATCAGCAGCGGGTACCACTTGAGCTTCCGCGGCTCCTTGAGCATGTAGAACTTGTGGGCCACGTGCGGCTGCCCCAGCGAGCCGAGGCCGAAGACGAAGAAGAGCGAGAGCGCGGCGAGCGCCGGCATCTTCCCCCACGGCCCGAGGAACGTGTTGTCCACGGCGGTGATGGCGCGGGAGATGCCGACCATGCCGCCGCCGGCCTTGAGCACGAAGTAGAACACCGTCATCGACGCCGCCGCCTTCACCATGCCTTCGAACAGGTCGGTGTAGACGCCGGCCAGGATGCCGCCGGCCACGGTGTACGAGAGCGTCACCAGCATTGCCAGCCAGACGCCCAGCGTGAGCCCGGTGCCGAACATCGCATCGATGACCAGCCCGAGCGCCAGGAAGTTGGTGGCCATGTAGCCGATGACGGCCACCAGGATGGAAATCGCGCTCAGCCCCTGCGCCGCCGGCGATCGGAACCGTGCCGCGATGGCGTCGGGCACGGTAATGAGCCCACGCGCCTCGCCAAGCAGTCGCATGCGCTTGGCCAGCACCCACGCGCCCATGGTGTTGGTGATCGACGCCGAGAGCACCAGGAAGACCGCACCCGTGCCCACCGTGTAGACCAGCCCTGGCCCGCCGATGAACGCGAATCCCGAGAGCGTGGACGCCATGGCCGCGATGGCGAGCGTCACGATGCCGATCCCCTGCCCCGCCACGAAGTAGTCGCTGGCGGTCTTGGTGCGGCGCGTCGCCCAGATGCCGATGGCGCTGACGACGACGAAGTAGAAGACGGCAATGGCAATGATTGCCGGGTGGCGCATGGCTGCCGACGTGCCCTGCAGCAGGAAGAACCCGCTCACGCGCCACGCTCCTGGCCGGCCCGGCGCACCCGCGCAAGGTCGTCATCGCTCAGCGTGTCGGCGTCAAACGATGCCGCGTACATGGCCGGCAGAAAGAGGATAGGCACGATGCCGACGCCATACAGCACGATGGCCGTGCGCAGCGGAAAGCCGAGCACGATCACCGCGTCCTTTCCCTCATTGGCCGGCAGGACAAGCGCCAGCGAGAACGCTCCGGCCACCACGAGGAACGTGAGCACGCACGCCACCAGCGCGATGGGGCGCAGCTTCCCGCCTCGCGCGGCGCCGAGCGCCATCATCGAGGAGAGCGCGCCGGCGGCGCCCACGGCCATGCCCCACGCCGCCAGCGGCGGTGCGCCGCCGGGCAGGAACGCCGACAGGTAGGCGCCGGCGATGGCGGTGCACGACAGTACGAGCGCGGTGAGGGCGAGGCGTGTGATCATGGGGTCACTCGTAGAGTTGGTCGAGCAACGACGCGTAGCGCGCCGCCACTTCATGGCGTTTCAGCTTCATCGTGGGCGTCAGCTCACCGCCGGCGACGGTGAATGGGCCCGGCACCAGTACCCACTGCTTGACCTGCTCGTGGCGCGACAGCTCGGCGTTCACCTGCGTGACCCATGCCTGCACCGCGCGGCGTACCGCGTCATGCTCCAGCAGGTCGGAGCGCGACCACGGCAGGCCCTCGCGCTCCGCCAGCAGCCGCAGCGGCGCATCACGCACCGTGAAGAGCGCCGAGATGAAACTGCGACCCTCGCCGTAGAGCATCGCGTGCTCGATCCACGGACCGGCGCTGAGCGCGGCCTCGATCGGAAGCGGCGCGACCTTCTTGCCGGTGGAAAGGACCAGGAGTTCCTTCTTTCGACCCGTGATGCGCAGGAAGCCGTCGGCGTCCACGTCCCCAAGGTCGCCGGTCTTCAGCCAGGCGCCGTCGGCGGTGAAGGCCTCGCGCGTCTCGTCCTCGCGACCAAAGTAGCCGCTGAATGTCAGGGGACCGCGCTTCACGAGTACTTCGCCGTCGTCCGCGATGCGCAGTTCAGTTCCGGGCATCGGCAAGCCGACGGACGTGAAGTTGACACGATCGGGACGGTGCATGGCCACGCAGAGGTGCTCGGTCTGGCCGTACGCGCCAAGTACCCGTACGCCAAAGGCGTCAAGCGCCGTTCCGACGAGTTCCGGCAGCGGCGCTCCCCCCGAGGTGGCCACCCGCAGGCGCCTGCCGAACAGCGACGCACGCACCTCGCGCGTCCGCTGCGCGCGTTCCGCGTCCGTGCCGGGAAGGAGCAGCGCCGCCTCGAACTTCTCGAGGGCCTTCTCGAAGAAGCGGGGCAGGCCGCCGAAGATCGTCGGATGGTACACCGCCGCGGCGTCGAAGACGCGCGTGGCATCGTCCACGAGCATCGCTTCCATGCCCAGCCACACTCGCGTCGCATAGCCGAACATCCGTTCCGCGGCATGGCAGAACGGGAGATATGACAGCGAGGTGTCGGCAGTCGTGAGCGAGAGCACTTCCGCAATCGATCGCGCCGTCTCCACGAGGCATCGATGTGAAATGCGCGCGCCCTTCGGCATGCCGGTCGAGCCCGAGGTGTAGATCAGCACGGCGTCCTCGTCCGGTGCGCGGTGCACGGGCGGCGTCGGGCGCGCCGTCGCAAGCCAGGCGTTCCACGGCGTGGCCGGCTCCCCGACGCTTCCCCAGCCAACCAGCAGCTCGAGCGCATCAAGCTGCCCGCGCACCGTCTGCACCTTGGCACACTGGGTGTCGTCGTCCACGATCACCACGCGCGCGCCACAGTCGCGCAGCACCTCGGCGACCTGCGCTGGCGATGAGGTGGGATAGAGTCCCACGCTGACCGCGCCGGTCAGCAGCGTACCCATGTCGGCGATTGGCCAGACCATGGAGTTGCCGGCCAGCACCGCGACGTGGTCGCCGGGGCGCACGCCGCTCGCGACGAGCGCCCCGGCAACCTGCTGCGACAGCTCGGCCCACTGCGCCCAGCTCAACGTGGCACCATCCATCGTGCGCCACGCCACGCGGTCCGGAGTCCGCGTCGCATGCGACAGGAAGGCGTCAACGATCGTCTGCATCAGCGTGCGTCCCGCCACGTCATCGCCACACACCCCATGGCGAGCCCCGCGCCACTCCCGGTGAGGACCATCAGATCGCCGTCCTTCAGCAGTCCCTTGGTCTTCGCATCATCGAGCGCCATCGGAAGGCACGCCGACCCAGTGTACCCCCACTGCCCCATCACCGTGTGCGCCTTCGCCATCGGCTCGCCCAGCGTGGCCATCACCGCCACGATCGACGATCGGTTGACCTGCGTCCACAGCCAGTGGTCCACGTCACCCTCGGACTTGCCGATGCGCCTGAGTACCGAGCGCACGATGCGCGGCCATCCTTCTTCGTTTACCGAGGCCGGGTACTTCTGCACGAAGCGCAGGTGATTCTGGTAGCCGCTGTCGATGACCGCGTGCGTGATTGGCGTGCGCGTGCCGCCGGCAAAGACACCCATGCCCGCGCACAGGGTGCCGTCGGCATACAACTCGCTGGCCAGCACGCCCGCGCGGTCGCTGGCTTCCACCACTGCGGCGCCGGCGCCGTCGGCGAAGATGGTCACCGTCTTCTTGTCCGTGACGTCGAGAAACTTCGACATCGCGTATGCGCCGACGACGAGGATCCGTTGATACCGCTCGTCGGCCCGAATGAACTTCCACGCCGTGTCGAGCGCCGTGACGAATCCGGCACAGCCGGCGTTGAGATCAAACGTTCCCGCGTGCAGCGCGCCGAGCGCGCCCTGCACCACGCTGGCCGTCGGCGGCGAGATGAACTCGGGGGTATCGGTCGCGATGATGATGAGCTGGACGTCCAGCGGCGTAATGCCGGCGGCGTGCAGCGCGCGCCGCGCCGCCGCCACGGCGAGCGTCGCCGTACTCTCCTCGCTCGTGCACCAGAAGCGCTGGTGAATGCCCAGCGTCTCCTCGACGAACGGGTGAATATTCTCGCCGAGCGAGGCCGACAGTTCCTCGTTGGTGACGAGGCGCGACGGCAGGGCGTGCCCTGTCCCCGTGATGATGGCGTGACGGACGGCGCTCATGACGCGGCGCTCCCGCCGGAGGCGGCTGGCCCGGTGGAGCCGCGGACGACGAGCCGCGGCGGCAACACCTGCGCGGGCGGCGTCTCGCGGGGCCCCTCCGCGAGCTGGCGCAGCAGCAGGCGCACGGCGCGCGCGCCGAGCTCGCGCTGGGGGAGGCTGATCGTCGACAGTTCCGGCGTCACCAGCGTCGTCATCTCGATGTCGTCGCAGCCGAGAATGGACAGGTCGTGTGGCAGCTGCACGCCGGCAGCGCCGCACGCCTTGTGCGCGCCGAGCGCCACCAGGTCGTTGACACAGAAGACTGCGGTCGGTCGGTCGCGCAACGTGAGCAGGCGTCGCATGCCGGCAAGGCCGCCCTCGATGCTGGCGTCGACGCGAACCATGAAATCTCCGGGCATCGACACCCCGGCGGCGCGCAATGCCTGCACGAAGCCGCGTTCGCGGAAGCGGAACGCCGGGATCGAGTTCGCCGGGCCGATGAAGGCGAGACGACGGTGCCCGAGCTCAAGCAGGTGCGCGGCTGCCATGAAACCCGCCTTCAGCGAATCACCCCCAACCGAGGCGAATCGGGTCGACGGCTGGTTGATGAGGACGACGTTCAGGTCATCCAGGGCGGTCGCGGGAAGTGTGTCGGCCGCAATACCGGCGAGGATGACGCCGTCGATCTGCCGGTCGCGCAGGGCGTTCAGGTGCTGCAGGACGTCGAGCGCGCCCATCTCGCAGAGGAGCACGGCATACCCGGCCTCGGCAGCGACCTTCTCGGCGCCGGACAGCACGCGCGCATAGAACGGGTTGTCAAAGCCCGGAACGATGACGCCGATGGCGAAGGAGCGGCGAGCCACCAGCGCCTGCGCCAGTCGATTCGGCCGGTAACCGATTTCCGCGGCCACGCGTAGCACGCGCTCGCGGGTCTCTGGTGCCACCCTCGCTTTCGGGTTCCGCGTGAGGATGAGCGAGACCGTGGGCTGGGAAACCCCCGCCCGTCTCGCGACCTCCGCGGCCGTGACACGCCCCTTGCCAATACGCATAGTTAGTGTGACAATAGGTATTGGCAGACCGATTTGTCAAGGCTCACCGCGTTCCGAAACCACACCGACCACACCCGGATACGGGCACTACTCCGCGCTCGTCGCGGCGGCAACCGGCGTCTCGCCCATGGCGTCGCTCGACCGGGACGACCCGTACTACATCATCTATTCCAGCGGCACCACCGGACTCCCCAAGGGCATCGTCCACGCGCACGCCATTCGGGCGTTGTATGCCTCGACCTTCACGGCCGCCTTCCGGATGACGCCTGAGAGGCGTGGTCATGCACGCCGGATCGCTGATCTTCAACGGCGCGCTGGTATTCTTCTTCCCGGCATTCTTTCTCGGCGCCCGCTTCGTGCTGCAACGCAAGTTCGACGCCGCCGACTTTCTGGCTGCGGTCCAGCGCGAGCAGGTCACGCACCTCATGCGGGTTCCGTCGCAGATTGCGGCGCTGCTCGACACGCCGGGTTGTACGCGCGACGCGCTGGCCTCCGTGCAGGGACTCTGCTCGGTGGGGGCGCCGCTGCCGGTGGAGCACAAGGCACGGTTGCGTGCCGTCGCTTCTGGAGCGTTGTACGAGCTGTACGGACTCACTGAGGGGTTCGTGACCGTTCTTGATCGCACCGACTACAATCGCCGGATGGGTTCTGTGGGAACGCCCACCTACTTCAACGAGATGCGCATCGTCGGCGAGGACGGACGCGACCTGCCGCCCGGCGTTGTGGGCGAAATCCTTGGCCGCGGGCCGTTAATGATGCCCGGCTACCACGGGCGCCCCGACCTGACCGCCGAGGCAATCCGGGACGGCTGGCTCTACACCGGCGACCTGGGTTACACCGACGAGGACGGATTCCTGTTCCTCGTGGACCGCAAGAACGACCTTATCATCTCGGGCGGCGTCAATGTCTACCCAACGGACGTCGAAGCGGTGCTGGCGCAGCATCCCGCCGTTCGCGAGGCCGCGGTATTCGGTGTTCCCCATGCGAAGTTGGGCGAGGCACCTGTGGCTGCGGTCATCCAGAAGGCGGGCGGAATCGCCACGGCGGACGAGCTGCGCGGCTGGACGAACGCGCGAGTGGCGGCCCGCTACCAGCAGCTCCAAGAGGTGGTCCTGATGGAGGACTTTCCGCGGAGTGCCGCCGGCAAGACGCTGAAGCGCGTCATGCGCGAACCGTACTGGGCCGGACGGAGCAGCCGCATCTGACGGACGCTGACGTCCGAGCAGGCGCCTGCGCTATCGCCAACCGCGGTCCTTCCGTCAGGCGTTGTCGGCACTCGTCATGTCGTGCGGCCGGAAGACGCGCTTCACGAACCATGCGATCAGCGCAATGGGCAGCACCACGAACAGCAGGATCTTGAAGACCACGACGGCCGCGAGACCGATGGCGATCAGCCCCAGCACCGGAATGCCAAGGATCACGACCCCGAGCAGGGGACGCAGTACGGCGAGGCGCGCGATCAGGGCAAACATCTCAGTCACTCCACCTGGGGATATCCACCATACGGCGCGCCACCCCTGCCTGGTTTCGCACAGCTCAGGTCTGCCCGAAGACGGGCTCGCTCGGCCGACCCGTGGCGTATCCCTGTACGTAGGCGGCGCCGTGCATCTGCGCCCACTTCAGCTCGCCCTCGGTCTCGACCCCCTCCGCGATCGTCGCGACGCCGAGTTCGGTGGCGATCTCGATGGTCTTGCGGGCGATGAGGGCCTTGTAGGGATCGCGATCCACGCCCCGCACAAGGTCCATGTCGAGCTTGATGAAATCCGGACGCAGCTGGTGCAGGCGGTTCAGCGAAGAGTAGCCGGCGCCCACGTCATCGAGCGCCACGCGGAATCCCGCGTCTCGGTAGGTGGCGAGCAGGCCGCGCAGATGCACGACGTCCGGCGCGTGCTCGCTTTCCACAACCTCGAAGACGACCCGCTCGTGCGCGATCTGGAGCCGGTCGATCTGCTCCACAGTGTGCTCGAGTGCGGCCAGCGGGTCGTCGATGGCGCTCGGCGTCAGGTTGAGAAAGAGCGACTCCGGGTGGCCGGCCCGCACCATCGTCTCGATCGCCGAGTCTCGCGCGGCCAGGTCGAGCTCGGCCAGCATTCCGCAGCCGCGGGCCACCTCAAACAAGTAGGAGGCGTGCACCACGCCGCCCTCGCGCTCGGCCCCGCGGAGCAGCGCCTCGCGCGCGTACACGACGCCCGGATTGGCGGCGTGTACGATGGGCTGCAGCACGCTCGTGTACCGCCGGGCGTCAATCAGATCGCGCAGCCACGTACTCTGGCTGACGAGCGCGAACTGGGCGTATGACTTCACCGTTGGAAAATCGCCAATGGAGAGCGCGCCGCCCGCCGGCTTGTAGAGTACGCGCGTGTCCTCGGCCTCCCCGTGGGTCATCAGCCGTCGCATTGGTCCCACGATGTCGCGCAGCACCGACCACTCGACGTCCACCACCAGCGAGTAGCCCTCCGCGGACTCGAAGTCCAGGGTATGCTGGCGCAGCAGCGTGACTACCTTCGCCATCGCCTGCTCGGTCGGGAACCACAGGTACATGCGGCCAAGGGGTGCCAGCATTTCGCCCGCGGAGTTCCGGCGGGCGGATCGGTGCGTGATGAGCGTCTTGCGCGGAGGAGGCACGATCAGGGCAGCATGGGCAGGAGCGGTGGGCGGCGCCCGGCCGCGACGCCGGGTGGAAGTGGTTCGTATGCAGGAGCGTAGCACCAAGTCCCGCCCTCGGCAACGTGCGAAACGCGCACCGGCGCAGCCCGGACGGTGGTCATGAGAATGGCAGACAACGCCGATGGGCGACCAACCCGGTCTCATCGCCGAATCAATCGCCCATCGCAATCCTCAATCGCAATCCGAGATCGGAATCCGGATTCCAGATTCTCAATCGTTGGTTACTGGATCGGTGGCCTCACCGAGTACAGCGCGTTGAACAGCAACCGGAAGGTCACGTGCGGCTGCGCGCGGAACAGGATCTCCGGACCGAACAGGTAGAGGGTCCCCTGTCCAACCGCCGCTTCGGCGATCGCAGTGCCGCCCTCGAGATATTTCTCGCCCCACGCCCACCCCGACACGAGCGGTGCCGTCTCGTACCAGGCGATCCGCCGCACACCCTTCGCGGCTGCGTCGGAACCAAGCTTGAAGACCGGCGAGTTGTCGAAGAAGACATTCGCCTGCGCCGCCATTCCCTTGCTCACCATTGCCGTGGTGTCGAACGTCGCCTTCAGCAGCGAACCCGGCACATAGAACTTCTCTGCCGGCAACGGCCGGCCGGCCTCGGTCAGCCAGCTCTCCACCGGCAGGCCAAGGTGCTGGCCGAGCGACGTCGACGACCCGATGGTGACCACACGGCCGCCGGCTTCGAGGAACGCCTTCAGTTGCGGCACCGTCTTGTCCACGGTCACGGCGCCCGTGGTCTTGCGCCACTCCGCCGGCAGCGTCGTGGTGTCGGGGCCATCGCCGCCGAACCCGCCGCGACGCCCGCCGGCGCCCGCTGCGGCCGGAATGGATCCGTCGGGGAAGATGATCAGGTCGTACTTGGCGCGCAGGTTCCCCGCATCGAGCTCCTGCGGATAGACATCGGTGTACGGCATGCCGAACTGCTCGAGCAGCCAGCGCGTGTGCCCCGACGGCATCTGGCCGCCGTAGCGGTCGAAGAGGGCGATACGCGGCGCGGTGAGCTTGTGTGCACCGGCCGGGCGCTTGCCCGCGGCGAAGTTCACGCCCAGTTCCTTGGCCGCCTTCTCGGCGATCGGCCGGCTCCTGCCGTTCGACGCGACGTAGAAGTTGCCGTCGAAGCCGCGGTACACGTCCACGCCGCCCTTCAGCAGGCGGGCGACCGCCGCGAACGCGTCATTCTGCACGGGCGACAGCTTCCACGTGCCGCTCTTCGCGACCACGCCAGCGGGCGCGGTGACGAAGTTGAGGGGCGAGACCGTCTCGCACGGGCAGTCGAAGCCATCCAGCACGCGGTCGAACTGCACTCCCATCTGCAGGGCCAGCGTATAGCCGGCGTTGTCGTACGGCGGCGTCGGCGGGGCGCCTGGATAGCGGAAGTCGTTGGGATGGTCCTGCGGCTCGAACATGTCAAGCACGTACGGGCGATACGCCTGGTTGGTCTTCACCACGACGGAGCCAGCCGGGTATGACTTGCCGGCCACCGTGAAGGCCGCGGTGGCGCGCTGCACCACAATGGCGTTCTTCTGCAGCTTCTCGATGAACTTGAGCGCGGTCGGGAAGTCTGGCTGGGCCGCCGAGAGGATGTAGCCGCGCGGGTCGCGCAGGTCGGGCGCGCGCAGCATCTCGGCGAATTTGGGATCGGCGGTGGCGCTGCCCAGCCCGCCGCGGTTCGGGATCGCGGGCGCGTTGACGTCGGCACGCGGCGACGCCGCGCGGATGGCGTCCTTCATCGCCTGCAGCCGCCTGGGCCAGACGGTCCACGAGTCCTTGTTGCCGTCGGCGATCTCGTCGTGCCCCATCTGCCAGTTGCGATAGAGCATCGTCTCGCGGTAGCGCTGCGCGAAATCGAGCACCGCACGGTTGGCCGTCACCGAGTAGTCAATGGACTGCCGGAAGTGCCATTCCTGCGGCTGGATGGGCAGCGGCAGGTCGGCGTTGCGCATCAGCTTGTCGGGAATGAACGGGATGCGCATCGGCGTCGGGTTGCCGATGGTCTCGGTGAGCAGGCCGATGATGTTGTGGAAGTACGCGTCGGTGCGGAGCCCGCCGTTCCACCATGTCGAGTACAGCGTGGACGTGCGCATGGTGGCGCCGGGCTTGTTCTCCGCCACGAAGCGCGCGTGCATCGCCGAGCCGACCTGGTCGAGCCCGGTCATGATCAGCGAGTGCAGGTTGTAGTTCATCGGGTCGCGGAACGGCGGCGCGAACATCACCGTGCCGGCGGGGCCGGTCTGGTGATGGTTGTACATGATCTGCGGGAACCACTCGAGGTACATCGCCTTGTTCATGTTCCACGTCTCGGGCTGGTTCACCGCGTAGAAATCGCGGTTGTTGTCGTGCCCGATGTACTTCTGGTAGAGGCGCGGGATCTGCATGTTGCGCTTCTTGGGGTCGCCCTCGCGCATGTACCAGTTGGCCACCAGCTCCATGCCGTCGGGATTGGCGTGGACGAAGACGATGATGACGTCGTTGAGGATGCGCAGCGTCTCCTCGTCGTTCTGCGAGACGAGCTGCCAGTTGGTCTCGATCAGCTGGTTGGCGCCGAGCACCTCGGTGGCGTGCAGGCCGCCGTCAATCCAGACGATCGCCTTCCCTTCCTTGGCGAGCGCCATGGCCTGCGCGTCGGTCAGCCCCTCGGCGTGGCTCAGCCGCTCGGCGATCTGCCGGTACTTTTCGCGGTTCCTGATGTTCTCCGGCGATGACACGATGGCCATCAGCTGGGGACGCCCCTCGGCGCTGAGCCCGATGGTGTCGAGCACCATGCGGTCTGATTCCTTGGCGAGCGTCTCCCAGTACTTCACGAACTGGGTGTAATTGGGCAGCCAGTAGTCCTCGCCGATTTCGTGGCCGAAGAACTGCTTCGGCGTGGTCAATCGGCCCTGGGCGATGGCGGCGATCGGGAGCGCGACGGCGAAGACGAGGGCGGTCAGCGCACGGCGGACGAAGAGTCGCATGATCGTGGGGGAATCAGTGGACGAGGCGCGGCCGACTGGCCGCGGGGGCGCAGATGCTTTCGTAACGTGGCGCCGGGGTCGCCCGTTGAGCGCAGGACTCGGCGCCGAACCCGTCTAGCTTATCCCCGCGGCCGCCGGCCGGCCATCTCCCGTCAGGCGCGGCCAGCGCGCATCATTGAGGCGCCCTCGACCCCGGCCGATCCATGAGACTCGTTCGCACCTTCGTCGTTCTTGCCTGCGCCGCGTCGGCGCTGGGTGCACAGATCCCGCAATCCGAGTATCAGGCGCGGCGCACCGCGCTCGCGGCGGCGCTCCCCGGCGACGGGGTGCTGCTGGTGCTCGGCGCGCCGGAGCCGCTGGAGAATTACCAGAACTTCTGGCAGTCGCAGAACTTCCGGTACCTCACGGGCTTCCTCGAACCGAACGCGGCGCTCGTCATCGTGCGGCGCGGCGGTACCAGCCAGGCCATGCTGTTCGTGCCGCCAAAGGACCCGGCGCAGGAGGTCTGGACGGGCGAGCGGCTTGGCGTCGAAGGGGCCAGGAAAGAACTGGGCCTCGACGGGCGCGATGCGGGCACGCTGCGCCAGGTGCTCGACTCGCTGCTCAGCGGCGACGAGGCGCTGTACGCCGTGGGCGACTTTTCGCGGCGCGGCGGCGCCGACGTGCCGGGCGAGGCGGCGCCGCGCACCATTCACGACCAGTTCCTCGACGCCCTCAAGTCGCGGCATCGCTCGACAAAGGTGACCGACGTCAGCGACCTCGTCATGCGCCAGCGCGGCCGCAAGTCGGCCGCGGAGCTGGCGCTCCTCCGCGACGCGGCAGCGGTGAGCGCGGCCGCGCACCGCGAGGCGATGCGCGCCATCGAGCCCGGGATGAACGAGTTCGAGATCCAGGCCATTGCCGAGTACACGTTCCGCCGCAACGGCGGCGACGGCCCGTCGTACGGTTCCATCGTGGGCTCTGGACCGAACTCCGCGGTCCTGCATTACAACCGCGACGACCGTTTCATGCGCGACGGCGAGGTCGTGACCATGGACATGGCCGCCTACTACGGCGGCTACTCGGCCGACATCACGCGCACGGTGCCGGTGAACGGAAAGTTCAGCGCCGCACAGCGCGACGTGTACGGCATCGTGCTCGCGGCGCAGATGGCCGCCGAGCGGCAGGCCCGGCCCGGCGTGAAGTTCGCGGTGTTGAACGACTCGGCGCTCGACGTCATCAAGACCGGCCTCGCCCGGCTCGGGCTGACGGAGTCGCCGGACGCCACCTACGATTGCGGACGGGCGTCGCGCGATGGCCGCTGCCCCCAGTGGCGGCTCTACTACATGCACGGCCTCGGCCATCCCATCGGGCTCGACGTCCACGACGTGGATGCCTACACGCAGGGCGCGCTCGCCGCGGGGAGCGTGTTCACCATCGAACCCGGCGTGTACGTGCGCGCCAACACGGTGGACATCATTCCGGATACGCCGGCCAACGCCGCGCTGCGCGCCAGGCTCGCGCCAGTGGTGAAGCGCTACGCCAACATCGGCGTGCGCATCGAGGACGACTACGTGGTGACGCCCACCGGGCACGACCGCATCACGGCCGCGGTACCGCGCGATATTGACGCCGTGGAGAAGGAGATGGCGCTGCCCACCGGCCCGTCGCCGCGCGACGCGGCGCGGGTGGAGGCGTACCGGAAGCTCAAGCCGTAGCGCGGGCTTCCTTTCGCACCCTCACGGGGACGGCGGCGCCGTCGTCCCCGTGAGGATGCCGCGGCGGATGCGCACGGCCTTCGGCGATGCCGCGGGATCGTCCTCGAGCCGAGCGTTGATGAGCGTCACCACGCGCACGGTTCCGGTGAGGACCATGGGCTGGCCGTTGCGCCGCACCACGAGCGACAGCCGTTCGCCGGCCCGGTTGCGGGCGACCACGCGCCACCGGTCGAACACGTCCGGGTCGGAGGCGCGAATGCCGTCCACGCTCACCAGCACGTCGCCGACGCGCACGCCGGCCTGGAAGGCGGCGCCATATCCATCCACGGACGTCACGAGCTGGCCCGCCGAGTCGGGGGCGACAACGACGCCGAGCCGGGGCTCCGCGACCGAGTCCACGACGTAGCGCCAGCCGACCTTGGGGAGCCACTCCTTCCACGGGAAGGGTTCGCGCCCCTCTATGTAGCGCCGGTTGAAGTCCTCGAACGACGCGCCGCCCGCCGCCCGCGACACCGCTCCCCACCACTCCAGCGCCGTGAAGCCGCGGTCCGCCTTGTAGTCGCTGGTGTAGAGCGAGCGCATGACGCCGTCGAGCGAGGCCGCGTTGTCGGTGGCATCGCGGATCAGGATGTCGAGCGCCAGCCCCGCCAGCGACCCCTTGTCGTAGTAGATGTCCTGCGTGCCGTCGCGCATGCGAAGCCACGTCTGCAGCGACGCGTCCTCCAGCGCTACCGGCGCCAGGTTCGCCACGTGGTCCATCTTGCCCTGCGTCAGCGACAGGAACTCGGCGCTCGTGATGGCGCCGCCGCGGACCATGACGAGATCGGCGTAATAGTCCGTGATCCCCTCGCTGACCCAGAGCCACGTCGTCGGCTGCGCCCGGTCGTACCGATAGGGCCACATGTCGGCCGGCCGAAGGCGCTTGACGTTGAAGGCGTGGAAGATCTCGTGCGCATACACGCTCGGCACGAACGACTCGTCGAGGTACGGTGTGCCGACGACCCCCACGTTCGAGTTCTGGTGCTCGAGCGCGCTCATCCCGCCGAACGACGAGTCGGCGATCTGCATCACGGTGTACGTCGTCCACGGCACCTCGCCAAAGACGTCGGCCTGGGGCGGCACCGACCGGCGCAGCGACTCCCACAGCTTCGCGCGCCGCGCCCCCTTCACGCTCCCGCTCGGGTACGTGGCCAGCCGCATCCAGTGTCCGGCAATCTCGGTGCTGTCGAGGTCGAACCGGCCCACGAAGAACGGCGCGTCCACCAGCTCGTGGTACGTCGGCGCGGTGAAGTCGCCGCGTGGCTCGCGTC
>JAJZRK010000257.1 GCA_021802745.1 bacterium
GACCATCACTCATGCGCAGACTCATCGCGCTCGTCGGTGCCGTGCTCCTGGGCGCGCCATCGTTGGGAGCACAAACCCAGCCGAAGATGTTCGACCTCGGCGTTCAGTTCGGGCAGCAGACCTTCGACAAGTCCACGGCGCTCAAGAGCACGCCGTTCGTCGGGCTCGACGCCACGTACGAACTGCCGTGGAACCCGCTCAAGCTCGCCATCAAGGGGTCGACGTTCGGCGTCGGCCTCGTGGTGGATGTGTCGCGGCCGGTCACGGACGGCACACAGTTCCCCGTGGTCGCCTTCGATTTTGGCGATACGACCTTCCTCTACGCGGTCGCGCAGCGCATCACCCTGGTGCAGGGCGGCGTGCAGGCGGTCGCCGGACTGCCCGTTGGCAAGGGCCGGATCTACGGATTCGCCGGTACGGGCATTTACGCGATGTTCATGGACCCGCGCGCGGAGCGCCGCAACCAGAAGGTGACGCATCCCCTGGCCTCCTTTGGCGGCGGCTTCAACTACGCGCTGACGTCCAGCATCGGGCTCAGCGCCCAGGCCCGCGCCCTCACCTACACGAACTTCAACCGCAGTGAACTCGACGCGACGGTCGGTTACATCCAGGACCGCCGCATCGGCGACGCGCTGCCGCCGCCGCATCCCGCCTCCAAGACCCCGACGAACATGCAGTACTCGCTCGTCTTCAAGTACATCCCCGGAGGGAAGTGAGATGCGCACCTCTCATCGCACCCTCATCGCCGCCGCCGGGGCCGCGTTCATGCTGGCCGCCTGCCAGACGGATCCGATCTCGGGTCCGTCAAGGATCGTCGGCGACCCACTGCTCGACATGGTGCTCGGTCCGGCGGGCAATTCGGCGTTCCCCGCCGTGAGCGGCGGGCGCATCACCGCGGCGGCCGCGCGCGACACCATCGAGTTCACCGTGAACAATCTGCCGCCCACGGGGGCGGGCGTCACGTACCAGCTCGCCCTCGTGGACACCGCCACGGGCAACATGACGGCACCGTCGGCCCGCATTATCCGGACGATGCGCAGCCGCCGCCCGGTGAACCGCGACTCGTCGGTCGCCATGATCAGGGCCGACACCGCCACCGCCGCGCAATTCGCCATCAGCGACACGGCGACGACGGTGAGCATCAGGATCGCAAGCACCGCGATCCCCAGTTACACGCACGTGCTGCTGCGGGCGTCCGGACAGGGCGCGGTGCCGGCCACGATCGGCGCGGGGCGCAACGGCTTCCTCTCCTTCCGCTACAAGAGCGGCGCCGCGTATGCTGTGCAGGCCAGCATGTTCGGGTCGTTCGCGCAGGCGAGCGCCAGTCGCCTGCCGTTCTCGGTGTCGGCCTATGTGGTCAACGCGACGTTCTGGGGCGAGCAGATCCGCCTGAGCTTCCGCAACCTCATTCGCCCGCCGGCGGGCTTCCGCTACGCGGCCTGGCTGGTGGATGAGCGCACCGGCACGGCGACGCGCGTCGGCGGCATCCTGTCGCCGGTGCCGGAAAACGCCCCGCTCGACGATGCCGACCTTGGCTCCGGGAAGTGGTACAACGACGTAGGCATTCTCGAGTCGCAGGTGCGCGGCGACATGAAGGCGCTGAACGTGGAACCGCAGAACTACACCTTCCTTGCCCTGGTACTCGAACCGTACGGCGGCACCGCCCCGCCCGCGCGGCCGGGCGTCGCCTATGTGCTCTCCGCGTCAATCCCCAACTCGGTGGCCAGCCGCTCCGCGACGCCGGGCAAGATCTTCGGCACGGTGACGAGCGCTTCCGGCAAGAGCTTGCTGAATACCACGGTCTACCTGCAGGGCATCAACATGACGGTGCCCGGACAGGTCGGGTCCGCCACGGCGACGGGCACGTGGCAGTTCCGTGCCGTGCCCACGGGCACGTACAAGGTCTACGCCATTCCGTTCGGCGACGCCGTCATTCGCGACTCGGCGACGGTGAACGTCGGCTCGAAGCTCGTGAACAACGTCCTCACCGGCGACTCGCTGTTCGTGACGCTGCGCATTCCGTAGCACCAGACGTGACGCGCACAACGGCCGCCGGGCATCGCTCGGCGGCCGTTGTGCATGGCGGACGCACGCAGCCGCCCGTGACACGAGGTTGCAGTCGCCGTACCTTCTCCCCGCGCCCCCCGCGCTTGAGCACCGCTGTTCACGCGAGGACACCACCATGGCAGTGATCGGGCTGGATCTCGGCGGCACCAAGCTCGCCGGGGCGCTCTTTGATGCAAACGGGGCCGTGATCGCCGAGGACACCACGATGATCGAGCGGCGCGGCGGCGGCGAGGTCGGGACGCTGGTCATTGCGGCGCTGCACCGCCTGATGGCCAGGGCTCCCGACGTGGCGGCGATCGGCGTCTCCGTCCCGGGCATCGCGCATGCCAAGTCGGGGCGCGTCTGGGCGCCGAACCTCGCGGGATGGGACGACTATCCGCTACGCGACGAGTTGCGCGCGTCGCTGTCGTACGAGGACCTTCCCGTCGTCATCGAAGCCGACCGGTCGTGCTGCATCATGGGCGAGGTGTGGCATGGCGCGGCGCGCGGGAGCCGCAATGCCATCTACGTCACGGTCGGCACGGGCATCGGCGCCGGCATTCTCGTGGACGGCCGGGTCCTGCACGGCGCCCATGACATTGCGGGCGCCATCGGCTGGATGGCGCTCGACCGCCCGTGGGACGAGAAGTATCGCCCCTGCGGCTGCTTTGAGCACTACGCCTCTGGCGACGGCATCGCCCGATACGCGCACGAACTGCTCGCCGCGCGCCCGGGTTACCGCGGGGCGCTGCGCGCCATGCCCCCCAACGCGCTGCGTGCACCCGAAGTCTTCCGGCTGTACGACGCGGGCGATGAGATCGCCATGGCGGTGCTGCAGCGCGCCATCGAATTGTGGGGGATGGCCACGGCCAACCTCGTGAGCCTGTTCAACCCCGAGCGGATCATCTTCGGCGGTGGCGTCTTTGGCCCGGCCACGCGATTCCTCCCCGACATCGCGCGCGAGGCGCGCCGCTGGGCGCAGCCCATCAGCATCGGCCAGGTGGAGCTGGCCGCGTCATCGCTGGGCGGCACCGCCGCGCTGCACGGGGCGGCGCATTTCGCGCTGCGCGCCATCTCCCCGATGCCGTAAGGAGGCGTGACCATGTTCCGCAAGCCGCTGGTCTTCGCCGCCGCCTGCATTGGCATGCTCTTCTTCGGCGTGGCCCTGCTGTCCATGGGCTCGCTGCTTCCCGCCATCGCCGAACGGTTCGGCCTCGACAGCCTCGCCAGCGGCGCACTGGTCTCGATCCTTCCTTTCGGCGTGCTGGCGGGATCCATCGTCTTCGGGCCCATCGTGGACCGGTTCGGCTACAAGCTGCTCCTGGCCACGAGCGCGGTGCTGATGATCGCGGGACTCGAGGGGCTCGCCTTCGCGTCGTCGGTGGGTGCGCTGCGCCTGTCCATCCTGGTCATCGGCATCGGGGGCGGCGTCCTGAATGGCGGCACCAATGCGCTGGTCGCCGACCTCTCCGCGGGCGAGCGCGGCGCCAAGCTGAGCCTGCTCGGCGTCTTCTTCGGCATCGGCGCGCTGGGCATGCCGCTGCTGCTCGGCGCCCTGCACGAGGTGTCGTACCAGGTGGTGCTCTCGCGCATCGGCATCGTGCTGCTCGGCCCGGTCTTCTTTCTGGCAGCGATTGACTTCCCGATGCCAAAGCAGGCGCAGGGTTTCCCTCTCGCGCAGGGGGCAGGCTTGTTGCGGGACGGGGCGCTGCTGCTGATCGCGTTCACCCTTGCCCTGCAGAGCGGCCTCGAGGGCGTGGTGAACAACTGGATCACGACCTACCTCGAGTCGGCGCGCGGTCTCGCGGCGCGCGAGGCGCTCTTCGCGCTCTCCGCGTTCGTCGGCGGAATGACGGTCGCGCGCCTGGCGCTCGCCGAGGTGCTGAAGCGGATGCCGGGCGACCGGGTGCTGTACCTCGGGATGGCGCTGTCGGCGATCGGCATCGGGATTCTTCGCATCGCCCCGTGGGCAAACGCGGCGACCGCCGGCCTCGCGGTGCTCGGCGTCGGCCTCGCGGCGGCGTTCCCGCTGCTGCTGGGATTCGTCGCCGACCTCTACCCCGCCCTCTCCGGCACGGCGTTCAGCGTGGTGCTGGTGATCGCGCTGCTCGGCAACATGGGGATCAACTATCTCGTCGGCGTCGTCGCCGAC
>JAJZRK010000258.1 GCA_021802745.1 bacterium
GGTGGCGGCGCTCGGCAATCCCGGCTTTGCTGCGATGAACGTGCAGGGCTTCGGCGCCGGCGTAGGCCGCGTGGGCGGCTACTACGAGCAGGGCAATTGGTACCGCGGCGGCGCTGTGCAGATGCTCTTCATCGACTGGCTGATGGGCGAGCAGAACCAGGTGCGGCCGATGTTCCCGCGCGGCACCACGCGCGAGCAACTCATCGAAGCCTCCAAGCTCTTCGATCTCGCCGAGCACGCACCGCCGGTGGACTGGGCCAAGGCATTCTGGCACCTGCCGACTATCGAGCTCATCAAGGCGGCAGGTGGCCCCACTGGCATCTTCGCCGACTCGATGCCCGTGCCGACGGGCGGCGCGATGATGCAGCGCGTGCCGAACGACCCGGCTTGGTACAAGGGTGGGCTCTGGCACGACAACATGCCGATCAACATTCCCGGGCTCTGGTTCACGTCGTGGTACGACGTCTCCGTGGGCCCCAACGTCGCGATGTACAACCACGTGCGGAAGACGGCGCAAGGGGCGGGGAAGGACAGGCAGTGGCTTATCATCGCGCCAGTGGCGCACTGCTCGTACACCCGCGCCAGCGAGCACACGGTGGTGGGCGAGCGCGACATGGGGGATGCGCGGCTCGGCTACCAAGGCCTCGTGTACGATTTCTTCGACCAGTTTCTCAAGGATGAGGGGCTGCACCCGATGGACACGGTGCCGAAGGTGCGGTACTACGTGATGGGGCTGAACCAGTGGAAGACGTCGGACGTCTGGCCGCCGAAGGACGTCCAGCCGATGACCTTCTATCTTGGGTCGAACGGCAATGCCAACACGGCACAGGGGGATGGAACGCTTTCGACGAAGGCGCCCAAGAAGGACCTGCCGGACAAGTTCGCCTACGACCCGCTTAACCCGGTGATGTCACTGGGTGGCAACGTCTGCTGCCAGGGGAACGCCGTGCAAGCGGGGGCAATGGACCAGCGCAAGACGGAGCAGCGCCCCGACGTGCTGGTCTACACGAGCGAGCCGTTCGCCGAGGGGATGGAACTGAGCGGGCCGATCATCCCCACGCTCTACGTGTCGTCCGACGCCAAGGACACCGACTTCACGGTGAAGGTGCTCGACCTCTATCCCGATGGGCGCGCGTACAACCTGGACGAGAGCATCCAGCGGATGCGCTACCGCGACGGCTACGACAAACCGCTCGTGTGGATGGAAAAGGACAAGGTGTACAAGGTGACGCTGCAGCCGCTCAACACCGCCAACTACTTCGCGCCCGGGCATCGCCTGCGCATCGAGGTGTCGTCGTCCAACTTCCCGCGCTTCGACCGCAACCTGAACACCGGCGGCAACAACTGGGACGAGACGAAGCCGGTGACGGCGAACAACGTGATTCACCATTCGGAGAAATACCCGTCTACGCTGACGGTCTCGATGGTGAAGGCGGCGGTGGTGCCGTAGTCCAGCGGTTGCGCACAACCGGCGCGTTCAGCGCGCCGGAGCGTCCTCGGCGAGTCGGCGGGCGAGCTGCTCGAGGTGGCCGCGCAGCGTGTCGAAGCCGTGTTGGGGGCTCACGGACGCCTCGTCGAGGTAGAGCGCGCGGTTGATTTCAACCTGCACGCTATGGACCCCGTCGGCGGGGCGGCCGAGCCGCTGCACGATGTGGCCGCCCTTGTACGGATGGTTGAGGCTGACGCGGTAGCCGAGTGCCGCCAAGGTTTCGGCCACCAGCGTGGTCAGCGTTGGGTCGGCGCTCGCGCCGTCGCGGTCGGAGACGACGAAGTCCGCGCGCTCGGCGCCGTCGCCGTCCGGGGTCATCGCGTTGCCGCGCGACTTCATCGAGTGCCAGTTCACGTGCCATACGGCCCCGCAGGCCGCGCGCGCCTCGTTGACCAGCGCGTCAAGCGCGGTGTGGTAGGGTGCGTGCACATCCCGAATGCGTCGCTGGAGTTCCGCCACCGTCAGCGAGTGCGGGGCGTAGATGGGAACGCCCGGAACCACGAAGCGGCGCACGAGGCCGAGGCCCCGACGCGTCTTGTCCGTCGGGGTGAGGCTCGTGGGCCACGGTTCCGCGAGGAGTTCGGCGTCGATGTCGGTCGCGGGTCGGTTGACGTCGAGGAAGCTGCGGGGCAGGGTGGCGCAGAGCAGGAGCGCGCCGTGCGACACGGCGGGCTGCACCAGCAGATCGACGTACGCGTCCTCCGCCCACCGCAGCTGCGCTCGAGAGGCGAGGCTGTGAAAGTCCTCGGGGTAGTGGCGCCCGCTGTGCGGCGAGTCGTAGACGAGGCGCACGGAGCCGCGCGGCCGCTCCACAGTGCACGGGGAGATGCCGCCCGTCATGCGGGGTGCACGCGGCGCGCCTCGTGCGATGCGACGCCAATCATGCGCCCGAGATGGTGAGCAGGTACAGCGCCAAGGCGCATAGCACGAAGAGGATGCCGACTAGGTCTTTGACCGTTTAGAAACGTTCGGGGTGTACGCGAATTTGCGGCGCGCGTCCTTGCGAGTAAAGCACCAGTTGATGCGCGTCTTGCGCCGGGTGGCACGGCGATTCCACGCGCGCGTCTCCGTCCGAAGTTGCCGGAGGGCTGGAATGCGCTGGGACCCCAGACATTGCCGGGCGACCAAGCTGAGTTCGATCTCGGCTTGATTGAGCCAACTCCCGTGCTTCGGTGTGTAGTGCACGGTGAGACGGCGCCAGAGGCGGCGCCCGGTCCGCTTCCCGTAGTAGTCCGTGAGCGATTTCTCGCAGTGGATGTTGAGATTGTCGAGCACCAGGTGGATCGTGCGGGTCCCGAGGTAGGCCGTGACGACGGTGTGGATGCGCTGCGCGAATTCGGCGGCGGACCGATTGGGCGTGGCACAGGTGAAGTGGCGCCCGGCCTTGGGTTCGACGATGCCAAAGATGTTGGCGGTGCCCCGGCGCTCATATTCGTTGTCGCGTTTCGCCACGTGCCCCGGCCGCGCCGGCCGCGGGGGCCGGACCTCGGCATGCAAGGACACCGGCTTTTCATCCAAGCAGACCACCGGCTCCTTCGGATCGTACGGTTTCTCATAGAGGGCGAGGACGTCTTCCATCTTCGCGATGTACTCCGGCGTCAGTTCCGCCACGCACCACATTTTTTTCCCGCCACGGCTTGAGGTCGTGGCTTTGCAGCAGGACCCGCACCGTCTCGCGGCCAACTTGCGGCACCAACCGGCGCTTGATCGCTTCGTCGGCAATGAGCCGCACGGTCCACCGGGCCGCGCCCGGCGGCGGCGCACTGCACACCATCGCGATGATGCGCTGTTTGTCGGAGGGGCTCAGCACTTCCTCGGCCCCAGGCCGCGGGCCTTCATAGATCGCCGCGTCCACGCCGCCCCGTCGATACCGCTGCGCAATCAGCCGGACGGCCTGCGGCGTCAGTCCCACGGCGCGCGCCGCCGCCGAGGCCCCACCACCTTGATCCAACTGCAAGAGCGCCAGGACACGGACCACCACACGCACCTGCTGGACACCCTTCCGGAGCATACCTTCCAAGCGCACCCGGTCGCGCGGGCGCAACGGACACTGCAACGGAGTCGGCATACCTGGTGACGCGCCACGCCCGCAAGTCGTCACATCAACAATTGCAAACCTTTACGCGGTCGAAGACCTAGCGGCATCACGAACCGAATCCAGTCGCCGAAGTTCACCTTGCCGGCCGCAAGATAGGCCAGCAGCATCCCCGAGGTGGGGGTGACCGTGTTCATCAAGCCGTTGCCGAAGAGAAAGGCCTGCACCGTCACCTGGCCGCTCACGCCCGCCAGCTGGCCGATCGGGCCGAGGATCGGCATGGTGATGGCCGCCTTGCCCGACGTCGACGGAATGAGCACGTCAATGATGAGCTGGATACCCATCATGAGCTGGGCGACCACGGTCGGGTGCCGCCCCTCCACTACACTCGTGAGCCCCGCGATGATGGAGTCGAGGACCAGGCTCTCGCGCAGCACCATCTCCACCGCGGCGGCCAATCCGACGAGCACGGCGGCGAGCATCATCCCCTGCATGCCTTTAAGGAACGCCTGCGCCGCCGACCGCGAAGGCAGACCGCCCACGAAGGCCAGCAGCAGCGCGAGCAGGACGAACATCGACGCCAGCTCGTCGTTGCCCCAGTTACGCTCGCGCACGCCGACAATCATGGCCGTGACGGCGAGGAGCAGGACGGCGAGGATTCCCAGATGA
>JAJZRK010000016.1:0-9238 GCA_021802745.1 bacterium
GGAGCGCAGCACCGAGCTCGCGCCACCCGCGTGGTCGGCGTGCGGGTGCGACAGGACGAACAGGACGAGCGGCCCGCCCCGCGCGCGCAGATAGGGGACGATGGTCATCTTGCCCGTGTCGCGGCGGTCATCGGCCCGCCCGGCGTCGAAGAGCAGCCAGCGCCCGCGCGGCGTGCGCACCGCAATGGCATCGCCCTGGCCCACGTCAATCATGTGCACCTCGAGCCGGCCGTTCGACGGCGCGGGCGCAAACGCGGCAGTGGCGACGGCGGCGAGCGCGGCCGCAGCGGGCCGCTCCCAGAAGTGGCTCACGCAGGCGGCGAGCACCGCCACGCACGCCACCCCGAGCGCGATCGCGGTGAGGAGCGACGGCGCCGCATGCAGCGTGGCCCCCGGCAACGAGGCGCCGGCATAGGCAACCAGGTCGAAGGCGCGGACCATGGGCGAGGCGGCGGCCGCCACCAGCGAGGCGCCAGCCGGCCACCAGGCAAGGGCGAGGCCAAGGAACAGGGTGGGCTGCAGCAGCGCGATCACGGGCCCTGCCGCGATGTTGGCGAACGGGGCAACGAGGCTCACGCGCCCGAAGTGCCAGGCGACGAGCGGCGCGGTGGCGAATGACGCCACGACGCTGACAACGAGTTCGCTCGCAATCTTCCGGCGCCACCCCGCCAGCGCCTCCGGTAACACGCGCTCCGCGACGGCGCGCCCGGCAATGAGCGCCGCGAAGCCGCTCACGCTGAGCTGCCAGCCGAGGTCTACTGCGGTGCGCGGCTGGTAGAGCAGCGGCACGCCCCCACCCCACGCGAGCGCGGCCCATGGCGAGGTATTGCGCTGGAGGGCAAACGACACCGTCTGCGCGCCGATCATCACTGCGCTGCGCACGGCGGGGGGTGGGGCGCCGATGATGAGCACGTACAGCATGACGAGCGCCAGCCCCGCCCACCGCGCCCCCGCCGGCGGCAGTCGCGCCGCCTGCAGCAGGAGCAGCATCGCGCCCGACACGATGGCCACGTGCAGCCCCGAAATGGAGAGCATGTGCACGATGCCGGCGTCGGCGTACCGGTCGCGCACCTGCGGGTCGAGATCCTTGGTGTCGGCAATCAGCAGGGCGCGCACGAGGCCGGCGTCGCGCGAGAAGTATCGGTCAATGGCCGCACCCGCGCGGTCGCGCCACGGGGCGAGCGCGGCAGGCGGTTGGTATTGCGCGCGGCACCGAAACGGCAGGCGCTCGCGCGCCATGCATTCGCGGTCGGCACGCGCCGCGTTGCCGCCGACCCCGATGCCGATGGCGGCGATCAGCAGCACGGCACCTGTCGAGGCCCGACGCGTCAGGAGCGCCAGCGCTGCAACGAAAGCGAGCGTGCCGGCCGCCGCCGCAGCATTCGCGACGGTGCCGAACGAGAGACCGGCAATGAGGCCGGCGGCGTAGGCCGCCGCGGCCCAGGCGATGAGCGGAATAGGGATGCTCGGGTGGCTGTGCCCACACCGTGCGCCCACGACCTCACCCGTGCATCATCGTTCCGTTGCCGAGGACAGCGATTTGACTCACCCGAGACCTGCGGCAGGCGCAGCGAGCGGCCGCGCTCAGAACAACCAAACCGCCGCGAGCACGACAAACGCCGCCCAACCCGCGTAGGCCACGCTCGCCACGCTGAACGTGGCGTGCAGCGACGCCACCCACTGGGAGCGGCCGCCCTTGGCCTGCCGGTAGAGCAGCAGCCCCAGCAACCCGATGCTGATGGCGTTCCAGCCGATGATGGTGAGCCGGTTGATCGTCAGGCGGTCCTGCACCGTGCGATAGAGCACCGCGGCCAGCGCATACAGGCCCACCAGCAACACCAGCGCGGCCACCGCCGCGATACCCCGACGGAGCCAGCGCTGGTACTGCTCCGAGAGGTCGTCCGCACTCACCGGCGTGGCCCCAAGCAACATGCCGGTCACGGCGAACAGCATCACGTTGTAGGTGATCAGCACGTTCCGGTTGCGGAACGGCTGCATGAAGTTGGCGGGAATCAGGGCGAGGTACACCATCAGCACCACCAGCGTGAGCACCAGCAGGAGCCGGGGGAGCGTGGAGACCATGCGGCTCAGCCCGCGCTGGAAATCCTGCGCCTCCGGAGGGAGCGCCGGGTCGTACACGCTGGCCACGGCGATGATCGGCATCAGCCCTGTCCCGCCGACCATGAGCAAGCGAGTGACCGCGTTCGTGGGCGTGATGCCCAGCGTCTTGAACATCTGGATCGTGATCGCAGCAAAGACCATCGCGCCCAGCGCGTAGACGCCCGTGACGACGATCACTTCGATGGACTTGGAGAGAAACGCGAAACGGTTTCGCGCACTCGCCCGCATGCCCATGACGCCAAGACCCACCGCGGCCCACGCCAGCAGCGGCAGGTGCGTCGCGGCGAGCTGGCGGTAGGTGTCGTCTCCCACCGACCGCCACATGGCGAAGGCCGTCACCACCGCGAGCGCCGCGCCGAGCACAGCGGGCAGGCCGTAGCTGCGGCCACGCGACGCCGCGACGTACGCGAGCGTCGCGAGCGCAATGACCGGGCTCACGAGGACCACCAGGAAGGGCTCGGCTCGGCCCGTGCTGCTGTGGAACACGAACAGGCTGCCGGACAGCCACCACAGCACGAGCCCTGTAAGCACGCTGAGCGCGAGGGCCAACGTCCAGTTGACTGGCCGGCGCTCGTCCGCCTCGTGCAGCGCGGGCTGCAGGCGGAAATGCCAGGCCGCGAGCAGCAACTGGTCGGGAGCAGTGCCGTACGCCGTCTCGATATCGTCGCCGAACTCGGCGGCCCCATGCTCCTTCGTGGCTTCAGCGAAGAGCGCCTCGAGCGCCTGCGGTGCGTCGAGAACGGCCTGAATCCGAGAGAGGTACTTCATCGGCCCCCTCCTGCGTGTGGCACGCGGTGCGTACGGGCCCAATATGGCACATTCCGGGCGAGCCGTCGCGCCGCCGCTACCCCGACATCGGCAGTGGCGCGCGCTCGCGCACGATCTGCCCCGTGAACGTGGAGCCGGTGGTCCCCGTGAGCTCGACGTGATAGTACTGCCCGATCATGGACAGGTCTCCCGGGATCAGCACCGTCTTGAAGTCCCGCGACCGGGCCTGCAGCAGCTCGCCCTTGCGCGCTTCCTTCTCCACCAGCACTTCACAGCGTTCGCCGACGCGGCGGAAGTTCCGGTCGCGCGAGATGCCGCGCACGGTCTGCAGGAGTTCGTTGAAGCGCGCATCCACCACGTCGTCGGGCACGGTCATCTCCGGCGGCAGGCGCGTGGCGGGCGTGCCCTCGCGCGCCGAGAACTTGAACATGAACGCGTCGTCGAACCCGACCTCGCGCACCGCACTCAGCGTTTCGTGGAAGTCCTCGTCGCTCTCGCCGGGGAAGCCCACGATGATGTCGGTCGTCAGGCCGAGCCCCGGCATGGCCGCGCGCAGGCGCGCGACGCAGTCCAGGTACTCCTCGCGCGAGTAGCGGCGCAGCATGCGCTTGAGCGTTCGGCTCGACCCGCTCTGCATGGGCAGGTGCACGTGCTCGCACACCGTGCGCACCTCGGCCATGGCCGCGATGACGCGATCGCTGAAATCGTTGGGGTGCGGGCTCGTGAAGCGCAGTCGGCGGAGCCCCGGCACGGCGCCCACCGCGCGCAACAGGTCGGCGAAATCGCGCGCGCCGTCGTGATACGAGTTCACCGTCTGCCCGAGCAGCACGACTTCGGTGAGCCCCTGGGCGACCACGGCCTCGGTCTCGCGCACCACGTCCTCGAGCTGTCGGCTGCGCTCGCTCCCCCGCGTGTACGGCACAATGCAGTACGTGCAGCGATAATCGCAGCCGCGCTGCACCGGGATCCACGCCTTCACGCCCTCGAACCGGCTGGCCTGCACGTCCTCGTAGTGCTCCTCGAGGTCGAAGTCGGTGGCGATCATCCGTTCGCCCTTGCGCGCCCCCTCGATGAGCGCCGGCAGGGCGCGATAGCCGTCGGGGCCGATGACAAGCGAAACGCGCGAGTCCGTCTCGAGGAGGCGCGGCCCGAGCCGCTGGGCCATGCACCCGGTCACGCCCAGCACCGCGCCGGGCTTCAGGAAGCGCCGCAGTTCACCCAGCCGGCCGATCACCCGCGTCTCGGCATGCTCGCGGATGGCGCACGTGTTGAGCAGCACCACGTCGGCGCCCTCCGGCCCGTCCACCGCCGAATAGCCCTCGGCCGCCAGCTTGCCGAGCATGAGCTCGGAGTCGCTGACGTTCATCTGGCAGCCGTAGGTTTCGATGAAGACGCTTGGCATGCGGGGACGATTGAGGATTGGGAATTCGGAACGGGACGGAGGACTTCGACGGAGGATACCGATTGGCGATTGGACCGGGAGGCGGCGCGGGAAATGCAGACAGCGGTTGTCGCCAGTCGCGATCCGCGGTCGCGGTCCGAAATCCAAATCCGGATTCCCGATCCTCAATCAGCGGTCTTCGGCACTTCCGGCAACTGAATATAGAACGTGCTCCCCTCCGCTTCCTTCGACCGCACCCAGATGCGGCCGCCGTGCGCCTCGACGGCGAGGCGGCAGAAGGCGAGCCCGAGCCCCGAACTGCGCGTCCTTGGCGCGTTGGGCGAGCGCACCTGCTCGAACTTGCGGAAGATCACTTCCTGGAACTCGGCGGGGATCCCGGGCCCGTTGTCGGTCACCGTGAACAGGATCCCCTGCGGATCGCGCATCGCCGCCAGCTCCACGTGCACCGTCGTCGCCGAGTGCGACAGCGCGTTCTGCACGAGGTTGGCGAAGACGCGGCGCAGCAGCGCCTTGTCGGCGCTGAAGACCGGCGAGTCGTCCGACGCCTGATACCCCATCGTGGCGCCTTCCGCGGTAAAGCGCGGGGTCCAGTCAATGACCAGCTCGGAGAGAAAGGCGGCCGGCGCGATCGGCTCCGGCGCGATGGCGATGCGCGTCTCCTCCACGCGCGACACCTCCAGCAGGTCCTGGATCAGCCCCAGCAGGTCCTCCGCCTTCCCTTCCGCCTCCGACACGGCCTTGTACTGCCGCTCCGACATGGGGCCGTAGTCGCCCTCGCGCAGCATCTCGAGCGTCGCCAGCACGCTGGTGAGCGGCGTCTTGAGGTCGTGCACGATCATCTTCATCAGGTCGTCGCGCACCTTGGCGAGTTCGCGCAGGGTGCGGTAGCTCTGCTCGAGCGCGTCCGTGGCGCTCTTGAGCTTGAGCAGCGACCGCACGCGCGCGCCGAGCACCAGCCGGTTGTGCGGCTTCAGCAGGAAATCGTCGCCGCCGGCCTCGATGGCCTTCACGCGATCGGCCGTGTCGTTGAGCGCCGTGACGAAGATGACCGGGATGCGCGCCGTGCGCGGGTCCTTCTTCAGCCGCCGGCAGACCTCGAAGCCGGTGTCGCGGTCATCCACGCCGAGTTCGCCCGCCGGCATGGACACGTCGAGGATGCACAGGTCGGGCGGCTGCTGGAAGCAGGCGGCGAGGGCGCTGGGCCCGTCGTGGGCCGAGACGGTGCGGACGCCGAGCACCGCCAGCTGATCGGCCAGCAGTTCGACGTTGGCGTCCACGTCGTCGGCAACGAGGACGAGCGGGGGGAGTTCCGCGCCGGCCGGCGGCATGGCGCTACGGGCGGACGGTGAGCCCGACGCTGAGAATCGTCCCCTTCTCGCTCATCCCGCCAGCCGTGCGTTGGTTGCGCTGCACGCTGATGTCGAGCGATGCCCAGCCGCGGGCAAAGGTCGCGCCGCCGCCGAGGGCGAGGGTGGTCTCCTTCACCGCGTTGCCGTTCCAGCCGAACGGCAGTCCGCGGGAGCGCGCGCCCACGCGAAACTGCACGGGCACGCCCTGGAACTTCGGCCCCGCGACGTCCGCGCCCAGTGAGACGTCGTTGGCGTCGTGCACCTCGAGATCGGCCGTGCCGAGCGACCGCATGCGCGACCAGCCCTCATGGCTGAAGCGCGCCACGAGCTGCGACCCGGGAATGCCGTCGTACGTGACCGAGGCCCCGTAGCGATCGGGCGCGTTGCCGTGCGTCGCCACGGAGTCGCCGTACCGCGTCTTCATGGCGCCGCCGACGCGCAGCGAGGCCGAGACATAGAGGTGCGCGAACGGGCGCGACACGAGACCGGCCGACACGGCCGAGCCCTGGTACGACAGCGTCATGTCCTGCGAGAGCGAGCCGTACTTGGTGGTGTCGTCGAAGGTGCGCGACAGGCTCATGCGATTGGCGCCGGTGAGGGCGTGGAACGCCAGGCCGGCCTGGAACCGCTCGTTGAACTGCCAGGCGTACGCGATGCGCGCGTCGTTGATGGCGCCGCGCACTTTCGTCGTCACCTCGGAGCCCTCGCGCGCGCCGGCCACGTCCACGCTGTCGCGAAACGACGCATCCCACGTGCGGTCGAGGAGCGTCGAGAACGAGGCGCCGAGGAAGCCGCGCGTCCCCATCCGCGACCCGAGCGTGATGACCGGAAAGCGCGTCGTCCGCGTGTTGACGACGCGGCCGTTCACCGTGATCTGCCGGTACTCGGGGTCAATCTGAAAGTTGAAGATCGAGCGTCCGGCGCCGGGGAGCGCCCCGGGATTGATGGGCGACGAGGTATCGGTTTCGCCGGATGCGCCGGCCATGGACGCGGCCCGCGTGCTCAACTGCCCCGTCGGGTAGCCGAACCCCTGCAGGCTGAGCGCCCCCTGCGCCAGCAGCGGCGCGGCGGAGGCGGCGGCCAGGAGAGCCGTCACGAGAAGGCGGCGCATCAGGGCACTCCGAAGTTGACGCGGGGGATGTAGCTCACGCGGAGCTTGGGCAGCACCGCCGCGGGTGCGCGCGCGTTGAAGAACCGCACCTCGGCGCCGTGCAGCCCTTCCTCGCGCTGCACGAGCACGATGGCGCGCTGCGGCGCGGTGACCGACGTGTCGGGCGCCGACTTCCAGACGCGCAGGAGCCCGTTCATCTCGAGCGTCCGGACGCCGCTGTCGGCCGGCGCCACGCGGATGGAATCGGTGACGAAGAGCCCCGACGGAATGAGGATCTGCGACGCCCGGTAGATGTCCTTGATAAGTGCCGTGGCCGCGACCGCCTGCCCGATGACCGTCACGGTATCGGTGGCGTCGAAGCCCCGCTGCGGAACCTGGGTGAGCTGGAGCGTGGCCCGGACAATCGTGGTGGAATCGAGCAGCCACGACGGCACGTTGAAGCGCAGGTAGGCGCGCCGCGCCGGCACGCCGCCCGTGGACATCGCAAACGGACCGGCCTCCGGCAGCGTATTGCGCGCCACTACCGTGTAGTCGCGGTAGTCGCTGGCCAGTGCGGCGGGCTCAAGCGGCGTCTTGGAGTAGAGCGAAGTCACCACCTGGTGCACGGCGGTGTCGGGGGAGACGTAATAGCGAATTTCCGCCGGCAGTCCGGTCTCGGTGGTATGCACGCGCAGCGACACGGGGCCCGACGCCACGAGCCGCAGGCCGAAGCGCACCCGCTGGCTGCCCTGCATCTTCTGCAGCACCCAGGCGCTCGACAGCGGGAAGACCAGCGAGTCGGTGATCTGGGCGCGCGTCAGCGTGCGCGACGTCACCAGCCGCGCCGGGGTGAAGAGCGAGAGCAGGGCCGGCAGGTCGTTGTCGTCGGCCGTCGTGTCCACGTCGAAGACTTCGAAGCGCACCCAATCCGGGATGCGGCTCTGCGTGAGGTTGAGCCGCATGCGCAGGATCGCGGTGTCCACCTGGACGACCGGCCGCGCCGTGTCGTTGGGCGGCGTGTAGTTGGGCGCGAGCGTGTCGAAGCGCAGCACGCCGCGCACGTCGAGCGTGTCGCCGCGCCAGGCCAGCGGAATGCCTTCCTCGGACCCGATGGAGGGGTAGCCGACGAGCGTCGTGTCGTAGGTCACGACGGGCGACAGCAGCGTGTCCTTGATGGGCACCGTCAGCCCGGGACAGAGCGACGGGCAGGCGCTGCCGGCGTCGAGTTGTTCAGTACACGCGCCAGCGCTCGCCGCGGCCAGCACGGCCGCGAGCGCCAGGAGCACGCGACGGGGGGAAGTCGTGATCATGCGTCTCGCAGCGACGAAGACTCGAAGGCGTACGGCAGCAACTCGGCCAACTGCCACGCGGCCTCGGCGCCGCCGCGCGTCACGCTGATGACGCGGCAGTCGGGCGCGAACTCATGGAGCACCTGGCGGCACATGCCACAGGGCGGCGTGGGCGTGCCCGCCTCGGTGGCCACCACGACGTGCGTGAACGTCCGCCGGCCGCGCACCACCGCCGCGCCGATGGCCGTGCGCTCGGCGCACGTCCCCGACGGATAGGCCGCGTTCTCGACATTGCACCCGGCGAAGATCTCGCCCTCGGGCGTGAGCAGCGCCGCCCCGACCCGGAACTTCGAGTACGGCGCGTAGGCGTGCTCCATGGCGGCGAAGGCGGCCGCGCGCAGCGCGGCGAGCGTCGAGGCGTCGGCCATCAGGTGAGCATCAGGGGAAGAAACGAGGTGCCCCGGCCGCGGAAACCGATCCCCATCCACTCCGCCACGGTCGCGCCAAGATCGGAGAAGGTGGAGCGCAGGCCGATCGCGACCGGACGCACGCGCGGACCGAACACGAGCACGGGAACATTCTCCCGGGCATGGTCGGTCGACGGCGTCGTCGGATCGTTGCCATGGTCAGCGGTCACGAACAGCAGGTCATCCTCGCGAAGGGCGTGCGTCAGGTCAGGAAGGGCGGCGTCGAACTCCCGCAATGCTCCATAGAACCCCGGAGCGTCGTTTCGGTGCCCGAACGCCTGGTCGAAATCTACAAGGTTGGCGAAGCAGAACCCATCGCCCTGGGCCAACCAATCGCGAATCCGGCGAATTCCCTCGGCGTTGGAGGCCGTGTGCCCCCCCTCGAGCCCCCGCCGGGCGAAGAGGTCGTCCACCTTCCCCACCCCGGTGCGCGGCACCCCCGCGGCGGCGAGGGCGTCGAGGAGGGTCTCATCAGGGGACTCGACGGAGAAGTCGCGCCGGTTCCTGGTGCGCGTCCACGCCCCGTCCACGCCAACGAACGGACGCGCGATCACCCGCGACACGTTGTGCGGCGCCACCAGCATTTCGCGGGCGCGGGCGCAGGCGGCATGCAGTTCCGCGAGCGGCACGATGTCTTCGTGCGCCGCCACCTGGAAGACCGAGTCGGACGAGGTGTAGATGATCCACGCGCCGGTGCGGACGTGCTCGGCGCCGTACTGATCTAGAATGGCCGGCGCGCTCCGCACGACATT
>JAJZRK010000016.1:9248-23267 GCA_021802745.1 bacterium
GCGATGCAGGGTCGCCCGGTCAGCCGCGAGAACTCGTCAATGACGGTCTGTGGAAAGCCACGCGGGTATGTCGGGAAGGGCTGGGCGAGGTGCACCCCCGCCAGCTCCCAGTGCCCGGTGGTGCTGTCCTTGCCCTTTGACATGGGGCAGAGCACGCCATGCGCGGCCGTGGGGGTCGCGACCACGGTGAGCCCGGCGATGGGCGCGAGGTTGCCGAGCCCCGCGCGTTCGAGGTTCGGCAGGTCGAACCCGCCGACGGCGCGCGCCGTGTTGGCGAGCGTGTGCGACCCCTCGTCGCCGTACTCGTCGGCGTCGGCCGCCTCGCCAATGCCGACGCCGTCGAGGACGAGAATGCAAGCGCGGCGGCTCACGCGACGTGCCCGGCGTAGCGCCGCGGCAGGCGCTGCCGCAGCCCGGTGAGCAGCTCGTACGGCGACATGAAGTCGGCGAACTCCGCCACCTGCTCCGCCGTGATCAGCGTGTCGCCGTCGCGGCCCACGAGCGTCACGACGTCGCCGGCGCGGCAGGGCACGTCCGTGACGTCAATCATGGTCATGTCCATCGTCACGACGCCCGCAATGCAGGTGCGCGCGCCGTTGATGAGGGCGGGCCCCTTGTTGCCGAGGGAGCGGCGATACCCGTCGGCGTAGCCGATGCCGAGCGTGGCCACGCGGCGGCGGCCCACGGCGCGCCACGTCGCCGCATAGCTCACCGTGTCGCCGTCCTGGAGCTCGTGCGTCTCGAGGACGCGGGCGCGCACGTGCACGACGGGTTCGGGATAGAGCTGCGCGCCGTCGCCCGACCCGACACCATACAGAAACACCCCGGGACGAATGAACGACCAGGGTGACGCGCCGCGGCGCACGGTGCCCGCGCTGTTCTGGGCGTGCAGCAGGGCCGGGCGCACAGGGAGCGCCGAGAGCGCCTGCCGGAAGCGCTCCTCCTGCGCCTCCCACGACCCGTCATTTCGCTCGGCGGAGTGGAAGTGCGTGAAGGCTCCCGCGGGAGGATGCGCCCGTACGAGGTCGGCAACCTCGCCGATCTGATCCCAGCGAATGCCGGCGCGATGCATCCCCGTCTCGATGGCCAGATGCCACGCCCCGCCCCCGCTCTCCGCCCACGCGGCAATCGCCGCCGGATCGCCCAGCGTGACCACCGCCCGCGCCGCCCGGGCGGCGGCGAAGTCGCCGGGCAGGAGCGGCGAGAAGACATAGATCGGCCGTTCAATGCCGGCCGCGCGCAGCTCCTCGACCTCGCGCACGGTGGCGACGCCAAAGCCGTGCGGATCGAGCTGTTCGAGCGCACGGGCGCACGGTACGGCCCCGAGCCCATAGGCATCGGCCTTCACCATGGGGACCAGCGGCACGCCCGCGTGCCGCTGCAGCGCCTGCCCATTGCGCACCAGCGCGCCGAGGTCAACGTCAACCCAGGCGCGCGTCGTTTCCGCCGCAGTAGATTGCTTGGTCATTGGAACCACAAAAGTTAGCGGCCGTGAGGGTGGCGATGCAAGAAAAGAAGACGCTCGACGACGCGCTGGCCATCATGCGCGACCTGCGCTCCCGGGACGCCTGGGACCGCGCACAGACCCATGCCTCCCTGCGCCCGTATCTCAACGAGGAGATGCACGAGCTCGACGACGCGCTGCTGTCCGGCGACGACGAGGCGATGTGCAGCGAACTGGGCGATGTGCTCCTCCAGGTGCTGTTTCATTCGATCATCGCCGAAGCGCGGGGCGCGTTTGACGTCCACGACGTCGCGGGCTCGCTCGTGGCGAAGATGACCAAGCGGCATCCGTGGCTGTACGAGCAGAAAAACAACAGAGAGACAACAGAGAGACAACAGAGAGACAACAGCGCCCCGGCCGACGATTCCCAGCGGGAGCCGTGGGAGCAGATGAAGGCGCGCGGGCGAAAGTCGCTGGCCGAGGGGCTGCCGCAGGGGCTGCCGAGCCTGCACCGCGCGCACCGGCTGCAGGAACGCGCGGCGGGGGTCGGGTTCGACTGGCCCGATGCGCAGGGACCGTCGGACAAGGTGCGTGAAGAGCTGGCCGAAGTGGCCGAACTCATCGCGCGCGACGGCCACGAGTTTCCCACCCATGGGGTGCCGAGCGGCGATCCGCGCCACGCCGCGCTCGAGGGTGAGCTCGGTGACCTGCTGTTTGCCGTGGTCAACCTCTGCCGCAAGTGCGGCGTGCACCCCGCCCTCGCGCTCGACCACGCGAATGCCAAGTTCCAGCGGCGCTTCGAGGCCATCGAGGTTCTCGCCGCCGCGCGCGGCATTGACGTGCGCACGGCCGGGCTCGCTGCACTCGACGCGATCTGGGACGAGGTGAAGCGGGGCGAGTAGCGGGGCGAGTAGCCGGGCGAGTAGCGGGGCGCGCAGCCGCTCGGGCCGCGGCGCCGGGCCGGATGGACGAAGCGGCGCGCCTCGCTGGGGGCGCGCCGCTCGTTCATGTCCAGGTCGTCCCACCTGGTTGTCAAGCGCGAGCGCCGAAGCGCACGCGAACCACCGCGTCCGTCAGCGCGGCCCCGGCCGGATGCCGCCGCTGATGAAGGCGATGGAGAAGCTGGTGTACTTGGCGTTGAACCCGTCGAGGTCGGCGCCCACCGTGCGCAGCTCGGCGCCGATGCGGCTCCGCTTCGAGATGGGCAGCTCGATGCCGGCACCGAACGCCTGCCCCATGCCGGTGCTCGCCACCTCATCGCCCGTCGTGGTGTCGAACTTGCCGACGCGGTTCCACGTCAGCGACGCGAACGCGTAGGGCAGGACATACGAGCGCTCGCGCAGGCCCGAGACCACCACGCCGAGCCCCGGCGAGAGATAGGTCCAGCCCGTCGTGGCATCCGCGCTCTCGGCGCCGGCCGCGAGCGGAAGGTCCAGCCGCCAGCCAATGAAGTGCTGCGGCCCGAACGTACGCTGGATGCTCAGCCCCATGGCGTAGCCCGTCTTGCCGACGCGCTTCAGGTTGCCCGTCGGGTTGGCCACGCCGAGCGTGAAGTACGTCGAGGTCGGCCGGCCGCCGAACGACTGCTGCGGAAGCTCCGTGGTGCGTCCCTCGCCAACCGCGACCTGCGCACCGGCCGTCGCCGACGCCGCCAGCATGAGACCTGCCAGGCGACGCATCATGAGCCACTCTCCAGGCGCTGTTGCAGTTCGCGATACACACTCGTCCACCCGGCTTCCGCCGTGTTGACGAGCGTCGCCGTCAGGGTCGTCGTGCCGCGATAGCGCGACTCGATGCCCATGCGGATGCGTCCCTCCGCCGTCTTGATGCGGATGGTCATGCGCTCTTCCGTCAGGTACTGGCCGAAGCGGACGTCGCTCGAACGCCACTCGGTCTGCAGGTAGCCGCCCTCGCGATCCATGATGCGGATGGCGGCGCGCTCTCCAACGACGTCAATCACGGTACGCCACACGCGATCGGCGTTCGTGGACTGGATGGGGATGTCGACCCAGTACGGCCACTCCCGCACCGTAATTTCGGCGGGCAGCGAGGCGATCGCCGCCACGCGCACAGGCGCCTTCGCCGCGCAGCCCGCCGTCGCGGCCAGCGCGAGCGTCATGGCGAGCCACCGGATTGAGAACCGCTTGGTCTGCATGCAATTCCTCAGCAAGTGGGGATAGGTCTACGGTAGGTTCAGCAACGCGGGAGTGTCAAGAGAAGACGAGAACGCGTCTCACTTGGCGTCGCAGCACGTGGTGTGACGTGGCGCCCGCTCACAAGATCATAGCACGCGGCGCCCACTGCTGGCGAGCCGCCGGGCGACCGCCGCCCGACGGACGCGCGCTATCGCGACTCGTCGCGCAGGCGAATGAGCCCTTCCTGCGCCACCGACGCCACCAGTTCGCCGGCGCGGGTGTAGACCGCGCCGCGCGTAAAGCCGCGCGCCCCGGCCGCGGCGGGGCTCTCCATGGCGTACAGCAGCCAGTCGTCCGCCCGGAACGGCCGATGCAGCCAGAGCGAGTCGTCGCGCGACGCGATCTGCAGGCGTCGGTCGCGATACGCCACCCCGTGCGGGTGCAACGCCGTGGGCAGGAGTCCATAGTCCGATGCATAGGCGAGCACCGCCTGATGGATGATGCGATCATCGGGGAGGCGCGACATGGCGCGAAACCAGACGTACCGCACCGGTTCGCGCGTCTCCGCCACGAACGGGTCGGCGGGGTTCACCGGGCGGAAGTCAATGGGCCGGTCCTGCGTGAGCACCGCGCGCATGGCCTCGGGGATCCGGTCCACCCGCTGGCGCACCAGGTCGAGCTCGGTCGTGAGCGACTCTGGCGGCGGCACATCCGGCATCGGGGTCTGGTGCTCCAGCCCCGGCTCGCTCACATGAAACGAGGCCGACAGATGGAAGATCGCCTCGCCATGCTGGATGGCGGTCACGCGCCGGCTGGTGAAGCTGCCGCCGTCGCGCGGCCGGTCCACGAAGAAGATGATCGGCACCTTCAGGTCGCCGGCCCGCAGGAAGTAGCCGTGCACCGAATGCGCGTCGCGCCCGGCGGTCACCGTGCGCTGCGCCGCCACCAGCGCCTGCGCAAAGACCTGCCCGCCGAACACCCGGCCCGAGCCGATGTCGCGGTTGGTGCCACGATAGATGTTCACCTCGAGCGGCTCGAGCTCGAGCAGCGAGAGCAGCTCGCCAACCACGGAGTCACTCGCCATAGGGAATCCAGATGTTCTTCACCTGCACCGCTTCGCGCAGGAAGGGACGCCCCTCGGCGACCGCATTGTCAAACCAGTCGAGTTCGCGGTTCGTGCAGCAGGTGCGCTTCATGTTGGCGGCGGAGGCCAGCTCCACGGCCTTCACGCCCGCGGCTGATCCGCAGTACCAGACCGCGTCCACGTCGTCATGCTCGGCGAGCACCTGGGCCAGCGCGTCGCGCGCCCCGGTGACGATGTTCACGACGCCGGCCGGGAGATCGGACGTCTCGAAGACCTGGTACAGGTCCGTCACGGCCAGCGGATGACGTTCGCTGGGCACCGCGACCACGGTATTGCCGGTGGCGATGAGCGGGGCGACAAAGGAGAGGAAACCGAGTAGCGGCGCGCCGTCCGGCGCGCCCACGCCCACGACGCCAATAGGTTCGTGCATGGCCAGCGCGACGCCGCGGATCGGCACGCCGTGCACGGCGCCGTCCCACTTGTCGGCCCACGCCGCATAGGTGAAGAGGCGGCGCACCGCGGCGTCCACCTCGCGCTTGCCAGAAGCGGCGGTGCCGCCCGTCATCGCGGCGATGCGGCCCGCAAACTCGGCGCGGCGCGCGTCGAGGTTCTCGCCGATGTAGTAGAGAATCTGGGCGCGCAGTTGCCCCGTGGCCGACGCCCATCCGCGTGCGGCGGCGTGCGCGGCCTCCACGGCGTTGCGGATGTCCTTGCGGTTGCCGTCCCCCACTTCGCCGAGCCGCTTGCCCTTCGGCGACACGATCGCGCGCGAGTAGCCGCTGTCGGGGCGGGCCTGCTTGCCGGCGATGAAGAGCTTGGCGGTTCTATCGACAGACCCATCGGGCGACGGACTGACGGTAGACGGTAGACGGTAGACGGTAGCTCGGCGGCGACCGGTCAACCGTCCACCGTCCACCGTCGACCGTCTCTTCAGATACTCCCACATCCCTTCCCTGCCACCTTCCCGCCCGAATCCGCTCTCGCGGTAGCCGCCGAAGCCGCTCGCCGCATCGAACAGATTCGTCGCATTCACCCAGACGACGCCCGCCTTGATCTTCGGCGCGATGTCGAGCGCGAGGTTGATGTTCTCGCTCCACACCGAGGCGGCGAGGCCGAACGGCGTGTTGTTGGCGAGCGCGACGGCCTCGTCCGGCGTGCGGAACGTCATGGACACCAGCACCGGGCCGAAAATCTCCACCTGGGCGATGGTGCTCGACGGAAAGACGTCGGTGCACAGCGTGGGCGGATAGTACGACCCCTTCGCGGGCAGCGGCCGCGACGGCTGCCAGACCGTGGCCCCTTCCTTGCGCCCCTGCTCCACGAGCGACGCGATGCGTTCGAGCTGCACGGGCGCCACGACCGCCCCCATGTCCACCGCCTTGTCGAGCGGCGGGCCGAGCCGGAGCTTCTCCATCCGCGCGCGCAGCTTGGCGTGGAGCTTGTCGGCGATCCCCTCCTGCACCAGCAGCCGCGAGCCGGCGCAGCAAACCTGCCCCTGGTTGAACCAGATGGCGTCCACCACGCCTTCCACGACGCCGTCGAGGTCGGCGTCCTCGAAGACGACGAACGGACTCTTGCCGCCGAGTTCGAGCGACAGTTTCTTGCCGCTCCCGGCGGTTGCCTTGCGGATGATCTTCCCCACCTCGGTGGATCCGGTGAACGCGATCTTGTCCACTTTCGGGTGATTCACGAGCGCCGCGCCCGTTTCGCCGTCCCCCGTGACGATGTTGAGCACTCCGGCCGGCAGGCCGGCCTGGTGCGCGAACTCGGCGAAGAGGAGCGCCGTGAGCGAGGTGAACTCGGCGGGCTTGAGCACCACCGTGTTTCCCGCCGCGAGGGCCGGGGCGACCTTCCACGACAGCATGAGCAGCGGAAAATTCCACGGAATGATCTGGCCAACCACGCCCACCGGGCCGTAACCCGCGAACTCGCTGTCGGCCAGCTGGGCCCACCCGGCGTGATGGTAGAAGTGCCGCGCCACGAGCGGGACATCCACGTCGCGCGTCTCGCGGATCGGCTTGCCGTTGTCGAGCGTCTCGAGCACCGCGAACAGGCGCGCGTGCTTCTGCACCATGCGCGCCAGCGCGTACAGGTGTCGCGCGCGCTCGTGCGGCGTGAGCTTGCTCCACGCCGGGAACGCCTTGCGGGCGGCGGCCACCGCGGCATCCACGTCCTTCGCGGATCCCTGCGTCACGCGCGCGAGCCGCACGCCCGTGGACGGATCGAACGAGTCGAACGCCTTCCCCACCTTCGTCCACGCGCCGCCGATGAAGTGCCCGAAGGCGCTGTCGTGCGCGGCCAGCCAGGCGCGCGCCGGCGCGTCGGCCTCGGGGGCGGGGCCGTACTCCATCGTCTGGAACAGCTCGGCTACGGTCGCCATGGTCTTCAGGGCATCGGGTGGTGGTGCGCGGCGGCGTAGCGCCCAGTCACGAACATCTCGAGCTGGCGCTCGAGGTCGGTGAGCAGGCTGCTGGCGCCGAAGCGGAACAACGCGGGCTCGAGCCATTCGCGGCCGAGTTCCTCGTTCATGAGCATCAGGAATTCGAGCGCCTGCTTGGCCGTGCGGATGCCGCCGGCCGGCTTGTAGCCGACCAGGCAGCCCGTGCGCTCGCGGTATTCGCGGATCTGCCGCACCATCGCCAGCGAGACGGGAAGCGTGGCGTTCACGCTCTCCTTGCCGGTGGACGTCTTGATGAAGTCGGCGCCGGCCTGCATGGCCACCCAGCTGGCGCGCGCCACGTTGGTGAGGGTGGCGAGCTCGCCGGTGGCGAGAATGACCTTCAGGTGCGCGTCGCCGCACGCCTCGCGAAAGGCGCGCACCTCGTCGTACAGCTTGTCCCACTGGCCGGTGAGCACATGGCCGCGCGTGATGACGACGTCAATTTCGCGCGCGCCGGCCTGCACCGACGCGCCGATCTCCTCGACGCGCTGCGGGAACGGCGAGAGTCCGGCGGGAAATCCCGTGGAGACCGCCGCCACGGGGATGCCGCTTCCGTCGAGGGCGGCCACCGCCGTCGGCACCATCTCGTGATAGACGCAGACCGCCGCCACCGTCGGATGCAGGTGCGCAACGCCCAGCGCCGCCTCGAGATCGGGACGCAGCGGATGCCGCGCCTTGGCGCACAGCCGCCGCACGTTGCCGGGCGTGTCGTCCCCGCTGAGCGTGGTGAGGTCAATGAGCGTGACCGCCTTCAGCAGCCACGCCGCCTGCCACTGCTTCTTCACCGTGCGTCGCGTGCCGATGGTCGCGGCGCGACGCTCGGTCGCGCTCCGGTTCACGCGAATGGCGCGCACCCGCTCGAGGTCGAGCGGCTCCCCGGGATTGCGCGCCGCGCTCACGGCCTCACTCGATGCATCATGCGCGGGAAGGCGATGCACTCCCGGATGTGCTGCACGCCGCAGATCCACGCCACCGTGCGCTCGAGGCCAAGGCCGAAGCCGGAGTGCACGAACGTGCCGTACTTCCGCAGGTCGAGGTACCAGCCGTACGCATCCATCGGCAGACCCTCGTGCTTGATGCGCGCGACCATCTTGTCGTAGTCGTCCTCGCGCTGCGACCCGCCGATGATCTCGCCGTACCCCTCGTGCGCCAGCAGGTCGGCGCAGAGCACCGTGCGCGGATCGTCGGGATTCTCCTTCATGTAGAAGGCCTTGGCTTCCTTCGGATAGTTGCACACGAAGACCGGGCGGTCGTAGTCGGCCACAAGCAGCGCCTCGTCCTCGGCGCCAAGGTCGTCGCCCCACTTGATGTCGCTCCCCTTCTGCTGGAGAATCGCCACAGCCTCGGTGTACGGAATGCGCGGAAACGGCGCCTTCACCGTCTCCAGCTTGGACGTGTCGCGCTCGAGTTCCTTGAGCTCCGCGCCGCGCCGCTCGAGGCAACGCTGCACGAGGTAGCTGACGAACTCCTCCTGCAGGTCCTGGTTCATCGCCTGGTCGTACCACGCCATCTCCGGTTCGATCATCCAGAACTCGGTGAGGTGACGGCGCGTCTTGCTCTTTTCGGCGCGGAAGGTCGGCCCGAATGTGTAGATGCGCCCGAAGGCGGCGGCCGCCGCCTCCCCGTAGAGCTGTCCCGTCTGCGCGAGGTAGGCCGTCCCCTCGTCGAAGTACTCCGTTTCGAACAGCCCGGCGCGCTCGCCAATGGCGGCGGTCAGGATAGGCGTGTCCACGCGCAGGAAGCCGCGCTCGTAGTAGAAGTCGTGGATCGCCTGCTCCACCTCGTGGCGCACGCGCGCAATCGCCACCTGCCGCGGCGACCGCAGCCAGAGGTGCCGGTTGTCGAGCAGGAAATCAATGCCGTGCTCCTTGGGCTGGATCGGATAGTCGAGCGGCGACGCGCCGACGATGCCGAGGGCGCTCACGCCCAGTTCAAAGCCGCCGGGGGCGCGCTCGTCGGCCCGCACCTCGCCCGTGACGGCGACGCTCGACTCGAGCGTGAGCTCGGCAAAGCGCGCCCAATCCTCCTCGGGCATCTGCTTCTTCACGAGCACACACTGCAGCGGCGTCGTGCTGCCATCGCGCATCACGATGAAGGCAACCTTTCCGCTCGACCGCAGGTGGCTCACCCATCCGCGCACGGTGACGGTCTGGCCGGCGTACTTCGCAAGTTCTCCGATGCGGGCAAACGTCTGGCTCACGCGATTACTTCCCCTGGTAGCGGATTCGGTAGACGGTGCCACCGAGATCGTCCGTGATGTAGATGGAGCCGTCCGGCGCCTGGGCGATGCCCGTCGGCCGGTGGTTGCGCGCCCCCGGCGGCGGCGGTCCGGCGGCGCGGCCGCCCTTGAACGCGTCGGACGCAAAGCCATCGGCAAACGTGTGCGGCGCCCCGGCCGCCGCGCCGTGCGCGAGCGGCAGGAACGAGACGCGGAAGCCGTCCTGCACCAGCGGCGCGCGATTCCACGACCCGTGGAAGACCACGAACACGCCGCGGCGGTACTCCGCCGGGAAGGCGCGCCCCGAATAGAACAGCGTCGCATTGGGCGCCCAGTGCCCCGGGAAGACGTAGACCGGCGCCTTCTTCGAGGCGCAGCGCCCCACCTGCTTGCCGTCGCCGCCGTACTCCGGGGCCAGCACGAGCTTCTTCTCGTCGGTGGAGTAGTAGCAGTATGGCCAGCCGAAGTCGTCGCCGTCGGCGATGCGCAGCAGCTCCTCGCCGGGGTTCTCCGCGTTGTACCGGTCGTCGAAGCCCCAGTTCATGGCGAGCTGGTCGCGTCCGTGCATCATCGTCCACAGCTCGCCCGCCGGTTCGTTCCACGCGAGGGCGACCGAATTGCGAATGCCCGTCGCGAAGCGCTTGCCGTCCGCCTGGGTCTGCCCCGCCTTGTTGGCGTCGAAGGTCCAGATGCCGGCGCGCGTCGCGAGCTCGACGCATGGATCCACGCCCGGCGACCGCGGCTGGCGATCGCGTTCCTGGCAGGAGTTGGTGCGCGAGCCGACGTTGAGGTACAGCACGCGAGCGCGGACGACGAAGTTGTATGCGTTGTGTCCGCCCGTCGGCAGGTTTGCGACAATCGTGTCGGCGGCGCCGAGCACCGTGTCGCCAACGGCGTAGCGATACCGCACGATGTTGTTGCGGTCGGTCGCCCAGAGGTAGCCGTCGCCCAGTGCAATCCCGGTGCCGCCGCTGCCGCCGAGCCGGCGTACCAGATCGGCGCGGCCGTCGTGATCGGTGTCGCGAAGCAGGAGGACACCGCCCCCCGGCCCCACCCCCGTGCCGCTCTCCGAACCGCCGCGCGACGTGTTGGCGTTGATGAGCACATCGCCGTTGCGCGCCACGACGAGGTGCCGCGGAGCGCCAAGACGGTCGGCGACCACCTGCGCGCAGAAGCCGGCGGGCACCGTCAGGCCGGCATCGCAGGCGGGCGTGGGTGATTGCGCCGCGAGCGCGACGGGCACCGCCATCAGGCAGGCGGCGCGCACCAGCGGAAGTCGGGGGGAGGGGCGCATGGCTGCGTGAGGCTGAACCGGGGGTCGTGAGGAGGGTATCAGGTCGTGCCGGGCGAGGTGTCCACCCCTTGCCCGCTGACGCAATCAATATAGTATGAGCGGCGCAGCACCGAGATCACCACTACTCGCCGGAGCACCCCCGATGATGCATCCCATGACCGCCCGATTCGCCCTCCTGGCCACCGCGTCGCTGGCGGTCGTCACCCTTGCCGCCACGGCATCGGCCACGCGGGCCTCCCGGCCGCAGGACAAGCTCTCAATTGGCGTCGAAGCCGAGCAGATCGGGCGCACCGGCGTGAAGATCACCATCACCGGCAAGAAGTTCACGCCCAACGGGCCCGTCTTCATCAACACGACGTCGCTCCCCGGCACGGCCACCGAACTCGACCTCGGGCGCATCCTCGCCGACAAGGACGGCAAGATCTCGTTCAAGAAGGATGATCTCGAATGCTCGACGCCCGTGCAGGAGGACGCCGCGCGGCCCGTCTTCGTGATCATCACCGACTCGACGACCGACCGGAAGGCGCGCCAGCGCGTCGAAGGGACGGCGTGGCTCTGCCGCTGACCGGCCCGACGAACCCGTAGTGCGCCATCCCGCAATGCACGAAGGCCCGCCGAATGGCGGGCCTTCGCGTCTGCAGCAGCCAGCGGCAGCCTAGTTCTCCGACTGCCCGATGCGCATGCCGTAGAACGACCGGTGCACGAAGAAGGCCGAGACGACGAAGAAGACGACCGCGAGCCCGGTGGTGAAGCCGTTGCCGCGCTCGACGCTCATGCTCACCGCGAGCTCCACGGCCAGCAGGCCGAACAGCGTGGTGAACTTGATCACCGGGTTGAGCGCCACCGACGACGTGTCCTTGAACGGGTCGCCGACCGTGTCGCCCACGACGGTGGCGTCGTGCAGCGGCGTGCCCTTGGCCTTCATGGTCGTCTCGACGACCTTCTTGGCGTTGTCCCACGCGCCGCCCGCATTGGCCATGAAGATGGCCTGGTACAGGCCGAAGATCGCGATCGAGATGAGGTAGCCGATGAAGAAGAACGGCTCGACGAACGCGAAGGCCAGCGTGGCGAAGAAGACCGTGAGGAAGATGTTGAACATGCCCTTCTGCGCGTACTCGGTGCAGATGCGCACGACGGTCTTGCTGTCCTCGACCGAGGCCTTCTCGGCCCCCTCGAGCTTGATGTTCTTCTTGATGAACTCGACGGCGCGGTGCGCGCCGGTGGTGACCGCCTGCATCGAGGCGCCGGTGAACCAGTAGATCATCGCGCCGCCCGTGATGAGGCCGAGCACGAAGGGCGCGTGGAGCAGGGAGAGCTTGTCGGTGTTGACGGTGAGGCCGCTCGTGAGGTTCATCATGATCGAGAAGATCATGGTGGTGGCGCCAACGACCGCGGTGCCGATGAGCACCGGCTTGGCCGTCGCCTTGAAGGTGTTGCCCGCGCCGTCGTTCTCCTCGAGCAGGTGCTTGGCGCGCGTGAAGTTGACGTCGAAGCCGAAGTCCTTCTTGACCTCCGCTTCGACGTTCGGAACGGCCTCGATGAGCGAGAGCTCGTAGACCGACTGCGCGTTGTCCGTGACCGGACCGTACGAGTCCACGGCGATGGTCACCGGCCCCATGCCGAGGAAGCCGAAGGCGACGAGGCCGAAGGCGAAGACCGCCGGCGCCAGCATCGCCGCGCCGAGGCCGAGGCTGCTCACCCAGAAGGCGACGCTCATGAGGGCGACGATGCTGATGCCCAGCCAGTAGGCGGAGAAGTTGCCCGCCACGAGGCCGGAGAGGATGTTCAGCGATGCGCCCCCTTCCTTGGACGACGTCACCACCTCGTTGACGTGCCTGGAATCCACCGAGGTGAAGACCTTCACCAGCTCCGGGATGACGGCGCCGGCGAGCGTGCCGCAGGAGATGATCCCGGCGAGCTGCCACCACAGGTTCGTGTTGCCGGCGAGGTCGGGGATGATCGCCTTCGAGACGACGAAGGTCAGCGCGATCGAGACGATCGAGGTCAGCCAGACGAGCGTGGTGAGCGGGTGCTCGAAGTTCATGTCGTCCGAGTTGCCGTACTTGCCGCGCGACCAGAAGTCGTTGATGAAAAACGACCCGGCGCTCGACACGAGCATCATGATGCGCATCACGAAGATCCAGACGAGCAGCTGCACCTGCACCACCGGATCGTGCACGGCGAGCAGGATGAACGTGATCAGCGCCACGCCGGTCACGCCGTAGGTCTCGAAGCCATCGGCGCTCGGGCCCACCGAGTCGCCGGCGTTGTCGCCCACGCAGTCGGCGATCACGCCGGGGTTGCGGGCGTCGTCTTCCTTGATCTTGAAGACGATCTTCATCAGGTCGGAGCCGATGTCGGCGATCTTGGTGAAGATGCCGCCGGCGATACGGAGCGCCGCGGCGCCCAGCGACTCGCCGATGGCGAAGCCGATGAAGCACGGACCGGAGTATTCGCGCGGAATGAAGAGCAGGATGGCGAGCATGATCAGCAGCTCGACGCTGATGAGCAGCATGCCGATGCTCATGCCGGCGCGGAGCGGGATCGAGTGCAGCGGGAAGGGCTTGCCCTTGAGGGCGGCGAACGCCGTGCGCGAGTTGGCGAACGTGTTCACGCGGATGCCGAACCAGGCGACGCCGTAGCTGCCGGCGATGCCGACGAGGCTGAAGGCGAGGATGATGGCGACCTTGAACGCCTCGAACTTCAGCAGGACGCCGAAGTACAGGATGATCACGACGGCGATGAACGCCTCGAGGATCAGGATGAACTTGCCCTGCGTGATGAGGTAGGTCTTGCAGGTCTCGTAAATGAGTTCCGAGATCTCCTTCATCGAGCGGTGCACCGGCATGTTCTTCAGCTGGGTGTAGATCATCAGGCCGAACAGCAGGCCGGCCGCGCAGAAGAGGAGGCCGAAGGCGAGCAGGCGGTAGCCGCTCATGCCGCCGAGGAAGGTGACGCTCTTCATGTCGGGGAGGACGAGGTTGGCCTCGCCACCCGGCTTGTGCTCCACCACCGGGGCGGACGGCGCCTGGGCGTCGGCCAGCGGGGCGGTGACTGGCGCGGCGGTCGGCTCGGCGGCCGACGCGCCCTGCGGCTCCGCGGCGGGGGCCTGCGCCGAGAGCGGCAGGGCGAGCATGAAGACGGCGGCAAAGGCCGCCAGCGCGCGGAGATGACGGGCGGGCAAGACACGCGCCATCAGGTCCGTAGCGAGCCAGCTACGCATCATGGTCCTCCAAGGACGGTTCAGACTGCGGGTGGGGATCAGCGAGGGGACCAAAGTCCCCGCAAGTGCCGGGTGGTCAAGCATTTCTGGCACAGCAGGGAAAGATAAGGGATGCCGACGCTTCTGCGGAAGCTGGAGATCGAGAAAAGGGAGGAGGAGGGGTACAGGGGTCTGGGAGGGG
>JAJZRK010000259.1 GCA_021802745.1 bacterium
GGGGGTAACGACGCCGCGCCACGAAGCGTTTGCGTGGCGCGCGGTTGTTCCGCCAAGTGCCGTCTCCGTGTATCTCCGTGCTCTCGGTGACTCCGTGATGAGAAGGCCCAGTCGCCGCACGGCAAAGTCCGGCGCTTGGGCGCCGGCTTTCTTCATCACGGAGACACGGAGGACACGGAGTCGCACGGAGGCCGCCACGGCCGGGGGTAACGACGCCGCGCCACGAAGCGTTTGCGTGGCGCGCGGTTGTTCCCTCAAAAGTCCTTCGCCGTCCTTGGTGCCCCTGGTGCCTTCGTGGTGAGCAGCTGCAGTTGCAGTGCTTCGCGCCCTTTGTGCTTTGTGGTCGTCGTTACCGCGACGCCAGCTTGGCCGCGAGCAGGATCGCCTCGATCATGGACGACGCATCGGCCTTCCCCTGCCCCGCGATGTCGATCGCGGTGCCGTGGTCGGGCGACGTGCGCGGGAAGGGCAGGCCGAGCGTGACGTTCACCGCCGATCCGAACGACGCGACCTTGATGGCCGTCATTCCCACGTCGTGGTACGGCGCGATCACCGCGTCGAACTCGCCGCGCAGGGCGCGCACGAAGACGGTGTCGGCGGGGAACGGGCCGAGCAGGCCATTGGCGCGCGCCGCCGGGGCCAGCAGGTCGGTGTCCTCGCTCCCAAAGCGCCCGCCGTCGCCGAGGTGCGGATTCAGCCCGCACAGCGCGATGCGCGGCTCGGCAATGCCGAACGCCTCGCGCAGCCCGTCGCGCGCGACGCGCGCGACCCGCGCGATGACCGGCGCCGTCAGCAGGTCGGGCACGTCGCGCAGGGGCACGTGCGTCGTGGCGAGCACCACGCGCAGGCGGTCGCTCGCCAGCATCATCGCCACCTCGCGGCGGGTGAGCGCCGCGAGCATCTCGGTGTGGCCGGGATAGTCGTACCCGCCGGCGAGCAGGGCATGCTTGTCCAGCGGCGCCGTCACGAGTGCGTCCGCCTCGTGCGCCTGGCACATGGCGACGCCGCGGGCAATCGCCTTGCCGGCCAGCCGGCCCGCATTGGCATCGCTCTGGCGCGCATGCCACTCGCCGATCACCTCATCGGCGGCACATTCCAGCCCGGATGGCCCCACCACCACCCAACGGCAAGCGCCCACCACCCGGGGGTTGGCGAGCGCCTTGCGCACGATCTCCGCGCCGATGCCGCGCGGGTCGCCCAGCGTGATGGCCAGCGTGGGGAGCGTCACATGCGGATCGAGACGTAGATCTCTTTGCGCAGCTGGTCGAGGATGCGCCGCGCCGTCTTCTCCTGCGCCAGCTGCGAGCGGATCCGTTCGCGTACGTCCGAGATCTTGAGGTCGCCGCCGGGCTCGGCCGACGTGAGCTGAAGCACCACGACCTTGCTGAGGCCGTTCTGCGGATTCGGGATCAGGAACGGGCCGGCAAAATCGCCCGCGTGCTTGTCCTTGATTGCCTCGCGGTACTCCGGCGGCAGCGAATCGCGCGGCACCGGGTCGGCCATGAGGCGCAGCTCGGCCTCGTCGTGATCCTTGGCGACGAGCGAGTCGTACGACGCCCCCTTCTTCCACGCGGCGAGCACCGTATCAGCAACCAGTTTGGCGCGCGCCACGTCCGTGGAATCCATGTTCCAGCGGAGCAGGATGTGCCGCGCCTTCACCTCGGCGGGGCGGATGCGGTCCACACGGATGATATGCGCACCGAACACCGTCTCCACGATCGGGCTGACGACGTTCGGGGCGAGGGCGAACATCATCTGGTCGAAGGCGGGCACCATCATCCCGCGACGCGCCCACCCGAGGTCGCCGCCGAGGTCCTTCGACGACGGGTCCTGCGACTCGCGCTTGGCGACCACCGCGAAATCCGTCCCGCGCGCGATCTCGGCGCGGAGGGAATCCATCTTGGCGAGTGTCGCCTTGCGGCTGGCTTCGGTGGGCTTGGGACTGACGACGATCTGGCGGAACGTCACGGTGGCCGGGCGCTTCGGCAGGCGATCCTTGGCCTTGTCGAAGGCCTCGGTGATCTCGGCCTCGGAGATGGCCACCGACGGCATGCGCCCCTTGGCCTTCAGCGAGTCAATGGCGCGCTGCTGGAAGAGATCGCGCTTGGCGCGGTCCATGCGGATCTTGCGCAGTTCTTCAACGGTGCCGAACCCCTCGCCCTTGAGCGCGTCGCGGTACTCCTGCTCCGTCTTGAACTGGTCGCGGATGCGCTTCATTTCGCTCTCGACCTGCTGCAGCACTTCGGCATCTGTCACGTCAATCTTGTACGTCTTCGCGGTGGCGATCAGCACTTCCTGGTCCACGAGGTCGCTGATGACCGAGCGGGCAAACGCGACGAATGCCGCGGAGTCCTCGGGGATCTGCGCCCCCTGCTGGCGCTGGAAGTTGATGAGCTCCTGCACCTCGCTCCACATGATGGGCTTGGTGCCGACCACCGCGATGACGCGGTCCACCGGGAACTCGCGCGGCGCGGCGGCGCCGCCCTGGCCCCAGGCGGGGAGGGCGACGACGCCGCACAGCAGCGCCACGCGGGAGAGGATGCGCAGGTTCACTTACGGCTTCTTGACGGGTGCCGCCGGCTTCGGCGCCGGCGCGGCGCTCTGGGGCGCGGCCGGCTCGGCGCCGGGCATCGGTACCGCCGACGGCGGCTGCTGCGCGGCACGGGTGGAATCGCTGACCTGGCGGATCTTCGCGGCGCGCTCGAGGGCGCGCTCGATGCCCGCGGCCACCACGCGCGATTCATACTTGGCGCGCAGCGCGGCCGAGACCGGCTCCGGCACGTTGACGAACTGCGCCTTCTCGGCGAGCAGGAGGTCGAAGTACGAGTCAATGCGCGACGCGGCGAGGCGCTCCTTCTCGGAGACCGTCTTGGCCGAGTCCTTCAGGAAGAACGGCGCGACCTTGAGTTCGGACATCGCCCCGGCGACCTGCCCGTAGAAGGCGTTGCGGATGTTCGCCATGGCGGCCGTGTCCGGAACGGTCTTTGCGCTGTCCGCCGCCTTGAGCACCAGCTCGTTGCGGGCGATCTGCTTGAGGAAGTACGGGATGGCCGTGTCGGGGGCCGACATCAGCTGCTCGCGAATGCGCGCCTGCGGCGGCATCGCCCCCATCCACTGCACGAGCCGCGCGGCGGTCAGGCTGCCGCCCTTCCACGTCACGAGCGTGGACTTGTCGTCGCGGTGGGAGTCCACGTCCTGCGCCACTTCCTTGACGGTCTTCGACGCGCCGGACTTCACCGCGACGTCCGCCGCCTTCTCCATGGCCGCCATGTACACGCTCTCGGCCTTCTGCGTGGCGATCTGGCCATACGCCTGCGCGAATTCCTTGGCCACCTCGTCGTACGTCTGGCGCTTGATGAGGTGGAAGCCGAACTGCGTCTCGACGATGCCCGACACCTCGCCCGGCTTCAGCGCCTTCACGGCGTTCTCGAACTCGGGCACCATCGCCCCCGGCGGGAAGACGCCGAGCGCGCCGCCGTTGGCCTTGGAACCGTCCTGCGACTTGGCCTTGGCCACGTCGGCAAAGTTCGCCGCCGTCACCGTCCTGCGGATCTTCTCCAGTTCGGCGCGCACGGAATCACGCGACTTCTGGCTCATCCCCTGGCGCGGCGACATGAGCAGGATGTGGCGCGCGGCGAGCATCTCGCCGGCGGCGTACTTGGCCGGCAGCGACGCGCTGTCCACCTTGGCCCAGTCCTTCGACACCTTCTCGTAGAACGCCTTGGACTTCTCCTGCGCGACCATGGACCACATGGCCTCGTCGGCGATCGTGGCGTCATGCAGCGTGTCGTCGTGCGCGGCGGCGTAGCCCAGCAGCTGATAGGTGACCCAGATGTCGGCCACCGCGTTGGCGACGTCCTTGCGCAGCGGGACCTTGGCGTTGCCGAGCAGGTCGGCGAGCCGGGTGACCGACAGCTCCTGCGTGCCGGCGCGGGCCACCACGTCAACGTGGGCGGTGAGCGCTTCCTTGAAGCCGTCGCAGGCGGCGATGCCAAGGGTAGCGGCCATGGTGGTGGCGAGGATGACGTTGCGCTTCATCGAGAGATGGGAAGGCGGGCATTGTCCGGCCGCCCGGCGAATGCGCCGGCGGCAGGCAGTCCCGTAAGTGAGGTGTTACTTCGGATCAGGCGTAATTGTTCGCAGCGCGCGCACCAGCCCCTCGAGCATC
>JAJZRK010000260.1 GCA_021802745.1 bacterium
CAATCTTGTAGCCCTGTCCCACCGGGCCCAGCACGTTGGCGGCCGGCACCGGCACGTTGTCGAGGATCAGCTCGGTGGTACTCGACGCGCGGATGCCCAGCTTGTCCTCCTTCTTGCCCACGGAGAAGCCGCTGAAGCCGCGTTCCACAATGAACGCCGTGATCCCCTTGTAGCCCCTCTCGGGAGCCGCGTTGGCGAAGACAATGAAGAACTCCGCCTCGGCGCCGTTGGTGATCCACAGCTTGCGGCCGTTGAGCACGAATGAGCCATCGGGCTGGGGCGTGGCGCGCGTCTGCAGGGCGAAGGCGTCGCTGCCGGAGGCCGCCTCGGAGAGCGCATACGCGCCGACCATGTCGGTGCAGAGTCGCGGCAGGTAGCGTGCCTTCTGCTCGTCGTTGGCGTACGTGAGCATCGGGTAGAGGACGAGCGTATTCTGCACGTCCACCATGATCGCCGCCGCGGCGTCGGCCTTGCTGATCTCCTCGACCGCGATGGTCACCATCATCAGGTTGCCGGCGGCACCGCCGTACTGCTCGGGCACCTGGATGCCCATCAGTCCCAGCTCGAAGTACTTGGGAATGAGCGTCGGGTCGAGCTTGGCCGCACGCTCCATCTCCTGCACGCGCGGGCGCACCTCGCCGGTGGTGAACTCGGCGACGGCATCGCGAAAGGCGAGCTCGTCCTCGGAGAGGGACGTGAGCGGGGGGCGCGGGGAGAAAAGGTCGCTGAACATGGATCAAACGTAACAGTTGCGGTCGCCCGACGGAGGGAGGTTCGGTGCGGATGCTAGGAGCGAACCTCGCACAGCGAGCCCGTCTAACGCTCGCAGGCACACGGGCGATCTCCTGACGGATAATGCGCAGTCGGCGCGAGTTGCCGCGTGAACCGCTCGGGCGTCACGGTGAAATGTATTCCCCTACGAGGATTTCACTGTATAGGAAAATACGAATCGACCGTATGCAAATAGCCGATCGTCAGGCCCCTACAGCGCGTACTCGGAATTCACGATGCGCGTCGGTCGTCCCACGCATAGCCTGCAGCTTTCGCCAACGAGCCATGCCGCGATTCACTCGACGCCGGTTTCTGAAGATCTCCGCGAGCACCGTAGTGGCGGCGGGCGCTGCGGCGCATCGCGCGCCAGGCACGCTGTTTGCCATGCCAGCGCCAGCCGGTGGCGATCGTGCCCCACGCACGATCGCGACGTACTGCAACATGTGCTTCTGGAAGTGCGGCGTGCTGGCCACACTCGAGAACGGCCAGCTCAAGAAGCTCCGCGGCAATCCGCGCGACCCGCTATCGCGCGGGCGGCTGTGCGGACGAGGTATCGGGGGCATCGGCGCTCACGTCGATTCGGATCGCCTGCACCTGCCGCTTCTCCGCGTCGGGGAGCGCGGCGCCGAGCAGTGGAAGGAAGTGTCCTGGGACGAAGCGCTCGACTTCGTGGCGCGGCGCATGAATGCCCTCAAGGCGGAATCCGGCCCGGAGTCCGTGGCGCTCTTCAGTCACGGGACCAGCACGTTCATCAAGCATACGCTCTCCGCGTTCGGCACGCCCAACAGTGCGGCAACGTCGTACGCGCAGTGCCGCGGTCCGCGCGACACGGGTTTCCGGCTGACATTCGGCGACGATGTCGGATCGCCCGAGCGGACGGACCTCGAGCACGCGAAGTGCATCGTGTTGCTCGGTGCACACGTCGGCGAGAACATGCACAGCACGCAGGTGCGTGAGTTCACCGCCGCGCGCCGCAACGGCGCCCGGCTCATCGTCGCCGATCCTCGTCTCTCGATTGCCGCCAGCAAGGCTGACGACTATCTCCCGATCAAGCCCGGCACCGACCTCGCGCTCCTGCTCGCTTGGATGCACACGCTGGTCGCGGAGCAGTCGTACGACGCGGAGTACGTGCGGGCGCACGGTCACGGCTTCGATCAGTTCTGCGCCACGATATCGTCGTGCACGCCGGAGTGGGCGGCGCGCGAAACAGGGCTGTCCGCCGATCAGATCAGGGCGACGGCGCGCGAGATGGCCAAGCACCGTCCGGCGACGCTCGTGCATCCGGGGCGCCGCACCAACTGGTATGGCGACGACACGCAGCGAAGCCGCGCCATCGCCCTGTTGAACGCCCTGTTGGGAAGTTGGGGACGCCAGGGCGGGTTCTACGTACCGGCCGTGATGCCAGTGCCCGACTACCCGCATCCCGACTATCCGACCCCCGTCAAGCCGAAACTGGACAACCCCGACGAGCGATATCCGTTCGCGCACGAGGCGCTCACCGTCGGCATTCGCGACGCGACGATCAGCGGCAAGCCGTACCCGATCCGCGGATGGTTCGTCTACGCCACCAACCTGCTGCAGGCGCTGCCCAACCAGCCGGACACGATTCGCGCCATCAAGAATCTCGACTTGCTCGTCGTGGTGGACACGATGCCCAGCGAGATCGCCGGCTGGGCAGACGTCGTGCTTCCCGAGGCGTCGTATCTCGAACGCTTCGACGACCTGCACGCGCCGTCATTCAAACAGCCCTTTGTGGGGATGCGACAGCCGGTCGTCGGCATTCCGCACGGACAAAAGCCAAGCTCGTGGATCGCACGCACCCTGGCCGAGAAACTCGGGCTCGGCGCGTACTATCCTTGGACGGACATCGAGGAATACCTGCGCTATCGGGTGACTGAGGCCGGGCTCGACTACGAGACGCTCAAGACGGACGGCATTCTGACTGGCGATGCCGAGCCGCTCTATTACGAAGACGGCGCGGACGCCGAGTTTGATACGCCCTCCGGGAAGATAGAGTTCTACTCCGATCAGCTCGCGGCGGCGGGCTTCGATGCGGTGCCGCGCTACACGCCGCCGTCGGCCGGTCCGCCGGGCGCGCTCCGCCTGCTGTTCGGACGGTCGCCGGTGCACACGTTCAGCAGCACGCAGACCAATCCCTTGCTCCAGGATCTCGTCGACGAGAATGTCGTCTGGGTCAACGCCGAAGTCGCGAGGAGCCGCGGTCTGGCGCACGGCGACCGCGTGCGCCTGCGCAACCAGGACGGCGTGCTCAGTCATCCGGTGCAGGTGAAGACGACGCGGCGCATCCGCCCCGACTGCGTCTACCTCGTGCATGGTTTTGGCCACACCGCCGCTGGATTGCGCAAGGCCGTCGGCAAGGGAGCGAGCACCGCGCAGTTGGTCACGCGCACGGCGGTCGACCCGCTCATGGGTGGCACAGGCGTCAATGTCAACTTTGTGACGCTCGAAAAGGACGGGTGACGCATGCGCTACGCCGTGGTCATTGACACCAAGAGCTGCGTCGGCTGCATGACATGCGTGATTGCCTGCGCCACCGAGAATGGCGTGCCGCCGCGACTCCGTCGCGACTGGGTCACGGAGACGGAGCGACCCGAGAAGGACGGCGTGCATCTCGAGGTGCACTCGCAACGCTGCAACCACTGCGACAAGCCGCCGTGCGTCCCCGTCTGCCCCGTCGGCGCGACGACCCGGCGCCCCGACGGGATCGTGATTGTCGACCAGAAAGTCTGCATCGGATGCGGCGCGTGCATCGAAGCCTGTCCGTATGGCGCCCGGTTCCTGCATCCCGACGGCTATGCCAGCAAGTGCACCTATTGCGTCCACCTCGTCGAGCAGGGGCACGAGCCGGAATGCGTGACCGCCTGCCCCACGGCCTGCATGACCTTCGGCGATCTCGATGATCCCGCCAGCGCCGTGAGTGCATTGCTCCGCGCGCGTCCTCACCACGTGCTCAAGCCGGAGACCGGCGCCGGGCCTCGTGGCTTCTATCTCACCTAACTGACACGGTTGTCAAATCGGAGTGCCTGCTTATGAAAGACCCACATAGCATCTGTGCAACCCTCGCCGGACTGCTGCTGGCCGTGACCGCGACGCCGGCACAGGCCCAGTTCGAACTCGTGACCGACATGATCAGCCTGCGCATCCAACTGCGCGGTCAGATGGTCGCCGAGCACTCCGACTTCGGCGCGGGCAACGACCGGCTCGGCGACCGCACCGACCTGCGCCTGCAGCGGTTCCGCGTCACCTTCACCGGGATGTACGACAGCACCTACGGCTTCGTGCTGAACGCGCACAGCGGGCCGGGGCTCACCAAGGCGGGCATCGTCGGGTTCACGG
>JAJZRK010000261.1 GCA_021802745.1 bacterium
ATCGCCCGCGCCAAGGCGCACGGCACGCCGGACAAGGGGTACGAGATCCACATGCTGTACGGCATTCGTGACGCCGACCAGCGGCGCCTGCGCAGCGAGGGGCGCACGGTGAAGACGCTGATCAGCTACGGCAGCGCGTGGTACAAGTGGTACATGCGGCGGTTGGCGGAGCGGCCGGCGAACGTCTGGTTCGTGGTGAAGTCGATGGTGGGGTAAGAAGAAACGGCGCCGCAAGGCGCCGTTCTCACATCGCCTCAGGCTGCGCGGGCTACACCCCCTCCACCGCCTTCACCATCCCCGCATACTCGCGCCCGTGCACCATCTGCACGCCGGTCTCCTTCACCAGCGCCGCAACATTCGCCGGCGTCACCTTGCCGCCCGCAATCAAGTTGATGCGGTCGCCGGCGCGCTCCACGAGGTTCTTGAGCTGCTTGGCCCCCTCCACTGCGGTCTTCGCGCCGCCGCTCGTCAGGATGCAGTCGAACTGCAGCGACACGAGCAGCTCGAGCGCCTCGTCCTGGTCCTTCACGGCGTCGAACGCGCGGTGGAAGCCCACGCGCATGGGACTCGCGATCGCGTGCAGCTCCGCCAGCCGCGCGGCGTCCACCTCGCCGTCGGGCGTGAGAATCCCCACCACCACGCCGTCCGCGCCGAGTTCCTTGGCCACGGCGATGTCGCGCTTCATGATCTCGAACTCGTCGTCGCTGTACACGAAGTCGCCCGCCCGCGTCCGCACGAGCACGTGCACCGAAACAAGCAGGCGCTCCAGGCACCTGGCAATCAGCCCGGCACTCGGCGTCGTGCCGCCATCCACCAGGGGACCGCACAGCTCAATGCGGTGCACGCCGGCATCCTGCGCCGCCATCGCTCCCGCAAACGAGTCAACCGCCGCTTCCACGCGTACCGGCATGGTCTTACTTGCCTCCAGGGGGCGGCAGCGTGGCCGCAAACTTCCACTGCGTCGCGTAGTCGCGCGCCAGCGGCTGCTTGAGCATCAGCGCCCGCACCATTTCCACGGGCATGGACCCGTGCGTGTAGATGAAATCATGGAACTGGCGGTTGGTCATCTTGCCGCCGTCCACCACCTCATGATGCAGCGCGCGCAGTTGCAGCCCGCCCATCATGTACGCCACCTGATACAGCGGTCCGTATGAGCCGTTGAACGACCGGCGCACCTCGGCCGTGGCATTCGCCCGCTCGTGCCCCACGCGGTCAATCAGGAACTCGATGCACTGCTGTGGCGTCCAGTTGCCGAGGTGGAAGTTGAGCGAGAAGATGATCCGCGCCGCGCGGTGCATGCGCCAGAAGAGCGCGCCAATGCGGTCCTCGGGGCTGGCATGGAAGCCGTTGTCCCAGAGGATGGTCTCCCAGTAGAACGCGCCCCCCTCGCTCCAGAACGGCGTGCTGAACTCGCGGCGGTACGGGTAGTACCGCGACGTCATGAACCCCTGCATGTGGTGGCCGGGGATCATCTCATGGAAGGCCGTCGCATGCGAGAAGTGCGGGTTGTTGCCGCGCATCGCCATCAGCTTGTCGTCGTCCGACATGCTGTCGGTGGGGTACGCCACCTGGAACACCTCGCCGCCCAGGAAGAACGGCGACGTCTTCTGCCGCTCCGGCGAGATCATCTCGATGCGCCAGACATCCTGCGCCAACGGCGGAATGGTGACCATGTCGTGGTCGCGAATCCACTGCACGGCATTGAACTCGAGGTCGCGCACCATGTTCACCTGCTCGCCCGGCGGCACGTAGCTCTGCTTCACCTGCTCCATCGCCGCCTTCCAGTCGTCGCCGAAGCCCATCTCGCGCGACGCCTTCTTCATCTCCGACTCGCCCCACGCCAGCTCCTTCTCGGCGATCGCGATCAGTTCTTCGGGCGAGTACGGCAGCATCTCGTGCCTGATGCTCGTCTCGATGGCCGCGCGGCCGATGGGGAGCCCGACAATGGGTTCGTCCTCGCCGCGCTTCCAGCCGACGATCTTCTCGCGCAGCACGCGCTGGTAGTTGGTGAGCGCCGAGTCGGCACTGCGGTACGGCGCCCCCGTCCACCACGAGAAGAGCGGGTCGTAGCCGTTGTAGAACTGGTACCAGCTGCGCAGCAGCGTGCGCATCGAGGCGGTCACCTCGGCGGCGCGGTACGCCGCCACCTTGCTGATCTTCGCCGCCGACGAGTCGCCCTTGGGCGGGTTCTCGATCTTCGTGCGCAGCGCATTGACCGTCTTGCCGATGTACGAGAGCGTGCGCGCCGAGCGCGGGCCGTCCACCGGTTCCATGCGGCGGCGCAGGTCCTCGAGCGTGAAGATGGAATCGCCAAACGGCAGCAGCGCGCCGAGTTCCGCATAGACCTTGCTGTCGCGCTGCAGCTCGTCCTGCGCCTCCTCGATGGTGTTGCGCAGGAGGATGTGGTCGGCCTTGGCGTCGTGGCTCAGTTTGTTGAAGTCAACGGCCTTGAGCTGGGCGAGCCACGCGTCGTAGAACTTGCCGAACACTTCGCGCTGTGCCGGCGAGTACTGCTGCGGATACCGCCGCTGCAGCACCATGCGGTCGGCCGTGTAGCGCTCCACCACGCCGCGCATCTCACTGCCACGCTCGGCGAGCAGGAGGTTCGCGTCGGGGGCGTAGACCGACGGCCGACCCTGAACGTACGGCGATGGCGCACCGGCTCGCGCGGTCGCAGACGACCTGGGCGCGGTCGCACCGGCGCCGGCGCGAGCGTCCTGCGCGCGAGCGGGCGCGGCAACGCCGAGGAGCAGTGCCGCCGCGAAGGGCGAGACGACGAGCGCGTGTCGTGTCATCAGAGTGAGTATCCCGAGCGATAGGGCGTCGAGATCCACTCCGCCGGGATTCCGGCGGTGAGCACCTCGCCCGTCGTCGGGTTCAGGTCAATGGCGCGCCCCGCGCGCACGGCCAGGTTGCCGAGCACGATCATCTCGGTGAGCGGCCCCGCATGGCCGGCGATGTTCGAGCCCGGCTGCGTGCCGTTCTTGATGGCCTCGATGAACTCGCCGTACACGCCCTTGGTGCGTGCGTACTTCTGCGGCAGCGGGTTCGCCTTGACCTGCTTGTCGAGTTCGGCGTCGAGCAGGCGCGGGTTCTCGCCATACGTGCCGGCGACCGCGATGCCCTTCTCCCCCGTCCACACCTGCAGGCCGTCTTCCCACAGCGGCCAGTTGTCGAGCGCGGTGAGACCGTCCGGGCGCGCGGGGATAATACCACCATCGCGCCACGTGCAGGTGAGCGTGCCGTTCTTGCCCACCGCGTTCATCGTCCCCGCCACCGGAAACTCGTACGTGATGCGCGACATCTTGGGCGCCGTCTCGGGGAAGAGCTGCGACGTCTCGGGAATCACGCGGCCGGGGAACTTGAGGCCAAGGATCCAGACCGAGCAGTCCATGATGTGACAGGCCATGTCGCCCATGGCGCCCGTGCCGAAGTCCCACCAGCCGCGCCAGTTGAACGGCGCGTAGGCCGGATGGTACGGCCGAAACGCGGCCGGTCCAAGCCAGAGTTCCCAGTCGAGCGTGGGCGGCACGTTGTGCGCCTCGGTGGGACGCTTGATGCCCTGCGGCCAGATGGGACGGTTGGTGTAGAAGTCCACCGACTCCACCTTGCCGATGAGCCCGGCTTCCACCCACTCGCGCAGGATGCGAATGCCTTCGGCGGCGTGTCCCTGGTTGCCCATCTGCGTTGCCTGCTTCGGACGCTTCGCCGCCTCGGCCTTCAGCGCCCGCACCTCGGCCACCGTGCGCGCCAGCGGCTTCTGGCAGTAGAGATGCTTTCCCGCCTTCAGCGCGAGCATGGACGCCGCCGCGTGATGGTGGTCGGGCGTCGAGACCGTGACGACGTCAATGTTCTTGTGTTCCTTGTCAATCAATTCGCGGTAGTCCTTGTACTTCTTGGCCTGCGGCTGCAACCGGTAGCTGCGCTCGGCGTTCACGTCGTCCACGTCGCACAGCGCGTAGATATTGCAGTCGGGCTGCGCGGCGAAACCGCGCACGTCGCTGGCGCCCATGCCGCCCACGCCGATGCACGCCACGCTCAGCTTGTCGCTCGGCGCGATGTGCCGGCCGCCGCGGCTGCCGAGGACGTGCGGCAGATC